>SFCB01000035.1 GCA_004367505.1 Chloroflexi bacterium OHK40 | reverse complement strand
GGCCGTCGGGGCCGCCGTGGGCTCGGGCGCGGCCGTTGGCGCCGGGGCGGCGGGGGCGCCGCCGCAGGCGGCCAGCAGGGCCGCGATGATCGTCAGTGCGACGATCGTCCAGTTGGGTGTGCGTCTGGTCATGGTGCTTCCTTCCTGCACAGGGTACGCCAGGTCCGCCGGGGTGAGCTGAGGGGCCGCAGATTGGTTCAGAGGTTGAACCAGTATACCTTCCTGGCCGGGGGAATGTCAATGGAGCGCTGGCCCTCCTTCGAGATCATGCGCGGGCCAGCGGCACTCGCGGGACGACATCTGGGTTGACGACGGCGCCGGGCCAGCGGCCTGCCAGGACCGCCCGCATGGCGTCGAACACCTCGCGACGCAGGTCCGCCAGCGAGTCGTCAGACGAGGCCGCCGCGTGGGGCGTCAGGATGAGGCGGCGCTGGTCAACGGCCAGCAGCGGTGAGTCAGTCGGCAGCGGTTCGCTGGAGACGACGTCGAGGGCTGCACCGGCGAGGCGCCCCGCGCTCAGTGCCCGGGCAAGGGCCGCCTCGTCGACGATCGGACCCCGGCTCGTATTGACCAGCAGGGCGGTCGGGCGCATCAGGGCGAGGGCGTCGGCGCCGATCAGGCCGCGGGTGTGCTCGCTCAGCGGCACGTGGAGCGAGACGATGTCGGACTCACGCAGCAGGGTCTCCAGGTCGGCCGGATCGGCACCCCGCTCCTCGATTGTCGCGGGGGCCAGGAAAGGGTCATAGCCGAGGGTGCGCCCAACAAAAGGATGCAGCTTGCGAACGGTGGCCGCGCCGATCCGGCCCATGCCGACGACCCCCAGCGTGCGCGAGCGCATGCGCCGCACCCCGGCCAGGTCGCCCTGGGCCACCGCCCAGCCTCGTTCGCGCACAGCGCGGTCGAGGGCCACCACGCGCCGGGCGAGGCCGAGGGCGAGGGCGGCGGCGTGGTCCGAGACCTCTTCGACGCAGTAGGTGGGCGCGTTGGCGACGACGATGCCCCGCGCGGTCGCGGCGGCCACGTCGATCGTGTCGACGCCGATGCCGTAGCGCACGATCAACCGGCAGCGCTCCAGCCCGGCGATCGCGGTCGCGTCAATCGGTATCAGCCCGACGGTCAGCAGCACGTCGGCGTCGCGCAGGGGGGTGGTTCCGTCGCCGAAGATCAGCTCTGCCCCGCAGGACTCAGCCGCGGCGCGCTCTTCATCGTAGGGGGCCAGGGTTTCGACCGGGTCGGGGATACAGACAGTGGGCATGAGCCTATCTCCCACAGTGCGCACAGCGCCCGGTCTCCACAACATCGCGCCCGAGCGCGTTCGCATCAGGGCGGCCTAGCTGGGCCAGGGCGCAGTCCAGCTCCTCGCGGAGTTGCTCGATCACCAGGCGAACCCCCTTCTCGCCGCCAAGAGCCAGGCCCCAGAGGTACGGGCGGCCGATCAGCACCGCCCGGGCACCGAGGGCCAGGGCCTTCACGATGTCGGTGCCGCGACGCACGCCACCGTCCACCAGCAGGGGCAGCCGCTGGCCCACCGCGTCGGCGATGGCAGGTAGGGCGTCGATTGCGGCCAGGGTGCCGTCGATCTGGCGCGCGCCGTGGTTCGAGACGATCAGCCCGTCGACGCCGGCCTCGGTCGCCAGCCGCGCGTCCTCGGCGGCGAGCACTCCCTTGAGCAGGATGGGCAGCGCGGTCACCTCGCGCAGGCGGGCGACATCGCGCCAGGTGAGTGGCGCGAGGCGAAGGGTTGCGAGGAAGCCAGGCGTGATCCCGCCGTCCGGGGTCAGCAGTTCGTCGGGTAAGCCGACTCCGCGCAGGTTGCCCAGGCGCACCCGGGACGTCAGGCTGAAGCCGCTGCGCATGGTGGACTCGCGGCGCGGGGGGTAGCAGGCGTCGATGGTGAGTACCAGGGCCGAGGCGCCGGCTGCCTCGGCGCGGCACACGACCCGCTCGGTAATCGCGAAGGGCTCGTAGCAGTAGAGCTGGAACCAGAAGGGGGCGCCACCGCTGGCCTCCGCGACCTCCTCGACGCTAAAGTGGTTGCCGGTGCCCAGCACCGCCAGCGTGCCGGCGGCAGCGGCCGCGCGGGCGGTGGCGATCTCGGCATCAGGGTGGGCGAGCACCTGGTGGCTGGTGGGGGCGAGCACGAGCGGCAGACTCAGGCGCTGGCCAAACAGCTCCATCGCCAGTGTCCGGGAGCTGCAGTCCGTCAGGACGCGCGGGCGCAGCCTGATGCGCTGGAAAGCGGCACGGTTCTCGGCGACTGTCAGCTCGTCCTCCGAGCCACCAGCGTAGTAGGCCCATGTCGTCGCGCTGAGCCGCGCCCGCGCTTGCTCTTCGAGCTCGAACAGATTGAGCACATCCACCAGGCCACCCTTTCGCCGATCGAGCGCGTCATTCCCTGGGCCATCGAGCGCTGCACAAGCCTGGGGTGTGGAAGAGCGGGGCTGGAGCGATCAGGACGAGCTGCTCTGCGGTTCTCCGGTTCCGGGTTCTCAGCTCTTGTGCGAGCGCCAGGGTCGGAACCACAGCGATCAGCAGCGGGCACACGGCGCTGTCGCAAGCCGAGATCTGGGGGCTGCTCACTGTGGACCGGGTACTCGCTTGAAAATCATGCTGGTCTGACCAGCGGGCCAGAATGCTGCCGGCGGGATCAAGCCATATGCGCCATCCCTGCCTCCTGGCGAATGGTGCGCACGACACCAGGGACAGTAGGAGCCGCCGTGAATGGGCGCGAATACGTCTCTATGGCGAGGGCTAGCCCCCGGTACTGGGATACGCTTACTGTACGGGCCGGCCTGCCTCGCTGTCAAGAGGCTGCTGTTTCGCCAGAAGAAACGCGCCACGGTTGCCGGCTCGTAGCCTTTGTGCTACAGTTCATGCTGGTCCGACAAGTAGACCAAACGAGTATTCGTGGAGACCTGGCTAGCGCACGATCCGGGCAGCGCTCTGGGGATTGGGAGATTCGCAGCCACGCCGCTCTGCTGAGTCTCACAAGCTCATGCCCGAGTTGCTTGCGCGGACTTGCGCTAGGTGGGACCTGTGGCCCGAGGCAACCGCATGCCCGACCTGATCCTGGAGCGCCCGCGCAAGGTCACCGTCGTCGAGGCGATCGTCGAGCAGATCGTCCGCCAGATCCAGGCCGGCAAGCTCAAGCCGGGCGACCGCCTGCCCTCCGAGCGCCAGCTGATCGAGATGCTCGGCGTCAGCCGCTCCTCCGTGCGCGAGGCTCTCCAGGGCCTCGTGGTTATGGGTCTGGTAGAGAGCCGCCACGGCCAGGGCTCCTTTGTCAGTCCGGGCATCGCGCGTCTGCTGCCCAGTCTCGACGGGCCCACGCTGCCCCTCTCGCTCCAGCGCGCCATGCGCCTGCAGCTCATCGAGGCACGCCGCACCGTCGAGTGCCCCGTCGCCGAGCTGGCCGCCGCTCGCGCCACCGAGGAGGGCCTGGCGCGCCTGCGCCGCGCTTTCGCCAGCTACCGCGATCTCGTCCTTGCCTCGTCCTACCCCCAGGCCTTCGCGGGCCCCCACCTCGAGTTTCACCTCGGGCTGGCCGAGCTGGCGCAGAACCCTTTCTTCCCGCCCGTGGTGGAGACGTTGCTCAGGGCAGTGCCCCAGAGTCTGCGCGAGAGCGAGTTCAACACTCTGGGAGAGGATGAGCTGCGCGCCATCCTGCGCACTGAGATTGCCCTCCACGAGGCGATCCTGACGGCGGTCGAGCGGGCCGACCCCGCCGCAGCACGAGCCGCCATGGAGGAGCATATGGACTTCGAGCTGCGCCTGATGCGCCAGGTCTTCCCGGAGCGCGACCATGCACGCTGAGCAGCGTGAGCGCGCCCACAGGCTGCTCGCCGCCCGTGGGGTCGAGTGCGCCCTCTTCGCCAGCCGCGCCAGCGTGCTCTGGCTCACCGGCTTCGCCCCGCCGGTCAACCTTGGCCCGAGCCCCTTCGCCGGCGGCCCGCCACTCGTCTGGTACGCCGGGGGTACATTCACGCTGATCGTGCTCGATGCCCACGCCGTGGCAGCGGACGCCACGGGCCTGCCCCTGGTCACTTACCCCGGCTACACCATCGAGGCGCCCATTGCCGCTGCGGAGGGGCTCGCCGAGGCCCTACGGGCCGCCACCGCCGCCGATGCTGCCAGGGGGGCGGTCGGCGCCGAATTGGCCGACCTGCCCGCCGCCCTGGCCCAGGCCCTGGCGACCCGCGAGGCCCTCATGCCCATCGACGGCTGGCTCGAGCCCCTGCGCCGCCGCAAGACCGCCGAGGAGTTGGCGAAATTGCGCGCGAACTTCGACCTGGTGGCCGTTGGCCATCGGGCTGCCGCTGCCGCTGTGCGCCCCGGAAGCCGCGAGATCGATGTCTGGAACGCCATCGAGGGCGCCATCCAGGCCGCTGCGGGCGAGCGCGTCGCCGTCGGCAATGACTGCACGGTCGGCTACCGGGACATGAATATCGGCGGCTGGCCCGGCACCTGGCCCATCCGCCCGGGCGACTCTTTCATCGTGGACTTGAGCACGCAGCTCGGCGGTTACTGGTCCGATAGCTGCGCGACCTACTACGCCGGCGCGCCCTCCGCGCGGCAGGCCGCCATGCACCGCACCGCCCTCGAAGCCCTCGAGTTGGCGATCGCCCTGGCCCGCCCAGGTGTCGTTGCCGGCGAGATCGACCGCCAGGTGCGACAGTTCATCGCCAGCGCCGGCTATCCCATCTATCCCCATCACACCGGCCACGGCGTGGGCGCCAGCCCCCACGAGGAGCCGCGCATCGTGCCGTACAACCGGCTCGCCCTCGAGCCAGGCATGGTCCTGATGCTCGAGCCTGGAATCTACCTGCCCGGCGAGACCGCCGTGCGCCTTGAGCACGCCGTGCTCGTCACCGAGGGCGCCCCCGAGTTGCTCACTGGCCACCAGGTCGCGCTGCCATAGCGCAGGAGCCCCGCATGCTGATTGTCGATGCCCATCTCGACCTGGCCTGGAATGCCCTGCAGTGGAATCGCGACCTGACCCGCCCGGCCCACACTATCCGCACGATGGAGGGCGGCATGCCCGGCAAGGGCCGCGCCCTCGGCACGGTCGCCCTGCCCGAGTTGCGCCAGGGCCGGGTGGCCCTCTGCTTCGCCACCGTGATCGCCCGCTCCACCGGCACCCACGTGCCCCATATCGACTATCCCTCGCCGGCACAGTCGAACGCTGTCGCTCGGGGCCAACTGGCCTACTACCGCGCGCTGGAGCGCACAGGCCATGCCAGAGTGATCGCCGACCGCGCCGAGCTCGACGATCACATGGCGGCCTGGGAGCGCTGGGAGGATGCGCCGGCGGGCCCATCCCCGCCGCCCGGGCTGGTGATCAGCATGGAGGGTGCCGACCCCATTCTCGACCCCGACGAGCTGTCGGCGTGGCGTGAGCTCGGCCTGCGCGTCATCGGTCTGGCCTACTACGGGCCCGGGCGCTACGCCGGCGGCACAGGCACCGAGGCTCCCCTCAGCGGGCCAGGCCGGGATCTGCTGGCCGCCATGGAGCACCTAAAGATCGCCCTCGACCTCACCCACCTGTCCGACCCGGCCTTCTGGCAGGCCCTGGAGCGCTTTGCCGGGCCGGTCCTGGCCAGCCACAACAACTGCCGCGCCCTCGTGCCGCACCAGCGCCAGTTCAGCGATCAGCAGCTGCGGGCGATCATCGCCCGCGACGGCGTGGTCGGTGTCGCCCTCGACACCTGGATGCTCCACCCTGGCTGGATCGTGGGCGCCACCGACAACCCGCCCGTGCCCCTCGAGCGGGTCGTCGACCATATCGACCACATCTGCCAGCTCGCGGGGAGCAGCCGGCACGCGGCGATCGGCACCGACCTGGACGGCGGCTTTGGGCGCGAGCAGTCGCCCCACGATCTCGACACCATCGCCGACCTGCAGCTCCTGCCCGAGATCCTGGCCCGGCGTGGCTACAGCGACGCCGACATCGCCGCGATCTGCCACGGCAACTGGCTGCGCCTGCTGCGGTGGGCGTGGGGCTAGTACGGCCCCGGCTATCTCCGCAAGGATGCGGGAGGAAAGACCAGGGAGCGCGCACCTACCGCCGCAGAGCGGCGCAGGCGATGTCGCACCTTTCAGCCGTGAGCCTATGATGCACTGGCAGCTGACCGAGGACGACCAGGACCTGTTCGAGCGCACCATCGCGCCCCTCCTGCCCGAGCGTATCTTCGACGCTCACGCCCACCTCTATCGCCACGCCCACTACGGCCCCGGGGGTCCACCGCCTCTCTTTGCTGCGACGCCCGCCGAAGTCGGGCTGGGGCGCTTCACGCAGGACATCAGCTGGCTCCACGGCCAGGGGCGCACCGTCGGTGGCCTCTTCTTCGGGCTGGCCTTCACCGGCGACCGCGCCTCCAACAACGCCTTCGTGGCCGCCGAGACGCTCACCGGGCGCGATCACGGCTTGGCCGCCCTCCCCCAGCTGGTCGTCGCCCCGGACGACGACCCCGATCAGGTACGCGAGCGCGTGCGTCAGGGCGGATTCGTCGGGCTGAAGCCCTACCACACCATGGCCACGACCGATGGCCCGACCTGGCAGGCGCCCCTCGAGGCCTACTTCCCCGAGGCCCTGGCCCGCGTCGCTCACGAGGAGGGCCTGACCGTCACCGTGCACCTGGTGCGCGATCGGGCCCTGGCCGACCCGCTCAACCAGGCGGCGGTGCGCCGCTACTGCGAGCGCTATCCCGCCATGCGCATGATCCTCGCCCACGCCGGGCGCGGCTTTAACCCCTGGCACACTATCGAGGGGGTCTCGGCCCTGGCTGGCCTCGCCAACCTCTGGTTCGACACCAGCGCCGTCACCGAGGCCGGCGGCTTTGAGGCGATCGTTGACACCTTCGGCCACGAGCGCCTGCTCTACGGCAGCGACTTCCCAGTCAGCCACCTGCGCGGGCGCTGCGTAGCGATCGGTAGCTCGTTCCACTGGCTCTACGCCGATGGCCCCACCGTAGTCGAGCGCCACGGCGCCGTGCGGCCCGTCCTGGTTGGCCTCGAGTCGCTACGCGCCCTGACCCTCGCGTGCCGTCGGCTGCGCCTGACCGACGCCCAGATCGAAGACCTTTTCTACGGCAATGCCGCGCAGCTCTTTAGCCTCGGGAGGTGAGCTTATGATCGTCGATGTCCATACCCATACGCCGGCCTACCGCGGCCCCGTGCCCGCGGACCAGGTGGTGATGAACCACGTCTGGCGACCCGACCGGGCCGTCAAGGCGACGACCTGCTGGGCCGACTACCTGGAGGCGATGGGGCCCGCCGACAAGTCCATCGTCTTCGGGATCGCCTGGCACCCCGGTGGCTCCCGCTACGACGGCATCGCTGAGTCGGGCGCCGACTGGTACGCGGGCAACCTTAACGACGCAACCGCCACCTTTGTGCGGGCCTACCCGGACCGGCTGATCGGCTTTATGGCCCTCCATCCCCACGACGCGACCTGCCTGGATGAGCTCGAACGCTGCCGGAGCGACCTGGGGCTGCGCGGCATCAAACTCGGCGCCAACTATCAGAACTTCGACCCGCTGGAGGCCCGGGCGCTGGCGATCTACGAGCGCGCCCAGCGCTACGGCCTGCCGATCCTGTTCCACCAGGGCACGTCCCCGGTGCGCGAGGCCCCGATCAGGCTCTCCCATCCGCTGCTCATGGACGAGATCGCCATCCGCTACCCCGAGCTCAAGATCATCATGGCCCACGTGGGCCACCCCTGGCAGGTTGACACCTGCGTGGTGATCCGCAAGCACCCGAACGTCTACGCCGACATCTCGGCCACCTTCTACCGCCCCTTCTCCTTCTGGGAGCAGATGGTCAAGGCGATGGAGTGGAAGGTGCTCGACAAGCTGCTCTTCGGCACCGACTTCCCCGTCACGACCGTTGAGGAGACGATCACAAAGCTGCGGGGGGTGAATGCCATCGTGGAGGGCACCGGGCTACCGCGCGTGCCCGCAGAGGCGATCGAGGCGCTCATCCACCGCGACGCCCTCGCGCTGCTGGGGCTCGGCTAGCCATGCAGATCGCAGATCTCGACACCCCTGTCGCCGTGGTCGACCTCGACCGCCTGGAGGCGAACATCGCCCGTTTCCAGACCTACCTCGACCGCCACGGCATCGCCAACCGGCCCCACATCAAGACCCACAAGATCCCACAGATCGCCCACATGCAGCTTGCTGCGGGTGCCGTGGGGATCACCTGCCAGAAGCTCGGCGAAGCCGAGGTAATGGCCAACGCCGGGATTGCCGACATCTTCATTCCCTACAACATCGTCGGAGGTGCCAAGTTAGAGCGCCTCGTGGCCCTGGCCCGCCGGGCCAGCATCAGCGTCACCGCCGACTCGGAGTATGTTGTGCGGGGGCTCTCGGGGGCGATGGCGGCGGCCGGGCTGGAGCTGCCGGTCCTGGTAGAGTGCGATACGGGGCTAGGGCGCTGCGGCGCGCAGACCCCCAGTGAGGCCGCCGAGCTGGCCCTGCTGATCGCCCGGGCGCCGGGGCTGCGCTTTGGCGGACTGATGACCTACCCGACGACTGATGCGACGGGGCCGTTCATGCGCGAGGCCGCGCGCCAGATCGCTGCCCACGGGCTGGCCGTGGATCGGGTGAGCGGCGGCGGCACGCCCCAGATGTGGCAGGCCCACCGCTGCCCCGAGGTCACGGAGCATCGGGCCGGGATGTACATCTACGGCGATCGCTACACCCTCAAGGCGGGCGCGATCAGCCTGGAGCGCTGCTCCCTGACCGTACTCACAACGGTGGTGAGCCGGCCCACGGCCGACCGCGCCGTGATCGACGGCGGCAGCAAAACGCTCTCGTCGGACCTGCTCGGGCTCGAGGGCTACGGTATGTGCATGGAGTACCCCGAGGCCCGGCTATACAGCCTCTCCGAGGAACATGGGCAGTTCGATCTCAGCCGCTGCGAACGGCGGCCGAGCGTAGGCGATCGGGTGACGATCATCCCCAACCACTGCTGCGTGGTCAGCAATCTGTTCAATGAGATCGTCGGCGTACGGGCGGGCGAGGTCGAGGTTGTCTGGCCGGTGGCGGCACGGGGCGCCCTGCGCTGACAAGCCCGTGATCCACGGTGGCCCCCCGCCGCAGCCAGGTGTCAAGGAGCGATACGATGAGCTACGAGGAGCGACTGCGCGAGCTTGGCTACAGCCTGGCTGCGGTGGAGGCGAATGCCGGCAAGATCATGGTGGCAGTGCGAAGCGGGAACCTGATCTTCACCTCCGGGCAAGTTTCGCGTCTGGGCGATGTCGAGGTCAAGGGGAAGCTGGGCGCCGACCTGAGCGTCGAGCAGGGCTACGAGGCGGCCCGGATGTGCGCCCTCAGCTGCCTGGCGGCCGTCAGGGCCCTGGTCGGCAGCCTCGACAACATCAAACAGGTGGTGAAAGTGCTGGGCATGGTCAACGTGGCGCCTGGCTTCGACGATACGCCCGGCGTGATCCACGGCTGCAGCGACCTGCTACTGGAGGTCTTCGGCGAGGCCGGGCGTCATGCCAGGAGCGCCGTCGGGATGACCATCCCGCTGAACTACGCCGTGGAGATCAAGCTGATCGTCGAGGTGCGCTAACGTGGGCGGGCGACTTGCCGGGAGATCAGCCCTGATCACCGGGGCTGGACGCGGGATCGGCCGCGGGGTGGCCCTCTGCCTCGCCGAGGAGGGGGCCGATATCGCCGTGAACGACCTGTCGCCGCCCGATGGTGGCGACAGCCCTGATGCGCTGGAGACGGTGCGGCTGGTGCGGGAGCTAGGCCGCAGGGCCTCGTTGCACTATGGCGATGTGTCCGATGCTGCTCGCGTGGAGGCGATGGTGGAGGAGGCCACCGCCAGCCTTGGCCGGATCGATATCGCCGTTGCCAACGCCGCCTTCTCCATCCGTGAGCTCGTCGTCGATTCGCGCTGGGAGCATGCCGAGCGTACCCTGGCGGTGACACAGTTCGGTGTCTTCCACACCTGCCGGGCCGCGGCCCGGCAGATGCTGCGCCAGGGGGGCGGTGGCAAGATCGTGATCATCGGGTCGATCATGGCCGAGCTGGCGATCCCCACGAGCTCCGTCTACAACATGGCCAAGGCTGCGGTCAACCAGCTCGGCCGTACCCTCGCCGCCGAGCTGGCGCCCCATCGGATCAACGTGAACGTCGTCAACCCCGGCTACATCGACACGCCGGGCGAGCGGCACTTCGCAAGCGAGGAAGAGATCGCCCGGGCGGGGCGGGCCATCCCGTGGGGGCGGATGGGCACCCCCTACGACATCGGCCGCGCCGTCGCCTTTCTGTGCAGTGCCGACGCCGACTACATCACCGGCAGCGCCCTGCGCGTCGACGGCGGGTTCATGGTCGGCCTGCGCCTGGCGCTCCCCTCCGACGACACCTGACCGCTCTCGTGTCTGAGCCGTCCCACAAGGGGGTTCCTGTGACGGCACGGATCGGCAACACCGAGGTGGTGGCGCGCAGCCCGTCATTCCCGGGAGTGCGAACTCGACCAACCGGCTCCTGCCGTGGCCGGTGGCCTTCCGGTTGGAGCGCGGCGCCTGCATAACCGACAGCAGCGGGCGCGGCTCCCGCGACTACCAGGAATCCGATACGCCCTGGGTATTCCAGGCGGCAACCGCATCAGGCCCCGACGGCGAGGCGCTGAAGGGACTCGCTCTCCAGTTCCTCAAGCCCGGCGGCCGCGACCTCCACACGCAGCCGCTCCCACTCAGCGGGTGTCAAGGGGCGCTGCGGCCGGCGTGGGGTGCCACACGGTATGCCCTGATCGCTGAGCAGGGCCTTCAGGCCGGCGATCAGGGGCACCGTCAGCAGGGCCTTGATCACGCGGTTGGCGCGGAACTGTAGCTCGCGGGCCTCCTCCAGGTTGCCGGCCGCCATGGCCTGAACGAGCGCCGCGAAGGTGGCTGGCATCACGTTGTAGGTGCTGCCGATGGCCCCGTGGGCGCCCATGCTCAGGGCCGCCAGACAGATCTCGTCGAACCCCGAGAGCACGCTCAGCCGGTCGGGCGCCAGCTCGATGATGTTGCGCATATCGTAGAGGTTGTACGATGAATACTTGATCCCGGCCAGGCTGGGGATCGACAGCAGGCGCTCCATAAGCCGCGCGTTGATGTCCACGCCAGTGGCTGACGGGATCTGGTAAGGGAAGAGCGGCGTCTCTCCGGCCGCCGCGCCGATCATCCGGTAGTGCTCAACGAGCGCCTCGTCGTCCACGCGAAAGTAGATCGGCGGGACGGCTGAGATGGCGTCTGCGCCCAGGGCGGCCGCCTCGGCGGCCAGGCCGACGGCCGTAGCGGTATCCACCGCGCCGACGTGGGCGATCACCCGCGCTCGCCCAGCCGCGACCGTGATCACTGTCTCCAGCACGCGCCGGCGCTCGCCGGGGGTGAGCAGCAGCCCCTCGCCGCTGCCGCCGCAGACGAAGAACCCGCTGGCCCCGCGCTCGATCTGCCGGTTGACCAGCCGCGCGAGGCTGTCGTAGTTCACCGTCGTCCCACTATCGTCCATGGGCGTGATCAGGGCCGGCAAGATCCCGCAGATCATGCGCTGTCCTTGTGTAGAGCGGCGAGCAGTTCGGTCAAGCCAGCTGAACGCTCGCTGGCTCGCTCGCCGCGCGCCCTGCAGGCGCAGAAGATATGACCGTCTTGCTGGCGGGCAGATTGCCGCTGCATTCCGACGTTGGGATCACGCCGCCGTAGCCCTGGCGACAAGCGGACCGGGCCGCGGGCGGGGCTCAGGCCTCGAGCTCGGCGACGTGCAGGTGGTTGGCGAGGGCCTGGCGAAGCTGCTGGAGCTCGCGCCTGCGTAGCGCGTCAATGATGCGCTGGTGCTCGACGACGATGCGCTCGGGGTTATGGATGATCGCGCTGGGCTGGTGCAGCACCGTCAGGCGAAAGTGCTCGATGAGCAACGGCACCATCCCGATCAGCACCTGGTTGTCGGTCGCCTCGAGCAGCACCTTGTGGAACTCGATATCCTCTTTGATGCTGCTGCGCCGGTTGCGCAGGTTTTCCTCCAGGGCGCTGTTAAGCTCCTCGAGGCGCCGGATCTGTGCGTCGCTGATCCGCCGGACGATCAGACCCGCAGCTCCGAGCTCTATAGCGGCGCGGGCCTCGCTGAGCGCGGCCGCATTGCGCCCGTGGTAGTCGACCGACACAGCAATCTGCGGCGCGACGGCCTCGCGGTCGAACTCGGTGACGAAGATGCCCCGCCCCGGCTGTTTGACGATCAGCCCCTCGGCGACCAGCATGCTCAGGGCCTCGCGCACAATGTTGCGGCTGACCGAGAGGCTCTCACTCAGCTCCCGCTCGCTCGGCAGCTGCGCCCCCGCTGATAGTCCCTCGGAGAGAATGAAGCGCCGGATCGTGTCCGTCGCCTGCCTGGTGAGGGTGTCCCGCGAGAGTGGCTCGAGCGTGCGCACGTTCAATCTCTCTGAGCTGGTATCTTTATAGGACCAGTATGCCAGAAGCGCCGGCCACTGTCAACCATATTGACAGCAAATTCGCGCGCGTGGTATAGTTGTAGTACAAGATGACTTCTTAACCAGAGACCCATGTGCCGGCGGTGCAACGTGGTGCCGTCCGGCTGTACCAGCTCGGAGGAGGCGCATGAGCATCGTCACGCCCCAGGAGCAGGTTGACTTCGCCGAAAACAAGCAGCTGCTCAACCGGTACCGCTTTGTCGAGCACGAGCTGCTGCGTGCCCTGGCCGGCTGGCTGCCCGCCACGCCCCAGATGGAACTGAAGCTGCTAATGGGCCGGCTGATCTGGGAGGACGCCCAGCACGTCCAGCAACTCTACCAGCGCCTGCGCGAGATCCAGACCCCCGCCTTCCGTGATCCCGACGACCCGGCGCTGATCGGGCTGATGGCCGAGGTCATCCATGCCCCGAGTGCCCAGGATCTGCTTGCTGGCCTGCTGCGGGTGCTCAAGCCCGCCATGATCGAGGCCTACGGCTGGCACATGGCCCAGACATTCGCCAACCCCGATGCGCCAACTCGCTACGCCTTCAGGCACATCCTGCTCGACGAGGAGGAGCACGTCGCCACAGGTGCGGAGGCCCTGGCGGGCCATCCACCCGGCGAGTGGGAGCGCTACATCGCCGGGCTTCTGGCCGCGGCCGGGGGCATAACCGGCCTGGCGGATCGCCCGCCCGCCCCGGCGGCCCCTACCTGCCGCCGCGCCTTCGTGCCGCCCCGCGAGGCCGCGCGCGACGAGCGCTTCAGCCTGGCGAACCGCAACCCCGGCAAGCTCATCCAGGCAGGCGACTTCGCGAGCGAGCGGTTACAAGAGTTCGAGAGCTACAGCCAGGAGATGCTGGCCGCCGAGACCGTGGCCCTCGTGCTGTACCTCTCACCGACCATGCCCTGGGAATTCATCTACAACAGCGCTCGCCACTGCTACGACGAGACCCGCCACTGCCGCCTCGGGATCGAGTGGCTCGCCCAGCACGGGTTCGACTACACTAGCGTGCCCCAGAATACGCGGATTTACGCCTGGCGCAGCCAGTACGACCCGGCCACGCAGTATTGTCTGCTGACCATGGGCAATGAGAAGCACGTCTTCCCCTATAGGCGCAAGCACCTCGCCGCCTACCGCGATGCCGGCGACAGGCTCTCGACCCAGTACCTCAGCTACGACATGGCCGACGAACGCCAGCACGTGGCCTACGGCCGCCACTGGCTGCCCCAGTTGATGCGCGCCCATGGCATCGACCGGCCCGTAGACCAGTATGTGGACGAGATAGTGCGGCTCTGGGAGGCCGAGTACCGCTCCGGCGCCCTGCCGATCCACACGCCGCCCGAGGCTGCGCTAGCCTGAACCCAGGAGGTGAGCCCATGGCCCGCTACCCGCAGACGGTCCTGGTCTCCTGCGAGATCCCCTGGGATGAGGGCGAACAGCTGATTGAGGAGACCTTCCGGCGCGAGGTGCGCATGCTGAGCGAGCTCGGCTTCAGCCACCTCTACGTCTTCGGCACCGCCGGCGAGGGCTACGCCGTGGACACCACCCGCTTCCGCCAGGTCGTCGATCTGTTCTACGAGGAGACCCGCAGCGCGGGGATCCAGCCCATGGTCGGGGTGATCGAGCTCTCGACCGCCCGCACGATCGAGCGTATCGGCTACGCCTACGATGCAGGCTTCCGTACCTTCCAGATCGTCCTGCCCAGCTGGGGCGCCCTCGGCGACGCGGAGTTGCTAACCTACTTCCGCGACGTCTGCGGCAGCTTCCCCGATGCGCGCTTCCTGCACTACAACCTGCCCCGGGCCAGGCGCGTGCTCGGCGGCCCAGACTACCGCCGCCTGGTCCAGGAGGTGCCAAACCTCGTCGCCACCAAGAACACCGGCGGCGGCTCGGCCCAGGCGGCCGCCCTGATGACCTACGCGCCTGAGCTGCAGCACTTCTTCGGCGAGGAGAACTTTCTCTACGGCTCCATGTACGGCGAGTGCTCGCTGCTCGCCTCTTTCGGGGCGATGGTGCCGCGAAAGACCTGGGAGTATTTCCACGCCGCGCGGGAGCGGCGGCTCGCCCGCGCCCTCGAGCTGCACCACGGCTTTATCCGCCTGCTCAACGACGTCTTCGGCCCGGCCCTCGCCGAGGGTCGCATCGACGGCGCCTACGACAAGATGATCGTCCGCATGGCTGGGCTCGATGAGATGCCCCTTCGCCTCCTGTCGCCCTATCAGGGCTTCGACGAGGCCGTCTACGAGGCCTGCCGCCGGGTGTTCCGTGAGCGCTACGCCGACTGGGGGCCCTGAGATGCGGATCGTCGAGCGGGGCGTCCTCAGTGCTGGCGAGCCCGGTACCCCGCGGGCCACCCTCACCTTCCCGGCCGTGCTGCCCCTCGCCCGCGGCGGCCTCCTTGCGACACTGCGCGCCGGGTCGAGCAAGGACAGCGCCGACGAGCGGGTGGAGCTCTGGCGCTCCGACGACCTTGGCCGCAACTGGCGGGGCCCCGCCCCGCTGCCCGAGCCACCCGCGTTCGACGGCGCCTTGGGCACGCTCAAGCTCTGCTACCTCACGGAGCGCGCCCCCGGCGCCCTGATCGCCGCGGCGATGTGGGTGGACCGATCGACCTATCCCGGCCTGCCGCTCTTCAACCCCGCGACCGAGGGATGCCTGCCGATGGCGATCCTGCTGAGCGACAGCGCCGACGACGGCGCCAGTTGGTCCCCCTGGCGCCGCGTCCCGCTCCCAGTGGAACTGGGGCCGCCCAGCCTCACCAGCCCGCTCCTCTGCCTCGCCGACGGCACCCTTGCCATGAGCATCGAGACCAACAAGGCCTACGACGACTCTACGCCCTGGCGCCAGCGCGCGGTCCTGCTCCACTCACGCGATGGGGGCCAGAGCTGGGGCAGCCCGATCGTCGCGGCCCAGGACCCTGACGGGCGCATCTTCAACTGGGACCTACGCCTCGCCGTCGGGCCCGACGGGCGGATCGGCTCGTTCGCGTGGACCTACGACAGCGCCGCGGCCCGCTACGCTGCGGTTCACCGGCGCGTCAGCCGGGACGGCGGCCGCAGCTGGTCGATGGCGGAGGCCCTCGGCTTCGCCGACCAGGCCGGACGCCCCGCAGTGCTCCCCGACGGGCGCGTCGTGCTGCCCTGGGTCGACCGCTTCGGCAGCAGGAGCATCAGGGCCCGCCTTGCTCCCTCCATCGACGAGACCTTCAGTGCCGAGGGTGAGGTGCTGATCTACGCTCTTGACGGGCAGGGCGCGGGCGCGGTCGCCTCCACCGGCGATCTGCTGGCCGAGATGAGCCTCTGGACCTGCGGCCTTCCGTATGCGACGGCCCTGCCCGACGGAGATGTACTGGTGCTGTACTACGCCGGCACGCCCGAGCGCATGGATATCCGCTGGGCAAGGATCACGGTGTAGCTGATGCTGCTGAGCGATCTGCTGGCCGGCGCCCTGGCCCCCCGTAGGGGCGCGATCATCGCCGGGTCTGCCTACAGGGAGGGAGTGCCCGCGCGTCACGCCGACGCGGGCTGGCCCATGGGCGTGGTGCGCCGGCCCGACGGTGACCTGGTGGTGGTCGACTACCAGGCCCACACCCTCTGGCGCATCGACCGCGAGGGTCTCCTGCATCGCTTCGCGGGCGATGGCGTCCCTGGCCGGCGGGGCGACGGCGGGCCCGCGCTGGAGGCCCGCTTCTTCCACCCCCACGACCTCTGCCAGGACCGGCACGGTAACCTCTATCTCTCCGACCTGGGCAACCGGACGATCCGGCGCATCGACTACCGCTCGGGCGTCGTCACCCGCGTGGCAGGCAGCGGCGCCAGTGGGCGCGGCGGTGACGGCGGCCTCGCCCTCGAAGCCGAGCTCGACTGCACTTGCGGGGTGGCCGTCGACGGCTCCGGCAACCTCTACCTCTCGGACGAGTGGTCGGGTACGATCCGGCGAGTGGACGCGCGTAGCGGCATCATCACGCGGTTCGCCGGCCAGGACGCACGCCACTACCCCTCGGAGCGCGGCGCCAGCAGGCCCATGGCGGGCCCGGGCCTCGGCCTGATGGGCTACCACGGCGACGGCGGCCCGGCGCTCGACGCGGGCTTTTACCACCCCGAGCACCTGGCCTTCGACTCGCGGGGCGACCTGTACGTCTGCGACAACTCCAATGACCGTGTGCGCAAGATCGACATGCGGACCGGCGTGATCACCACGGTGCTCGGCAACGGTCGCCGCTCCTCCAGCGGTGATGGCGGGCCGGCTGCGGAGGCCGGAACCCTCATGCCCGACGCGATCTGCCTCGACGCCCACGACAACCTGTACGTCGGCGAGAAGTACGGCTTCCGGGTGCGCAAGGTAGAGGCGACCAGCGGTATCGTGCGTACCCTCGTGGGTGACGGCGTGCCCGGCTTCGGTGAGGAGGGGCGCCCCGGCGCCGAGACGCGCTGCAACTCCTGTGAAGCCGGGATCTGGGCCGACCCCGACGGTACCGTCTTCTGGGGCGACTGCTCTGGCCGCTTGCGGCGCTACGATGGGCGCACCGGCATCGTCACCACGGCTCTCGGAGGGACGGGTGTGGGCGACGGGGGCGCGGCCACGGCGGCGTTCCTCTGCGGCCCCGGTGGCCTCGCGGTGGGGCCCGATGGCACACTCTACATCGCCGATGTCTGGTCCCAGCGCGTGCGAGCGGTCGACCCGCGCACCGGGGCGATCCGCACCGTCGCTGGGAACGGAGCGCGAGCCTACGGCGGCGACGGTGGCCCCGCCGTCGAAGCCTATCTCGGCAACCCCCACGACGTGTCGATGGACTCGCGGGGGCGGCTGGTCATTGCCGACACGCGCCACGGCCACGTACGCCGGCTCGACGAGGCGGGGGTAATCCGCGCGGTGGCTGGGACGGGCCTCCAGTGGGACAAGGGCGACGGAGGACCGGCTCTCGGCGCCTGTGTGGTCCACGTCGAGGCCGTGGCCCATGGGCCGGGCGACGACATCTTCCTGGGCGACGCCGTGGGCCGGATCAGGCGCATCGATGGGCAAACGGGCTTGATCAGCACTGTGGTGGGCACCGGGCTCCCTGGCTATAGCGGCGACGGCGGCCCCGCGACGGCGGCCCGCATCGGCACCCCCACGGCGATCCGCTTTGACCGCTCCGGCAACCTCTACTTCACCGACCGGGCCCACCACGTCGTCCGGCGGGTGGACGCGCAGAGCGGCCTGATCACGACGCTGGCCGGGCTTGGGCGCCCCGGCTTCTCGCCCGACGGCGCGCCGGCCCACCAGGCCCTGCTGGACACACCCTGGGGGCTGGAGGTGAGCCCGGATGGCGCCATCTACATCGCCGACTCGGGTAACAACCGCGTCTGCTGTATGCGCCCCGGCGGCCCCCTCACGACCCTGATTGGGGCCGGGGAACGTATCGGCGGGCTACCCCTCAACGAGCCCCACGGCCTCCGCCTCTACGGTGCGGGCGCATTGCTCGTCAGCGACCACTTCAACAACCGTGTCCTCGCCGTGGCCCTCGCGCCAGCCCCCGGGGCCGGCGCGGAAGCGTGACAGCGGACGGCCCGGTGCTGCCGCGAGAAGGCTTCGTGAGTCCAGTCTGCGGTGTCGGCTCTGAGGGGGAGTGATGATCTTCTACACCCACGAGCGCAACTTCGGCTGCCGGGTGACGGAGTACGTCTACCGTGGCCTGCGTACCTTCAGCATGGAAAATGAGTCGCTCCGCGTCACAGTGCTCGCGGACAAGGGCGGGGACATCATTGAGTTTCTCCACTACACAAGCATCGTCGACGAGCTCAACGCGTTGGGCTGGCAGACCCATATGATGCGGACTGGCAAGCGCGGGCGCTTCGACGGTGCGAGCGACCGAACCATTTACAGCAACCCGGCGTACCTCATCTATCGCTAGCGCTTAGCGGTTCGTATCACCACGAAGCGCGCCTGATACTACCCGAGATCACCGTGGCCGTCGTTCACCAGGACGTTATTGCAATCCTGATGGCGACGGCCACAGCTTTATATGGAGATGGGGTGCCTGATGGGGCTCGAACCCACAACTTCCTGATCCACAGTCAGGCGCTCTGCCATTGAGCTACAGGCACCGCGAACCGCTAGCGAGTATAGCATGGCCGCGCGGAGCATGTCAAACGGCGCTGGCCTCGCGGGTGTGGCGTACCGTTTTGCGCGCCAGCCCGCCCCCGCTTGCGCGGGCGTGGGCGCTACCGCCACGCCCGTATGCCCCGGGAACACGGGGAGGCTAGGTTGCTGCCTGCGCTGGGTTCCTGCGGAAGCGGGAACGACGGTTCCAGGTCGGGCGGGGCATCCCATCGGGCGGGCCAGCCCGCCGTAGGCGTCACGGCCGCAGCGGGAGCCCGCGTAGGCGGGCTTGGCCTCCCCATGGCCGCGCGCTTCAGCGCCACGGCCCACGGGATACCGGAACAGCGGTACGCGCAGAGGCTCGCAGAATGAGCTACTGCTCGCCTGCTTCGGCCTGTGTCACCAGCTCGGGATAGCTGCCGTTATGGCGGCCGTTGCGGCGCTCGGCAGGCGCGTCGGCGGTAGGCCGGCGCGTCGCTGGCTGGCTATCAGAGAGATGGGTGTAGATCTGGGTTGTGGAGAGCGATGCGTGGCCCAGACGCTCCTGCACCTCGCGGAGCTCAGCGCCGCTGCCGAGCATATGCGCCGCAAAGGAGTGGCGCAGCGTGTGGGGGGTGAGGTCGTGCAGGCCCACCTCCTCGGCGTAGCCCTTGAGGATGAGCCAGAACCCCTGGCGGGTGAGGCGCCGGCCACGGTGGTTGAGGAAGAGCGCGGGGGTGCTTTCGTCGCTATTGCGGGCCAGTTGGCCCCGGGCACTGTCGAGGTACTCTTCGAGCGAGGTGACGGCGGTGGCGCCCAGGGGGAGCACCCGCTCGCGCCCGGCCTTGCCCAAGCAGCGCACGGTGCCCGGTTCCAGCGCGATATCGTCCAGGTCCAGCGCCACGAGCTCGCTCACCCGCAGCCCGGTGGCGTAAAGCAGTTCGAGCATGGCCTTGTCGCGCAGGCCCTCGGGCGAGGAGGAGCGCAGCGGCAGTTCGAGTAGCTCGTCTACCTGGTGGGGGGAGATTGCCCTGGGGGGGTAGCGGTCAACTTTGGGCGAGTCGATCTGCTCGGTCGGGTCGCTCGCGATGACGCTCTGGCTCAGCAGGTAGCTGAAGAAGGATTTGACGGCCGCCGTGCGCCGGGCAACCGTGCTGTTGGCATAGCGCCGCTCCCGGAGGAAGATCATAAAGCCGAGCACGTGGTCGTGGGTGACATCGGGCCAGCTTGTTAGGCCCTGCTCGCGCAGGTAGCTACAGAGCTGGTCAAGGTCGGTGCGGTAGGCGGCCGTGGTGTTGGCCGACATGCCGCGCTCGCTCGCCATGTGTGCCAGGAACTTGTCGACGTGCTCTTGCATAATCTCGCCCGCTTGGTACGTGCCGCGCGCCCATCGGGGCGGTGCAGGCAATGATCCGGAACGCGGCGTAACGCGTATGGTACCCCAAAGGCCCATGGGTGTCAAACGTGGCGCCCTTGAGCAACGGCCCGTATTGTACCACCCTTCGGTCGGGCGTGGGGGCGGCGCGCCTGTGGTATACTGCGCCAGTCGTTGGCGCACGGATGGCATCCCTATGCGAACAATGCTCGTGTTCAACCCAAACGCCGGCCAGTCCGACGCCCATGAGCGCGAGCTTGCTGCCGCCGCCGAAGTCTGGCGCGATGCCGGCTGGCAGGTGGATCTTCAGCCCACCCGCGCGGCCGGTGACGGGAAGCGCCTCGGCCGTCTCGCCGCCGAGGCTGGCTACGATCTGGTGGTGGCAGCTGGTGGCGACGGGACGCTCAATGAGGTGATTAACGGCCTCGCCGGTAGTACGACGGCTCTTGCCCCACTCCCCCTCGGGACGATGAATGTCTGGGCTCGGGAGTTGCGCCTGCCGCTGCAGCCCCGCGCCGCCGCCGAGGCCATCCTCGGCTGGCACGTCCGCCCGATCGATCTCGGTCGTGCCGGCGATCGCTACTTCCTGCTGATGGCCGGGATCGGCTTCGATGCGGCCATTACCGCCGGGGTGCGGGCCGATGAGAAGCGGCGCCTCGGCGCGCTCGCCTATGTGCTGCGGGGGATCGAGCAGGCCCTCAGCGTTCGCGGCGCCCGCGCGCGCCTGGTTCTCGATGGGCGCTCTTTCCGTCGCCGCGTACTGATGGTGGTGGTCGGGAATACTCAGCTCTATGGTGGCCTCGTCAAGATCACCCACCGCGCCAGTATCGACGATGGCCTCCTCGATGTGTGCGTGATCAAGGGCGACAATGGGCTCAGCGCCGTGCGCCGCCTGATCGCCATCCTTGGCCGGCGCCAGGGCCAGGACCCTGAGCTGGAGTATTACCGCGCCCGCTCGGTCGCTATCAGCGCCCGCCCGCCCCTCCCGGTGCAGGTGGACGGTGACCCGATCGGTACCACGCCGCTTACGTTTGAGGTGGTCCCCGCTGCGCTGCACGCGCTGCTCCCCGAGGATCTGCCGGAGGATCTTGTGCAGCAGCCGGTCAATGGGGTGGCCCGGCGCTGGCTGCCGGGCCTCGTCCGCCGATCGACGCGCGGGTAATGCGCCATGCTCCGTCTGCTCTGGCCCCCGATCGCCTACCTGGCCCTCGCGCTGCTAATGTCCTGGCCGCTCGCGCGCCACCTCGGCGATGGCCTTCCCGGTCTCGGGGATGCGCTGCTCCAGGCCTGGACGATCGCCTGGAATGCTCACGCGCTGCGCTCCAGCCCCGGCTCCGTCTGGGATGCGCCGATCTTCGTGCCCTACCCCGATACGCTCGCCTTTACCGATAACCATCTACTGCTCGCCACACTCACCGCCCCCCTCACCTGGGCTAGCGGTGAGCCGCTCCTTGCCCATAACCTGCTCGTGCTCGCGAGCTACGTCCTCAGCGGCTGGGCGGTTTTTCTGCTCGCCCGTGATCTGCTCCGCGACCTGGCCCCGCGCGATGCGGAGCGTGCCACGCCGGCCCATGCCATTGCCGCCTTCTTCGCTGGCGCCGCCTTCGCGTTCTGCGCCTACCGCACCGCCCACATGACCCAGTTGAACCTGCTCCAGACCGCCTGGATGGTTTTTGCGCTCTTCTTCCTGCGCCGCTTGCTGCGGCCGGCGAACCTGGGTGGCGGGCGCCTGCGCGATGCGCTGCTCTGTGGGCTTTTCGCCGGGGTGCAGGCCGTCACTGCGCTGTACTATGCTTTCTTTACGGCCGCGCTGCTCGGTGGCTATGGCCTGCTCTGGGCGGTCGCGGCACTCTGGGCGCGCCTGGGCCGGGTGGAGCCACCGCCCTGGCGGCAGCTAGCGCTGGCGCTGCTTGCGGCAGGCCTCGCCGTGGCCCTTGCCCTGCCATTTACCCTGCCCTATGCCCGTGTGTTCGGCACGCTGGCGATTGTGCGCTCGGTGCAGGAGCTCGACTCCTGGTCAGCTCCGATTCGGGCCTACATCTCCGTGACGACCGGCCACATGCTCTACAGTCGCCTCGGCGAGCCGGTGGTGGACGCGGGCGAGATGGTGCTCTTCCCCGGTGTGCTGGTTGGAGTGCTCGGGCTGGCTGGCGCAGGGATGATCTTACACGGCGCTGCGCGTGGCTTTTCGCGGCAGCTCACGCTGCCATCCGTGGCGCTCGATGGGCTCTTCTGGCCCATAGTAGCCGTGGCGGCCTTTGTGCTGTCGCTCGGCACCGGCCTGCGGCTGCTGCGCTACGGTGAGCCGCTGCCCTTCCCAACGCCTTACCTGTTGCTCTACGAGCGGCTGCCGGGCTTCGCCGCGCTGCGCGTGCCGGCTCGCTGGGGGCTGCTTGTGACCCTCGCCCTCGCGGTGCTGGCGGCGTTGCCCCTCGCCGCGGCGCTGGCGCGCTTCCGGCCCGGCCCGCGCGCTACCCTTGGCGCCATCGCCCTCGCGGTGGCTCTCGCCGAGCAGTTTGCGCCGCCCCTCACGATGCCCACTGGCCCTGCCCTCACCGCCGCCCCGCCCGTCTACGCCTGGCTGCGCGCCTCGGACGCCGCCGCCGTGCTGGAACTCCCGGTGGCGGCGGTGCCACGGGGCGAGGAGTTGGAGCGGCTCACCTGGCGCCAGTGGCGCGGTCGCGAGCACTGGCGGCCCCTGGTTGCCTCCTACAGCGGGCTGATCCCGTTCGGCACCAGCGATCTGCTGCGGCGCGCGGAGGATCTGCCGGCCGAGGAGAGCCTCAGTTTTCTGCGCCTGGTGGGCGTGGATACGCTGGTGGTCCATACCGATGAGCTCGATGCCGCGAGCCGTGAGCGGCTGCTTGCTGGCCTTGCCGCCTCGCCCCAGGCCCGCCCGGCCGCCTCGGTGGGCGCCGCCGAGATCTTTACGCTGCCGGCCGACCCACGCCTGGCGACCCTGGAGACTGCAGCAGGCCCTGGCGGCACCATCTTCGTG
This sequence comes from Chloroflexi bacterium OHK40, assembly GCA_004367505.1. Taxonomy (GTDB): domain Bacteria; phylum Chloroflexota; class Chloroflexia; order Chloroflexales; family Chloroflexaceae; genus OHK40. The sequence goes on along the minus strand of SFCB01000035.1, from coordinate 52,760 downwards.
TCGGCCGACGAGCGGCTCCCCGGAGTCGCCGCGCTGGCGCTGACACGGCGCCTTGCTGCGGCTGGCCATCCGCTCTATGGCTCGGGGCGCCCCCGCTACTACGGCCCGCTCGCGACACCCGGACCCGGTCAGGTCTTTGCGGTGGGCCTGCTGGCGGCGGCGGAGGATCCGCGAGAGCACGGCTTTGCCGCCGAACACCAGCTCTGGGCGGCCCACGGGATCGCCGCCTATCGGCGCGCCCCAGCGCTGCTGGTGAGCCTGAACCTCCTCCAGGCCGTGCCTGGCCAGTTCCACCCGCGCTACCCGGCACAGCTTTCACTTCACGCTAGCCCCGAGGCCCTCACGGTGGGCGAGCTCCGGGTGCCCTGGGAGTCGCCGCCTACCGCCCTGCGGCTCGAGCTGGATCTGGCCAGCCTGGCTGGCGGCGAGGTCCAGGCGGGCACGGCCCGCCTGTCGATCCCGCCGGGCCTGAGCACGCTGAGCCTGGCGTTGCCCTACGGCGCGCCGCTGGAGCTCGTGGGCGACCCGGCGACGCTCGCGTTGCGGCGGCTGCGTGTGCTAGCCACTCCCCCCGAGCCTGCTATGGTTGTTGCGGAGCCTGGCCTGGCCGCCTCCGCCGATGCTTCGTTCGCCGATGGGCTGCTGCAGGTTGAGGTGCGCGGCGCGGGTTCGACAGGTGCCACGCTGGTCATCGAGGGCGCCGCAGCTCGCGACGACCGGCCGGTGCGGCTGCTGCAGGGCTCCCTGGCGCTCTCGCCCGAGGGGGGCGTGCTGCGGTTTGCCGTCGACCCGCTGCGGCGCGATGCGCCCTGGGTGACGGCGGGCGAGGAACCGCAGGATGGGCGTTATCTGGTCTACCTGAAGGACGCTGAACGCCCCGATGGACCGGGCCAGCCGGTGGCCCGCTTCAATCTTCGCGGGGGGCAGTTGGTGGATTTTGAAGCCGTGCCGTTGCCGCTGACGCGGATCCCCTAGGCCGGGCGCCGCAGGCAGTACCCGGCCCTTCCTGACCAGATACCCGGGAATGGTGATGCAAGCACACGCGAGGATGATCTTGGCGCTGCTGCTGGTGATCCTGGCCGGCTGCGGTAGTGAGCGGGTGCGCCCGGACCAGGCCGCGCCCCCCGCTGCGGAGAGCGATGCCGTGCGCGGCGAGAATCTTCCCGGCCGCCTGCTCTTCGTGCGTGCAGGCGTGATCTGGCATTGGGAGGGCCGCGAGGCCCGTCCACTCCTGGGCGACGGCGGCGCGGCCCAGCCATCCTGGTCGCCTGAGGGCGACCGGATCGCCTATGTTGCTCGCTCGAACAGCTTCAGCGATATTCTGCTTGCCGACGCCGCTGGTGGCCCGCTGGCCCAGCTTACCTTCAACGGCACCGACGAGCCCCCCAATAGCCTCGCGCGGGTCTACGCGAGCCGCTGGGCTTTCTATCCCGCCTGGACGCCCGAGGGCGCGAGTGTGGTGGTTGCCACGCAGCCGCAGCCGCCCGCTGGTGACCCGCCGGCCGATTACAATCTCGGCCTGACACTGCTGCCGGCGGGGCCCGGCGAGCCGCTCCCGCTCTACGCCGATGAGACGGCCCACTGTGGGCGGAGCGCCTTCGCGCCGGATGGGCGCAGCCTGGTCTTTACGCGGGCCGGCACCGGCCCGGATGGGGCGCAGCAGCTCTACCGGCTGGACCTCGGCGGCGCGGGCGCGGAGCCTTTCCCGGGTGCACCGGTGCCCAGCTACGACCCGGCCTTTTCACCCGATGGGCGCTGGCTGGCCTTCGCCGCTCGCGATGGTGAGCGAACTGACCTGTTCGTGTTGCCGGCGAGTGGCGGTGGAGCACCGCTGCGCCTCACCAGCCAGGGTACCGCGCGCGCGCCAGCCTTCTCGCCGGACGGCGCGATGATCGCGTTTCTCGCTGTGGCTCCCGGTGAGGCCGGCTTTGATCTCTGGGTGGCGCCGCTGCGCTTCGGCACGGGTGGGGAGATCCAGGCCGGATCGCCGAAGCGCCTGACGACTGGCCTCGGTCTCGACGGCGACTCAGGTCTCTCGTGGGCGCCGTAAGGTGAGCGGCCAGCCTTCGTTCCGAGAAATGCTCCGTTTTGTGTGATGTGCTGGCGGTGACCTGGAGGGTACACTACGGCGCGCCTTCATCGTGTCCCATTCGCACCGTTGTCGCAGTCTGCCCGCGCCGGATCCCTATGGGCGACCCGCAACATCCCGCCTCCACGCTCCAACTCAGACGAGCCCCGCTGCGCATCGGAGAAGGAGTTGAGCCGTGGAGATCGCCGTACAGGCTGGCGATGTGCTGGCCGATCCGGCTGAACTGGCTGTGCTACGGAGCCTGGAAGACGCCGCCCTCCCCTCTGCCGTCGCTGCGCTGGTCACACCGCTTCAATGCGGCCGGCAGCGAGGTGGCGCGCTTTGCCGCCCGACCCTGAGGGGCAGCGCGGCGCTGGCCACAGGCGACTGGGCGGCGCACATGGGTATGACATCAGTTCCTGCCCCCGCGCCGCGACCGTGACGTCCCCGGCGGGCCTTGGTGCGCACGCGCACGGCTACAGCGAGGCGACACCCGCCTGCGCGGGGGGCGCGCCTGCGGCATGATCCCGGCGCCACGCTGGACGCTCATCACCCGGCCCGCCGGGCCAGATGCCCGGGATAATCACGCCTACGCCGCCGCAACGTGGCGAGCCCGGTCGCGTACCTGCTCGGCCACGGCGATCCACTCCTCCACGCTGGTGGGGCGCGGTAGCAGATGGCCCAGGTAGCGCTGTACCGCCTGCCAGCTCTTACCGCCTACTACATCGCCGTAGCGGGCGAAGAAGCGCTGCTCGGCCTCGGCGGCATCCCGAGGCGGACCGCTAGGTGCTGTGGCCGGGGCCGCGCCGGGCGGCTGCGCCGGGGGGGCCTCTTCCGCCGCCTCGTCCGGCGCGACGTGCTCGGCCTCACCAGAGAGGGCGGCAGTGGGGGGTGCCTTCGCGCGCTTCTCGCCGCGCTCAGGCTTCTCGGCCAGCTCCGGGTAGAGCGTGGCGAGCTGGGCCGGATAGTGGCGGTGGAGCTTCAGGTGCGCCGGCCGGGGCGGCTTGACGATCGGCGTGATCGTGCGCTCCTCGCCCTCGCGCTCTACCAGCAGTACCGCGTCGGCCTCGTAGGCGATCATTTCGTCGGCCAGCACGCGCAGCCCCTCGTCTTGCAGGCCGGCCTCGCCCGCGCGATACTTGCGCGCCAGGTGGCCGATCACGATGACGTGGAAGCCTGCCTGCTTCAGCTCCGTCAGACCGGTGTAGACCGTTTGCATATTGCGGTTGACGGAGGCGTGCTCGTCGTAGCCGATATTCGTTTTCCGGTCCGTCTCGTTCCCGGCGCGCTGCTGCGCGTAGGCCCGCATCGCCTGGAAGATCTTCGAGATCGAGTCGAGTAGTACGGTGTCGCCGGGTTTGCCCTGGCGCTTGACCTCCTCCATCGCCTGCATCAGCGAGCGGAGCGAGATCGTCTGCACGACCTGGATGCGCCGATGGATGCCTGGCTTGCCGTGAAGGTTCTGGGCGGCGCCCTCCGTGTCGAGCACCCAGAGTGTGCCGCTGCGCCGGGCGCTCGCCGCCAGGTGTGATTTACCGGCGCCAGCCTGCCCGGTGAGAATGTAGAGGCTCCCCGTCTGGAGTTCGTCCAATCGCTGAAACATGCGTCTCGTCCCTCCCGGCCAGGGCTGCGGCGGGCAGCCGATGGGCCTGCCTGGTGATCATGCGATGGAGGAAGTATAGCACAAACGTGCTACTCTGTAAAGTGGTACTGTGCGCGTGGGTGCGGCGTAGCGCATCCGCCAGGTGCGGTGCTGTATGGACCGGTGGACCTCACGTAAGAGTCTGCCCCTGTGCAAGCAGGGGCGCCGGGTTCCCGCTTCCGTGGGAACGACACCCGATCAGGCGCTGCGCAAGCCTCCGGGCCAGCGAGGGGCAAACCCTCGCGCAAGTGGGGGCGTACGTTTCTGCGCCACGCGCTCAGCGGCGCGCTGTGGGGCCGGGTGAGGCGAGGCGCGTGTATACGTCCGCCTCGGTGACAACCATGTCGAGCGGGTGGTCGTGGGGCTCCCGTGGCACCTGCTCCACCTCCTGGGCGGCGAATGCTACCCCGATGGCAACACAGCCGGGCAGGGCGGCGAGCAACTGGTCGTAGTAGCCTTTGCCGTAGCCCAGCCGGTAGCAATCCCGGTCGAAGCCGAGCAGCGGGACGATCGTGACCGCCCAGGTGCCGGGGCTGGCAGGCCGGACGGTGCGGGGGCGCAGGGTTCCCAGGGCGCCGGGCTCAAACTGCTCCGGCTCGAGCCCGTCGATCCAGCTGTGCATGAGCTGGCCGCTGGCGGCCACGATTGGAATGGCCACGCCTTTGCCGCTGTCCAGCGCCGCGCGCACCAGGGGGCGAGTATCCACTTCGGAGCGGATGGGCAGGTAGGTATGGATGGCCGTGGCCGATGCGATGGCTGGTAGGGCAAGCAACCGCGCGCAGATCGTGGCGCTCAGCGCTGCGCGCTCGGCGAGAGCGTCGCGCCGGGCGCGCAGCTCGCGCCGGAGGGACCACTTCCGGTCGCTCGTCGCGGTATCGTCCATGGGCTGTATGTCAGGTCTGGGCGCTGCTTCGGGTCCTGCCTGCCGTCCGCGCATCGATCGAGCGGCTGAACCGCCAGGCCATCAGGGCACCCAGCGGTACTCCAGGCGTGGCGTGGGCGGCGTGGCGATGGTGCGGAGGCCGAGCGGGTCGGTGGGAGCGGGGGGGGCGCTCAGGCGGCTCAGCAGGAGTGCGCGCAGGGACGTGCTTTCGATGTAGCGCACGACCGTGGCCGTCTCGAGGCCGGCGAGCTCTTTCGCGCCGGCGATCGCCGCGTCCAGGCCGCCCAGCGCATCCACCAGGCCGAGCTCCAGGGCCTGGGCGCCAGTGTAGAGCCGGCCGTCGGCGATCTCGCGCACGCGCTGTTCCGGCAAACCCCGGCCCTCGACGATCACTCGCACGAATCCGGCGTAGGCTTCGTCAACGATCGCCTGGAGCACCCGCTGCTCCTCGGGGGTGGGCTCGCGGGTGGGCGAGCCAAGATCTTTGAGCGCCCCGCTCTTGTAGACGTAGGTGCGGAGGCCGAGGGTGTCGAAGGCTTCCTCGTAGTTGATGAGCGAGAGGATCACGCCCAGGCTACCGGTGAGCGTGTCGGCGTTGGCGTAGATGCGCTGGGCGGGGGTGCTTACATAGTAGCCGCCGCTCGCGGCCGTACTGCCCATCGAGACGACGAGGGTCTTGCCTGCGGCGCGCAATTTCGTCAGCTCGGCGTGGATCTCGCTGCTTGCCACCACACCGCCGCCCGGCGAGTCCACGCGCAGTACGACGGCGCGTACGAGGGGATCGTCGGTAGCCTGGCGGATCTGGCTGAGCAGCTGCTGGTGCGAGAGTTGCAGGCTGAAGGCGTCGGTGGGGGCGCCGATGACCCCACTGATCTCAATGAGCGCCACCCGGTCTCGTCCGGCGCCTTCGACGGTCTGCTCTTCCCAGCGCGGGGCTGGCAGGGCTACGCCCGGGGCGGGCTCACGCCCGCCGAGGGTGAGCAGGAGCGCCAGGCTGCCGAGGGGGAGGATGGCGCAGACGAGCACGATGCCGGCGATGATCGAGAGGGCGATCAGCCACGGGCGGCTGGTGGATGGCTTCTTCTCCTCCATACAGGCTCCTTGATCGTCTGCGACTGCTGCGCCTGGCGCGCGGCGTGTACAGCTCATGCCAGGGGATGGCTGCATGCGCTGCTCCGGAGGATGTCTCACGCGGGGCTGCCAGCGCTCCGTGATCCGCTGGGTTAGCTAGCCTGGAGCTCGCGAACGGCGGCGCCGAGGCGGCGGGCGGCTTCCTCGATGCGGGCGACGGGCTCTTCGCTGAAGGCCAGGCGGATGTAGGCATCGCCGCTGCCGTCGGCGAAGCAGCGTGTCCCGGCCAGGAACTCCACGCCGTGGCGCAGGGCTACCGGGGCCAGGGCGCTCGCCCGCACGCCCTCGGGAAGCCGAAGCCAGATGAAGAAGCCGCCCTGGGGGACGACGAAGTCGGCGCCGGGCAGTTCACGGCGCAGCGCGGCAGCCAGTGCGTCGCACTTGGCGGCGTAGTGCGTTCGCAAGGCAGCGATATGGGCGTCGAGCCGGCCACCTTCGGCGAAGGCGGCGACGAGCCGGGTGAGGAAGGGTCCGCTGCTGCCTTCCACCTTGAACATCTGCAGGCGCTCGATCAGCGGCTTCGGCCCGTGAGCCCAGCCCATGCGCAGGCCAGGGGCCAGGATCTTTGAGAAGGTGCCCACGCGCAGTACCCAGTTCCCGTCGTCGAGCGCGGCCATGGGCGGCAGTGCCGTGCCCCGGAAACGCAGGTCCACGTAGGCGTCGTCCTCTACCAGGAGCGTGCCATAGTCGGCGGCCAGGGCCACCAGGCGCTGGCGCCGGCTCAGGGGGAGGGTGGTGCCGGTGGGGTTCTGAAAGGTGGGGATGCTGTAGATAAATTTCGGCCGCACACCCGCCCGCCGCAACTCGCGCAGGGTCGCCTCGAGCGCCTCGACATCGAGGCCCTCGGCATCGACGGGAACGCCCACCAGCCGGGCGCCAGCCATGCGGAAGCGCATCACGGCGCCGAGGAAGGTGGGCGCCTCGATGATGACGGTGTCGCCGGGTTCGATCAGCACCTGGGGGAGCAGGCCAAGCACCTGGCTGGAGCCGTAGGCGAGCAGCACCTGATCTTCATGGGCCGTGACGCCCTCACGGCGCAGGCGCTCGGCAACGAGGGTGAGCAGTTCGGGCGTGTTCGGCCCGTAGTTGAGGGCGGCGTTGGCGTCGGCGGCGAGTAGCCGGGCGGCGGCGTCGACGAGCTCTTCGCGGGGGAAGAGGGCCGGGTCGGCGAGCCCGTAGGCGAGCGAGATCAGCGGCACGCCCTGGTCGGCGGTGGGCGGCCCGTACATCGGCGGTGTGGCCTCGCGGGCCTGGGGGGTGAAGAGGTCGGCGAGCTGCATAAAGCCTCGGAGCTACCAGAACCCGGATCCAGGGATGGGACGGCGGATGGGGCGCCTGGCGCGCCCACGGTGAGCCCGCGCTCCAGACTCTCACTCGACCCGGGCAGGGGTGCGGTGGAGCGGGAGCATGCCGGCAGCGGTCTGCGTCGGGGTCGGCAGGGCCGACTCGGCGGGTTTGTCCGAGGCGGCAAGGAGGAGTGCGCCCCGGGCGGCCAGTTCGCGGCAGAGCTCAAACAGGTCGCCGCAGATCGTCAGGCGGCCATCGGCCATACGGGCGAGGGTGGCAGTCAGTTCGGCGCGGCGGAAGGCCTTGAAGGGTGTCGGATCGCCCTTGGCTACGCGAGCCTGAAGCTCCTGGTGCAGCCCGGCGAGGGACGGGACAACACGCGAGGCCGTGGTGGCGAGGAGGGTGCCGAAGTCGCCGATCAGCCCGCTCTCCGTCTCGGCGCGCAGTTCGTCGAGCCCGATCGCGCCGGTGGCGATCAGCAGGGCCGTGGCGACCACGTAGTCCTGGTTGTCGAGGGTGAAACCGTGCCACTCGCGCCGACAGAGCTCAGCGTAGATGCGCCGGAAGGTGGGTACATCGAGCTCGGGCACCAGTTCGGCGGCAACCGCCAGGGCGCCCTCGGCGCGCGCGTCGTCGATGGCGCCATCGGAACGGCCCCGGGGGCCGAGGAGTGTCTTGTCGATGTCGATGAGGATGGCGGTAGCGGCCCAGGGCACGCCGCGCCGGCTGAGCTCCTGGGCCCAGGGCGCCACCAGGTGCCAGCGGGTGGCACTGGCCGTGTCGCCGTGCCAGGTGAGCGCCTCGGCGGCCACCGGACGGTCTTCGCCGATGAAGCCGTAGCAGGGCAGACGATCGACGGCCCGCAGATGCTCGGCGAGCATGCGGTCGTTGTCGGTGTCGCCGATCACGGCGAGGGCGGCAAGCGGTGGGCCGCCGCGCGTGGCCTGCGCGGCACGGGCCAGCCCGAGGATCACGCGGGCGTAGGCGGCGTCGCGCTTGCGTGGCGGCGGGCCGCCGGGAAGCCCGAGCTCCGCCCGGAGCGCATCGAGCCGTGGCAGGGCCTGGTCGCAGGGCTCCAGGTCGCGGTAGACGACGGCGTCGCCGGTGAGGTCGAAAATCGTTGCTTTCATACAGCGGGGAGGTTCCTGGCGATCGGATCCTGAGCGTGGTCCCGCCGGAGCGGGCTAGGACAAGCGCGATGGAGCCCGTCTGGCCCGGTCCCCGGGGTTCCATCGCTCGGAACCGTGAATGGAGCTACAGGTATCGTTCGGTCGCACACGCCGGGGCGCCCTATGCTGCGTCGCCGAGCTGCCGAAAGTGCATTCGGCGACGCACTCAGCGGAGCATCCCCTGGGCGTACATCAGTTCGGCGTTGAGCACGGAGCCGCCCGCGGCGCCACGGATGGTGTTGTGACTCAGGCAGACAAGCTTGACATCGAGGATCGGGCACGGGCGGACTCGGCCCACGACGGTGCTCATGCCCCGCCCGGCGTCGCGGTCGCGGCGCGTCTGCGGGCGGTCGGGCTCGTCGCGCAGGATGATCGGCTGGGCCGGGGCGCTCGGCAGGTTGAGCTCCTGGGGCAGGCTGCGATAGCTCCGTAGGAGCTCCAGCAGTTCGGCGTCGCCAGGGCGGCGGACAAAGCCGATCGAGAGGCACTCCAGGTGGCCCTCCAGCACCGGTACGCGATTGCAGTGGGCCGAGATCACGAAGGGCGCGGGCGCCACGGTGCCGTCCAGCAGTGTGCCCAGCATCTTCTGGGGCTCGCTCTCCACCTTGGGCTCCTCGCCGCCGATGTAGGGCACCACATTGTCGATCGCGTCGTAGGATGGCACGCCGGGGTAGCCGGCCCCGGAGAGTGCCTGCATGCTCATCAGCAGCACTTTGCTTACGCCGAAGGCATCGTGGAGCGGGCGCAGCACCATGGTCGGGCCGGTAGCCGTGCAGTTCGGGTTGGCGACGATCGCGCCCGACCAGCCACGGGCCTTGCGCTGCACCGCGATCAGCTCCAGGTGCTCCGGGTTGACCTCCGGGATCAGCAGCGGGACGTCCGGGTCCATGCGGTGGTCGGAGGCATTGGTGCAGACCACGTGGCCAGCCGCCGCCAGGCGCTCCTCGATCGCGCCCGCCGTCTTACTCGGGAGGGCGGAGAAGATCAGGGGTGTGTCCAGGGGCGCGTCCTCGGGGAGGATGGTGAGCCCGCGAACGGCCGCAGGCATGGGCGTGTCGAGCACCCAGCGGGTTGCCTCGCCGTAGGGGCGCCCGGCGGTACGCTCGCTGCCGGTGACAGCGGCGACCTCGAACCATGGGTGGCCGTCGAGTAGTTGAAGAAAGCGCTGGCCCACCGTGCCGGTGGCCCCCAGCACCGCAACCCGGATCGTCATAACTCCTCCTTGGCCGTCGGGTAGGTCCTCTCGCGGGTCCTGGGCGTGGGGAAGGGCGTGCTGGCGGCCTGCTCGCCCGACCGCACGCGCCAACCGCCAGCTCTGGCCCGGCATCTGCTCGTAGCCCCATTATACGGCCCCTCGGGCAGGGGGGTGTCGTTCCCCGGCCCGAGTGCGTGGTGAACACTCCCAGGGGCCGGGAGAACCTCCCGTTACGAGTCGGTCACCTTGGTAGGTCAAAAATTCAGTAATAACCCCCTGGCAAAGTGTCTGCAGATGGTGTATACTTCGTGGCGACTCGTGAGAGTTACCACAGGCGCCCTCTCCCCCGGTTTGCTCCTCCCACGCCGCAGGAGCGTGCTTCACCCTCGCTCGCACCAGACGTTCTTGCTACGAAGCTGGCGCTTCCCTGTGGCGCCCAGATGATCAACGACGATCAGACGCGGAAGGAGGCAGGTCGATGGTTGACCCCCTGGTTCAGCGATTGCTTGAGCGCGCGATTGACTCTCCTGTGAAGCTGCATCTGCTCTTGCTCTTTCATGAGAATCCCCGGCTTGAGGCGACGGCGGGCGCGATCGCCGAGCGGATCTGCCGGGATATCTGGAGCGTTTCGCAGGCGCTGCAAGAGCTCGCCGACGATGGTGTGATGCTCCGCGCGGCGACGGCCCACGGTGAGCCCGTCTATCGGTATGCCCCCCTCGATGAGTTTGTCGATGCGATTCACCGGCTCATTCGCGGCTACGACGATCCATTGGAGCGCGATCTATTGCAGCGCTCGATCCGTGATCTTGCCTCCTACGCCCCCTTCCGCCGCGCAAGCTCCTGGGATGCGCAGGTAGCCTAGCGCGAGGCCTTCTCGCTCGTCGCTGGCCCCCCGCCCCTCCCATATGGTCCCGCACGACGCCCCTCGGGGCGTCTTATTGTGCTGGCCGGCGCCCCCTCTAATACAACTCTAGCGCAGCAATCTTGACAATACCATTGTCAAGGTTCTACGATCATCCTGGGAAGCAGCCGCCCCGGGCGGCGCCATCCTCGCAGCGGGCGCGGCTTCTATCACGCCCGGCTTGATACCATACGTCGGCGGGGAGGTGCGCAGGCCCCCGCGCAACCCAACGCCGTGCAGCCGATCAAGTAGGGGTTGATAGTACCCTGCCATCCAGCTATGGGGCGTGGGGAAACCAGGTTTCCTCCCGGCACCGCAAAGGCAAGAGCCATGAAAGACTACTACCAGGTGCTTGGCGTGAGCCGTGGGGCGAGCGACCAGGAGATCAAGCAGGCCTACCGCAAGCTGGCCCGCAAATACCACCCCGATATCAATCCCGGCGACAAGCAAGCCGAGGCGCGCTTCAAGGAGATCAATGAGGCCTACGAGGTGCTCTCCGACAAAGAGAAGCGCGAGAAGTACGATCGCTTCGGTAGCGACTGGCGGCGCTACGAGCAGGCTGGCCCGTCGATGGACTATGGCGGCGGTGCCGACTTTACCGATATTTTCGAGACGCTCTTCGGCGCGGGCCGGGGCGGGCGCGCCGGGGGCGGCTTCAACGTGCGCATCGACGGCCAGGACGTAGAGCAGCCCGTCGAGATTACCCTTGAGGAAGCCTTCCACGGAACTCAGCGGACGCTGCAGTTCAGCAATCCGAATGGCACCCCTCGCACAATCAGCGTCAAGATCCCTGCGGGGGCCGATACGGGTACCCGCGTGCGGGTGGCCAACGAGGGCGCCCCGGGCCTCAACGGCGGTGCCCGTGGCGATCTGTACCTGGTGGTGCGCGTGTTGCCCCATAGCCGCTTCGAGCGCAAGGGCGACGATCTCTACGTGAAGGTTGAGACGAGTCTCTACACGTTGCTCCTCGGTGGCCAGGCCCAGGTGCCCACGCTGGACGGCAAGACGATCAATCTCTCCATTCCCGAGCAGACGCAGAATGGCCGCACGTTCCGCCTGAGCGGCCAGGGTATGCCAGCGCTGCGGAGTAATCGCCGTGGCGACCTCTACGTGACCGTGAATGCTGAGCTCCCGACGCGCCTTAGCTCGCGCGAGCGGGCGCTCTTCGAGGAGTTGCGCCGGCTGAAGGAGGGCCAGGCGGCATGAGCGACGCGCCGCGCACCTACACGATCCGTGTGGCCGCGCAGCTCGCCGGGCTCCACGAGCAGAGCCTGCGCCTCTACGAACGCCGCGGCCTGATTCGCCCCGCACGCAGTAAAGGCAATATTCGCCGCTACAGCGATGCCGATATCGAGCAGATCCGCTTCATTAAGCGGCTGGTGGACGATCTCGGCGTGAACCTTGCGGGCGTAGAGGTGATTATCCAGCTTCGCCGCCAGATCCTCGACCTGCGGGCCGAGCTGGAGCATGTGCGGGGATCGGGCTAGAGGCGCGCCACGCCGATCGCGCTGAAAAGTGGCCTCGGGGCGTCCCTATCTGCCATCTGGCCCTCTCACTGCGCGCCGGTGATGTCGCGGCGGGCCAGGGCGCGCCAGGCGCTATAGCCGAAGAGGGCGCAGTAGGCCCCGATCACCAGCGTGGCCTGGAGTGGCGACGGGAGGGCCGCCATGTCGAGCCGGCCCGCCAGAACGCTCTGATCGAGGCCGAAGCTCCGGCTGTTTGCGACGACCAGGGCGTTGATGTTTGGCTGGAGCAGCAGGTTCACCATCTGGAGCACCAGATCGCTCACCACGCCGAGCGATCCAAGCGATCCCGCGCTAACATCCAGCGCGAGGAAGATCAGCCCGCCGCCTACGCCCGCGAGGACCGAGCGTCCGTAAGCGGCGGCGGCGAGGGTGGCCAGCAGGTAGGGCAGGATCACGTAAAGCGCGCGGGCGATCCCGAGCGGCAGGGCCAGCAGGTCGCGCGCCGAGAGCGCCGAGGGCAAGCCCAGCCAGGCGCTCGCCGCTACGGCTACCAGTGTGCCGGCGGCCAGGCTCACGAGCACGGCCACGAGCAGGGCCAGCAGCAGAGCCAGCAGCTTGGCCAGCAGGTAGGCGCCACGGCCAGGCGCGCGGCAGAGCTGTACCCGCAGCGTGCCCCAGCCGAAGTCGCTGCCGAGAGCCCCTGCGGCGAGCAGGACGGCCAGAATGCCGCCGGTGGCATTGACCTGGCCCAGCACCGCCCCGAAGACGCCGGGGAGGCTGAGCTGGCGCTGGATCTGCTCCAGTTGCTCGGGCCGCAGCGCCGCGATGCGAACTCCGCCGAGCGTTCCTTCGTGCAGCGCCACCACCAGCGCCCAGAGCCCCAGGTAGAGCAACAGCAGGCTGAGGAAGAGCCCCAGCAACCCCCACGCCAGGGGCCGCTTGCGTAGCTTCAGCCACTCGGCCTGAAAGTGCTGCGCGAGCATGCGCTGGCCGGGTACCGGTGGGCGGTGTGGCTGTTCCGTAGGCTGCATTTACCCCTCGCCGGTAACTTCCAGAAAGAACTCCTCCAGCGAGCCGCCACGGGCCCCGATCTCGGCCACCAGCACGCCCGCGCTGGTCAGATGCGCGTTGAGCTCGGCGGCCCGACCAGCCGGGGCATCTACCAGGAGCAGATCGCCGGCCCGCTCTACCCCCGCCACCCATGGTAGCGCCGCCGCAAGCTCAGCCGCCCGCGCCGCGTCACGCTCCACCCGCACCCGCAGCCCCTGGCCGCGCCGCAGCAACTCCGCCACCTGGCCCTCGGCTACCAGCCGGCCCGCCTTGAGGATGGCCACCCGTCCGCAGAGTTGCTCCACCTCGTGGAGTTGGTGGCTGCAGAGCAACACGGTGCGCCCGCCGGCGGCCAGGTCGCGGATCAGGGAGCGGATCTCGGCCGTGCCCGCCGGGTCCAGGCCGTTGGTAGGCTCATCAAGGATGATCAGCTCAGGATCGGGCAGCAGGGCGCCGGCGATCGCCAGGCGCTGCTTCATGCCCTGGGAGTACGTTCGCGCCGGATCGCGTGCGCGCGCCGTCAGTTCCACCGCCGCAAGCGATGCCGCGATCCGGCTGTCGGGCAGGCCGCCAGCCCTGGCGAGCACGCGGAGGTTGTCGGCACCGCTCAGGTAGGGGTAGAGCGCCGGGGCCTCGATCATCGCGCCCACGCCGCGCAGGGCCGCCGCCGGATTACGCTGCACGTCGTGGCCGAGGACGCGGGCCGCACCAGCGCTCGGGCGCAGCAGGCCCAGCAGCATGCCGATCGTCGTTGTTTTACCGGCTCCGTTCGGGCCGAGCAGGCCGAAGATCTCGCCCCGCTCCACCCGCAGGGTCAGGCCGTCTACGGCCAGGCGCGCCCCGTAGCGCTTGGTGAGGTCTTCCGTTTCAATCGCGGGGCTCGGCATGGGCACTCCCGGCTGGCTGCAACGCACAGGGTTTGTGGCGCCTCCACCACGTTAGCGGGTGCCGCCCCGGCGCGCGCCCATTGTACAACGGGGCCGGTACAGTCAACCACGGCAGTCTGCTTCAATCCGTGCGCCCTTTCCAGCTTCGGCTGAGCGCTCCAGCTTGCAGGATGGAGCGTTGCGCGGCGTGATTGCGCTCAGTCTTGAGGCGGTTGACAGGGTGGGGTCGTGGCGGCAGAATAGAGATAACAACCGCATCGCGCACACGCGTTGAGCGGGACGAGTAGCCAGGGGCGCGGTGTCCAGAGAGGGGCGGTCAGCGGCTGAAAGCCGCCCTCACGGTAGCCTGGCGAAAACCACCCGCGAGCGCGGGCCGGAACGCCTTCGGGCACGTATGGCTCGCCGCCTCAGCCCCGTTAGCGGCTGCCGAGATGGACCGCCCCGCGCGGTCTAAGTTGGGTGGAACCGCGAACCTCTACGCCCCAACGGCGTAGGGGCTTTTTGTTTGGCCTTCGCTTCACGATCCGCGATCGCGGCTCCACGGAACCTCAACCATTTCAGGCAAGGAGTTCCCCCATGTCCAGCCAGAGCGCCCCCGCCCAACCTTACGTTCAGACGCGACTCTACCGCATCCGCCATTCGGCCGCCCATGTGCTTGCTCAGGCGGTGCTGGAGCTCTTCCCCGAGGCGAAACTCGCCATCGGCCCGCCGATCGAGGATGGGTTTTACTACGACTTTGATCTGCCGCGTTCGCTCACGCCCGACGACCTGGCCGTGATCGAGGCGCGCATGCGCGCCATTATCGCCGAGGGCCATCCCTTCGTGCGCCGTGAGCTTTCGGCCGCCGAGGCCCGGGCGCTGTTCGCCGGCCAGCCCTACAAGCTCGAACTGATCGAGGGCCTGGTCGCGGGCACGCTCGATGAGAACGGCGAGCCGGTAGGCGCTGCTCCGCTGATCACGACCTACCGCCAGGACCACTTTGAGGATTTGTGCCGTGGCCCACACGTCGCCAGTACCGACGCGATCAACCCCGACGCCCTGCGCCTGCTGCGGGTCTCGGGCGCCTACTGGCGGGGCGATGAGCGCAACCCCATGCTCCAGCGCGTCTACGGCACGGCCTTCGAAACTCCCGAGGAACTGGAGGCCTACCTGGCCCGCCTGGCGGAAGCCCGGGCCCGTGACTACCGGGTGCTGGGGCGCGAGCTCGATCTCTTCAGCTTTGCGCCGGACGTGGGGCCAGGGCTGGCGCTCTGGACGGCCAGGGGCGGCCGGCTGCGGGAGTTGATCGAGGATCACTGGGCCCGGCGCCACCGTGAGGGCGGCTACGAGCGCGTCTATACGCCCCACATCGGCAAGCGCACCCTCTGGGAGACGAGCGGGCACCTGCGCTGGTACAGGGAGAGCATGTATGCCCCGATCGCGATCGAAGAGCAGGAATATTACCTCAAGCCGATGAACTGTCCCTTCCACATCCAGATCTTCAAGAGCCAGGTGCGCAGCTACCGTGACCTGCCCCAGCGCCTCGCCGAGCCCGGAACGGTCTACCGCTTCGAGCGTTCAGGGACGCTCAACGGACTCCTGCGGGTGCGCGGCTTCACGCAAGACGATGCGCACATCTTCTGCACGCTGGAGCAGATGGAGGCCGAGGTCCAGGGCGCCTTCGACTTCTCGCTGGGGATGCTCCGCGACTTCGGGCTGGACTCCTTCCACCTGGAGTTGAGCACGCACGATCCGGCGCGCCGAGCGGAGTATGCGGGGAGCGACGAGGATTGGGCGCTGGCCGAGGCGACGCTGGCACGGGTGCTGGAGCGTTCGGGCATGTCCTTCCAGGCGGTGCCGGGCGAAGCCGCCTTCTACGGGCCGAAGATCGACATCAAGGCCCGCGATGGCCTGGGGCGACTCTGGCAGCTCTCGACGATCCAGTTCGACTTCTGGCTGCCCCAGGCCTTTGACCTGGAGTACGTAGGCGCGGATGGCGAGCGCCACCGGCCGTACATGGTGCACCGGGCGCTCCTTGGCTCGGTGGAGCGCTTTGTGGCCTTGCTGATCGAGCACTACAAAGGGGCCTTCCCCGCCTGGCTGGCACCCGAGCAGGCGGTTCTCGTGCCGGTCACGGATGGTGAGGTGGCGTACGCCCATGAGGTGGCCACCCAGCTACGGGCCTCCGGGGCCCGCGTGCTGGTGGACGACGGACCCGAGCGGATGGCCAACAAGATCCGGCGTGTCGAGCAGACGCTTAAGCCGCCCTTCATCCTGGTGGTGGGCAAGCGTGAGGTCGCCGCCGGTACGGTGGCGGTGCGGGCGCGGGGCCAGGGCGACCAGGGGGCCGAGCCGGTGGGGGCCTTTGTCGCGCGGCTCCAGGCGGCCGTTACCGCGCGGGAGTAGCCCCCGCTCCCAGAGCGGGAGCTTAAGGATGGACAGTACGCGCGTTTGCATGGCGATGTACCGCATCCTGACGGGCTGCGTCCCCCTCTCCCGCGCGCGGGGGACGGGGCGGAAGTCTTCCCGATGCGGGTTCTCACCGCTCTGCTTGTGGGAACTGGGCCGGGGGTGAGGGGAACGGGCGACGGTGCAGCAGCCCTGCCCCGGCCTCACATCTCGTTTCCATCGGTTGTCCAGCAAAGTATGGTAGGATGAGCAAAATACTGGCCGCGCTGTGTGCGCTTTACGAACGGAGAACCTGGTGACGGACGAGCGACGTGAGAGCACCGCGCCCGGCGCGGACGATGATACGCCTCCTGTGGGTCCCCCTGATGCTGTGCCGCCACGGGACGATCTCCCGGTTGAGCGCCGGCCCGACCCTGATGAGCCACTACGCTCGGACAGCACCGGCGAGGCCCATACGCCCGAGGATGCCGCCGAGAACCACGATGGTGAGGCGCGTGCTGGCGTGCCCCACAGGCCCGGGGCAGCCGCCGAGGTTCCCGACAACGACGATCTGTACGCCGACGAGCGCGACGGAGCGGTCGGGTACCCTGGCGCTGAGGCGCAGGATGCCGGGGCCGCCGAGGAGGAGCCCGAGGGGCGCCGCCGGCCACCGCTGGCGGTAATCATCAGCTCGGTGATCTTGCTCGTGGCGATCGGCGCCGGGCTGGCCTTCATCATCCCTTCGGGTCCCGTGCGTGAGGTTGACCAGCTCATCCCCACGGCTCCGGCGGCCCCGAGCGCCGATCCGGCCGCCATTCCTACGGCGCTGCCCCTGCCTGAGGCCATCCCCGGTGATAGCAACGAGGTGATCGCCCGCGTGGGCGAGGGCTCCATCCTCCGTGGCGACTTTGTGCGGCTCTACCAGCCCGGCGTCAGCCCCGACGACCTGCTCAATCAGCTGATCCAGGTCGAGCTCGTGGTGCAGGCGGCCAGCGCGGAGGGCGTCACAGCCGATCCGGAGATCGTCGCCGAGCAGATCGAGCAGATCAAGCAATCCCAGGCTGGCGGCGACCAGGCCCTCTTCGAGAGCTTCCTGGAGCAGGCCAGGGTCGGGAACGAGGAGAACCTCCGTCGGCTCCTCGAGCGCGACCAGGTGGTGGAGCAGATGATCCTCCGTCACACGACCGCCGAGCAGGTGCGCGCGCGCCACATCCTTGTTGCCACCGACGCGATGACCGACACCGTCGCCAGAGCCGAGGCCGACGAGCTCCTCCAGCAACTGGATGACGGCGCGGACTTTGCCACTCTGGCCGCCGAGCACTCCGACGACGAGGGCTCCAAAGCCAACGGCGGTGATCTGGGTTGGGCGCTGCGGGGCCTCTTCGTGCCCGAGTTCGACGAGGCCGTCTTCAACATGGCCGTTGGCGAGCGCCGCCTCGTCCAGACACAGTTCGGCTGGCACATCATCGAGGTGCTGGAAGCGCCCGAGGTGCGCCATCTAGAGAGCGCCGACCTGCTCCAGTCGCCGCCCGGCCAGCAGGCCTTCGCCGAGACCTTCATCCCCTGGGTGGATGAGCTGAAGCGCCAGGCCGATGAGGCGAACGCGATCACCATCCTGGTTCCCGCCGCGAGCCTGGTGACGACGCCGGCGCCCTGAGGTGGGTCGAACACGGCGTGGGGCGTGGATGGCCCTGTTCCGGTCGCTGTGGCTTGGCAGCTTGAGCATCACGCGCTTCTCAGCCCGCCACTATGCGAGCCGGCGGGGGGCGCTGCCGTTGATCCATGGAGTGAGGTTCTGTGCTCCATGGATCATCCTGCCGGGAGGCCGCCATGCCCCGTCCAGTGCATAGCTCGGAACGGTTGCGCCAGCTGCGAAGGGCTGAAGCGCGTCAGAACGTCCGCCGCTTGTGTTTCCCCGGTTCCTGGTTTCCGGTGCTTGCGCTAACGCTGCGCCGTATGCCCCTCTTCCTGGCCGTTGTGCTTGCCCTGGCTGCGTGCGCCCAACGCCCGGCGACGGTCGCACCCACCACTCCGGCCTCGCCGATCCCGGCAGCTGTAAGCCCGACGAGTGCGCCTGCGCCCACGAGCGCGCCGCCTGCCGCCGCGCCCTCGGCTCCCGCGCCTGGCCCAACCAGTGCCCCCCCATCCACGGCCACCAGCGCGCCAACCAGTGCTCCCACGGTTGCCCCCTCCCAGACTCCCGCGCCCGCCCTGGCCGAGGAGATCCTCTTCCTGCGTGGCGGTGATCTGGTGGCCCTGGCCGTCGATACGGGCGGCGAACGGGTGCTCGCCACAGAGGTGCGAGATTTCGCCGCTACCTCCGACGGGCGCCTCCTGGCGCTGGTGCGCGGCGCGGATCTGGCCGCCGAGCTCTGGGCGCTGCGGCGTGCCACCGGCGAGCTCTGGCAGCTCACCAGCAACGACCGCGTCGAGAGTGGCCCGAGTTGGGCGCCTGACGGCCAGAGCCTGGTCTACACTGCTGCGCCCACCGTGCCCACCGCCCCGCCTACCTGGGAGTCGTGGAGCCGCTGGTGCAGCGAGGCCGAGGTGCGCATCCTCGACCTCGGCCCGGCGGCGGCCCCGGCACTCGAGCGCCCGCTCGGCGCGGGTTGCGACCCGGCCTTTGGGCCTGACGGTCGCCGGATCGTCTTCGCGGCGGCGCCCATTGGCAGCCCTGAGGCGTTGTCCTTCCCCGGCGCCGAGAACACTATCCGTATGGTCAACCGTCAGGGCGAGAATGGCTGGGATGTCGCCCAGGCCGATGGTTCCACGCCCGAACAGGGCCAGCTTGTCTACGGACCGGCGTGGGCTCCAGACGGCGGGCAGATCGCCTACCAGCGCTTCCTGGGCTATCAGGCCCTGGTGGACATCAACCTCACGGAGGTCGGAAGCTCCTTCCAGCGCAACGGCGCCCCCGTGGGTCTCGGCGCGGGCTGGATGCTGCCGCCCCTCTACGCCCCCGACGGGCGCCGCCTGGCGGTGGTCGAGCACAACTTCAGCGACGCCCGTGGCTTCGAAGGCTACGACATCTGGCGGCTGACGGTGCTGCAACTCGGCGAGACGGAAGAGGTCGTACTGCCGAGCGCCACGCTACAGCTTGGCGCCGTCGAGGTGGCCCGGCTCCCCCGAGCCACTGCGGCCGCCTGGGCCCCCGATGGCGCCGCGCTCGTGGTGCTGCTCCCTACGGGTTGGCGCCCCGGCTTATCCGATCAGGAGCCCGTGTTCCCCGCCCCTGGCCCCGGCGAGCTCTGGCTCTGGCGGCCCGGCGGCGACCCGGAAGCGCGCCTGGCTGGGAGCGTCGACTCTGGCTCGCCGGTGCTCTGGCTCCCGGCTGCACCATAAACGTCCATCCCCAGTGAGGCAGGCGACAGGGGACTGGGGGGCATGTCCCGGAGGCCTCCCGTCCTGGACGCCCGCCTGCGCGGGCGTGCCCCCAACGCCCGGGTGTCGTTCCCGCGCACGCGGGAACCCAGCGCGCGCGGGAACCCAGTGCAAGCGGGAACCCAGCGCAAGCGGGAACCCAGCCCCGCTCGCACGGGGGCAGATCCTGCGGGCCTCCCGCCCTGGACGCCCGCCTGCGCGGGCGTGACATCAACGCCGGGGTGTCGTTCCCGCGAAAGCGGGAACCCAGCGCAGGCGGGAACCCAGCGTACCCGGTGCGACCCGATCCGCAGTGGTTGCATGTTATAATGCAAACTAGCGGATCAGGCAGCGCAGTGAGGCCTTCGATGCAGAACTACTGGCACGACCTTGAGCCAGGACCGAACGTCCCTGATGTGATCCATACAGTTGTCGAAATCCCCAAGGGCTCACGCAACAAGTACGAATTCGATAAGCGCAGCGGCGCCTTTAAGCTCGATCGGGTGCTCTACTCTGCGGTGCAGTACCCCGGCGACTATGGCTTCATCCCGCAAACCTACTATGACGACGGCGATCCGCTCGATGTGCTGGTGATGACCAACCTGCCAACCTTCACTGGTTGCCTCGTTGAGGCCCGTCCTGTTGGCGTCTTCCGGATGCTCGACAAGGGCGAGCCCGATGACAAGATCCTCGCCGTGCTCCAGTATGATCCGTTCTTCGCCAGCTTCCAGGATTACACCGATCTGCCGGCGCATTACCTCAAAGAGGTGGAGCATTTCTTCACGGTGTACAAGGATCTGGAGGGCACGCGGGTGGAGCCGGTGGGCTGGGAGCACGTGGATGCGGCACGGCAGCGCATCAATTACGCGATCAATAACTACTGGGATATGCGCGCCGGTCGCCTGCTGAAGCGCGCATAGCAACGTGCCGATGGCCTCACGCTCCAACAGATCCCCCGCGCATCGTACGGCTTACTCGGCCGGGGGTGTCATCTTCCGGGTTGTCGGGCAGCAAGTGGAGGTCGCCCTGATCGCCACCGACCGTGGTGGCCGCTGGGGCCTGCCGAAGGGCCACGTGAACCGTGGCGAGACGGCCGAGGCCGCCGCGCTGCGCGAGGTCGCGGAGGAGACTGGCCTGGAGGGCGCGATCGTGCGCCACCTCGCGACGATCGAGTACTGGTTCCGCGCCGGATCTTCCCGGGTGCACAAATACGTTGACCTCTTCCTGATGCGGTATGAGCGTGGCGATATGCGTCCCCAGGAGGCCGAGGTGGACGATGCCCGCTGGTTTCCGCTCGATGAGGCGGTGCAGCGCGTGTCGTTCGAGCGCGAGCGTGATGTGCTGCTGCAAGTTCAGTCGATCGTGCGCGAGGGCGGGATTTAACGCGCGCAGCTGGTCTGGCCGATGGCGGGTCTTCGGGCTCGTGGCCGAAGACGGCGATGATCAGGGCCGTCGGGATGGAGCGCGCCGCGTCCCGGCAGGATGTGGCGGCAGCACCTTCATCGTGTGGCGCCACGAGGATAGAGATGGCACGCCCTATGGCCGATTACACCATCGAGGTCTCCGTCGCGGAAGGCCTGGAAGAGCGGGTGGTAGCCGCTGGCCTGGATCCGGATCTTGCCGGGCGCGCCGTGGCCGAGGTGCTGCGCGGTGCGGGCGTGGCTGGCGGCGCCGAAGTGGGGGTGCTCCTGGCTGATGATGCGCGACTCCACGAGCTGAACCGCAGCTACCGTGGTGTGGACGCGCCTACCGACGTGCTCTCCTTTGGCGATGACGGCCCTGCGACACCGTTTGTGACGGGCCCTGCCGCGCCGCGCTACCTCGGCGATATCGCCATCTCGCTGGATCGAGTGCTTGCCCAGGCAGAAGAGTACGGCCACAGTAGCGCGCGTGAGTTGGCCTATCTGGCCGCCCACGGGGCGCTACACCTGCTCGGCTACGATCACGAGCGCGGCGCGGAGGATGCCGCAGCCATGCGAGAGCGCGAGGAGGCCGCGCTGGCCGCCCTCGGGCTCAGCCGGTAGGTGCCGCCCTACTCGAGCGCGTAGAGGTGCCCATCGTCGGTGACGAGGTAGGTCCGGCCGTCCACGATGGCGCCGCCACGGGCCAGCGCCCCTGGCGCGCCGATAGCTACCTCCCAGAGCGGCTCCTCACCGGCAGCCGGGCTGAAGGCGGCGCAGCTGAGGCCCCGACTGCGAGCGGCCCCACATACCTGCAGCGTGCCGTCATCGGCCACGGCGATCGCTCGGCTCGCCCGCATCGGGGCGAAGAACTCACCGATCTGCTGGCCATCGCCGCCGATCCAGACGACCCGCGTGTCGGCGAACTCGGTCGAGTAGAGCATCCACGCCGTGCCTGCGCGCGTGACACCGACATCGGAGGGCATGGAGAAGGTGTTCCGCGCTGGCCAGCCCAGTGCCTGCTGAACGGCAACCCCGGCATCCACGCGCCGCCAGGGCACCAGACGATGCTCGCTGCTGTAGTAGGTGCGCCCATCGGCACCCACGAGCAGCACCGGTTCGGCGAAGGCCGGCTCGTCTGGAACGATCGGCAGCGGAAGCTGGCTCCCATCCTCGGTGCTGAAGGCGCTGCCCTTGA
Source organism: Chloroflexi bacterium OHK40 (assembly GCA_004367505.1). Lineage (GTDB taxonomy): Bacteria > Chloroflexota > Chloroflexia > Chloroflexales > Chloroflexaceae > OHK40. Next base: position 30,756 of record SFCB01000035.1, on the reverse strand, counting down.
GGAAGACCATGGCCCCATCGGGGCTGAGCCGGGGCGACACCTCCAGGTAGGGCAACTCGGGGTCGCGCCCTACCCAGCGGCCCTCGCCAGTGGGAGAGACCGCCTGCACCGCGTCGATCAGCGCGTAGTAGATCGTGCCATCGGGACCGACGATCGGGCCGGAGGTGGCTTCGTGACGGTAGCTGCTCTGAAAGCGCCAGCGTGGCTCTCCGGCAGGCGTGAAGGCGCTCAGGCCACCCCGCCGGTCAGCCATGTAGATAGTGCCATCGGGGGCGAGTGCGGGCGCGCCCACCGGCTCGGCCTGGATGGGGGCGCTCCAGCGCGTCGATCCGTCGGGGGCGAGCGCGTGGAGCCGTCCGCTGATGCCCCCGACGTAGACGGTGCCGTCGGGGGCGATGGCGGGCCCGCCCGCCAGGCCAGACGGGTCGGCGAACTGCCAGCGGAGCGCCGGCGCCGAGGGTGGCACGGGCGCCCGCAGGGTGCCGTAGGGATCGCCCCGCTCCGCCGACCAGCCGTTAGGGGTGGCGAAGGCGGTGGCGGGCTGCGGGCTCTCGCGCTCGCTGCTGGAGCGATACGGCCACCAGAGGAGTGCGGCGGCCCCGACCAGGGCGACGATGATGGCTGAGCCGGTGCGGGCCGTCAGGCCGTCCCAGGCGCCGGCCCGGACCACGGTAGCCTCCTCGATGGCCGCGACGGCCGACGTGAGACGTGAGGGCCGTGGCGGCGCCATGGTCGTGTAGCGGCGCAGCCCCTCGCCGAGGAGTGCAAAACCAAGGATGGCCGCGACGATCAGCAGGCCGGGGAAGATCATCTCCCACGGCGGGCGGCTCGAGATCCGCACCTCGGCGGAGCCGATCAATTGGCCGAGTTCCGGCAGGCCCGCCACACGCTCAGCCTGGGGGATCGCCATCCCGTCGGTGATGATCCAGACCCCGCCACCGATGAAGTAGCCGAGGAAGCCCAGCGAGCCCGCGAGCAGCAGGCCAGCGCTGATCTCGAAGGCGAGCAGTGTGCCGAGCAGCGGCGCCAGGTGGCGGCCGATATGGCGGATCAGGATCTGGGGGCCGTTGGCGCCGAGGGCGTGGGCCGCCTGCACGAAGGGGCGCGCGGCCACGAGTTGAGTCTGGGCCCGCACGATCTGGGCCGTCTCGGCCCATCCGGTGAGGCACATCCCGACGATGAAGGCTACCAGCCCCCGTTCGATCCCCACGGCAGTGATCGCCGCCAGGGCCACCACCAGCACAGGCACGGCCAGAGCCGCGTCGGTGAGCGCGCTGAGGGCCCGGCCGGGAAGGCGCGACGAGCCGGCCACGGTGCCGATCAGCAGGCCGAGGGCCAGGCGCAGCAGCGCGACGATCGTCACCAGCAGCAGGGTGGGGCGCACCGCCCAGAGCAGGCGGCTGAGCAGATCGCGGCCGAAGCGGTCGGAGCCGAGGGGAAACTCCCAGCTCTGGAAGGGCGGGAAGGGCACGCCCCGCGTGCGCCCGCCGATCTCGGCTACCAGCGTTCGCTCCAGGGGGCCGTGAGGGGCCACGAGCGGGCCGGCGATCGCGACGACGATCAGCAGCGCCACGATCGCCCCGCCGGCGGCGAGGGGCGGGTTGCTGCGCCAGAGCCGTGCTCGTTCCGGCCTCGGGGCGGCCTGATGGTCTGGAGGGAGTGTCATGGCGGGGATCTGGAGGCTGTCCCTGGTCGTGCGACGAAGGGCGACAGGCTCTGCTGCGATCGCGTGTCAAACAGACGCTTCGGTTCGAAGAGAGGCCGACCCTTACCGTACCCTCGGATCCAGGGCGCGCACAAGCAGGCCAGCGGCCGTATTGCCGAGCAAGAAGAGGGCGGCAAAGAGCAGAAGGGCGCCGCCGATGACGGGCGGGCTGAGGAAGAGCGGCGTCTCAGGGAGCGTCGAACTGTTCGCGGGAAGCAGGGCCTGGGCCATCAGCCGCCCGAGGCCCGGCCAGTAGAAGAGCGTCTCAACGATGATCAACTCACCTGCGGTGAGCCGGAGCGAGCCGGCGATCGTGCTCACCACCGCTGGCATGGCGTTGCGTAGCACGTGGCGCCGGGCGATGCGCGGCTCGGGCACGCCAAGGCTTCGGGCCGTTGTCACATACTGCTTGCCGAGCTCGGCGACCAGCATCCCCGCCGTCACCTGCGCGATCTGGGCGGTGGGCCGCAGCATGAGTGCGACTACCGGCAGCACGAGATGCGCGTCCCACCCATAGCCTTCCAATGGCAGGATGAGCGTGCGGCCCGGTGCGTAGATCAGCACCACGACCACCACGAAGACGCCGATCACGCCAGCGAAGAAGGTTGGCACAGCGAGCCCGATGGTGGCGATAGCTGTGAGCCACGTAGCCACGTGTGGCGGATCGCGGCGCACGGCCAGCAGCCCGAGGGTGATGCCAGCCGCGACGCTGAGCCCCGTGGCGATCGTGAGCAGGCCCAGGCTATTCAGGGCCGCGCGCCCGAGCGCCTCGGCCAGACCTTCGCTAGCCGTACTACCCGGCAGCGGAACGGGTTCGGAGCGCAGGGTCGCGGCGAGGTATTCCAGGTAGCTCGGCAGGAGTGGCTCACGGCTCACGACACCGACCCAGAGAGGGTTGCGGGCGGCGTGCAGCGGCGCCACCAGGTGCCCAAAGGCAAAGCCGAAAAAATGGGCCAGCAGCAGCGCGGGTGGCAGCAGGGCCAGGGAGCGGAGCGCGTAGCGGATCATAGGCGTCTACTGGCGCGTATACTCACAGATCATCGCTGGCTGGCCAAGCACGATCACACGGTGGCGCGTGCCTGGCCGCAGCGCGCGAGCGGTGCTCTGGCGGGCCGTCTCCAGAGTCCGGGCATCGCCGGTGAGGGCCACCAGGCGCCCACCGGGGCGGAGCACGCGGGAGATCTCCGCCAGCACCCCCCGGTAGAGCTCGGGCAGTTGGGCCTGGTCGCCGATCTGTCGGCCAAAGGGCAGGTTAACGGCCACTTTATCGATGCTGCTGTCCTCGAAGGGCAGCGTGCGCGCGTCCCAGCGGCTGGTGAAGACCCGGCCCTTCACGCCGCGCAGGTTTTCCCGCATCGCAGCCAGGGCCTCGCCATTGATGTCGCCGCCGTGGATCTCGGCGAAGGGGCCGGCGGCTGCTCGCTCCAGCAGGATGGTGCCGGCGCCGGCCATCGGGTCGAGGAAGACATCGTCGGGGGCGGGCTCGGTGAGCGCGACCATAGCGGCGGCGAGGGCGGGACGCAGGCTCGCGGGCAGGTGGCGGGCCTTACTCCGCTGGCGCATGCTCGCGTCCGACAGACGCACGGCGCATACGAGCTCTTGCTCCACGAGGGTCGCCCAGATCTCCAGATCGGCGTCATCCTCCACTGGCCGCCAGTTGCCTGGCCATCCATCGCGCACGGCGTCGGCCACGGCCCGCCCCACATCGCGGCGCAGAAACGCCTGTCGCCCGACGCTGCGTGTCACGACACGGAAGCTCCCGCCCTGCTGGCGGCTCCCGACCGCGCGGCGCCAGGCATCGAGGGCCGGAGCCACGTCCTCGGAGTGGCGCACCGCCGCGTAGATCTGGCGCAGGCCCCGTTCGTCGGGAGCTACACGGAAGCCACGCGCCGCCACCGCGAAGACATCCTCGCTGGCCCGCAGCCGTAGCAGGGGCCGGGGGCCGCTATCGTGGGCCAGGAGCACCATGTCGTTGCGTCCGGGCACCGCCTTGATGCCCACGAGCTTCGGGCCACGAGCCGACGTGCCGGCGGCAAGAGCCGTTTCGGCCTCGCGCCATGCCAGAGTACCAAGGCCGGGAAGGGTTTGCAGCGCGTAGAGCATGGGCGTTCAGGTAACATACTCCCAGAGCACGGCGTACAGATCGACCAGGCTATCCACGCTGACCCATTCCTCATCGGAGTGGAGCCCCGCGCCCACCGGACCTACGCAGATGGCCGGAATGCCGGCGCTGGTGTAGTAGCGGGCGTCGGTGGCGAAATGCTCACGGTAGAAGCGCGGGCTGCGCCCGCTCCGGCGCTCCAGAATCTCGGCTACGCGGCAGACTTCCGGGTGTTCCGGGTCGGTGTAGAGGCCCGGGCCTGCGGCGCTCACCACGATCTCAGCGCCGGGAAAACACTCGGTGAGGATTGCCTGGATGGCGTCCGGGCTCGTCTCGCTCGTCCAGCGGATGTCGAAGGTGACGAGGGCCGAGGCGGGTACCTGGTTTCGCGAGCCGCCCTCACCGGCGATCATCCTGGTGGGGGTGACGGTCGTGCGCCACTCGTTGGGGCCGGTGGGCTGCGGAAAGCGGCGCCGGATGGCGGCGAGGCCGGTGGCCAAGTTCTCGATCGGGTTGTGGCCCTCCCAGGGGCGCGAGCCGTGGGCCGGGCGGCCGGGGAGCCGCAACTCAACCCACATGCCGCCCTTGTGCTCGAAGAGGATGCCCAGGTCGGTCGGCTCAAGGCAGAGCATAAAGCCGCAGCGCCAACCCTCGCGGAGCAGCCGTCCCGTGCCCTCGGCGCCGCCGATCTCCTCATCAGTGACGAACTGAAAGCCGACATCGGGGCGCTCGGGCAGGGCGGCGAGATCGCGGATCAGGCGGAGCATCACCGCGCAGCTGCCCTTCATATCCTGGGCGCCGCGCCCGTAGATCCGCCCCTCGCGCAGGGTAGGCTCGAACTGCTCGGGCCGGCCGACGACTACATCCAGGTGGCCGTTGATCATCAGGGCTGGCGCGCGGGTGGGGCGCATGGTGACGACCAGGGCTGGCTTGCCGTTGGCCAAGCTGTGCTCGATCGTGAGGCCGGGGATGTCGGCCAGGTAGGCGGCAACGTAGCTGATCGCCGCATCGAGCTGATCTGGCCGGTCGGCAATCGACTCGATGCGCACCATGTCACACGTCAGCGCGACAAGCTCGTCGCGCAGGTCACGACTCATCGGGGCTCCTCCGATCGGGCGGCGGGACGATGGCACAGTATACCACTTCGGCGCGCCGCCACCGAGAGGGAGGGGGAGGGAGGAGGGAGGATGGGAGCGGGGCATGCGCCCCCCAGATATGCGCGCCGGGCGACGGTTGGCACTGACAACCACGAGAGCCCGCGCAGGCGGGCGGCGCCGCGCCATTGCCGCGCAGGCGGGCGGCGCCGCGCCATTGCCGCGCGCTTGAGCGCCACGGGACGCTCTGGCCCGCCACCGGACGCCTGGTCACAGGCCTACGCTTGCATGGCTATATTGACACCCATCAATTCAAGTGGTATCCTCTGGCAGCAGACGGGCCGGGCGTCCTCGGCCTCTTGCAGTGGAGCACCACCGTTGGCAGATAAGCGCTTGCTCTGGCGGACCCGCCGGATCTACTACGGCTGGCCGATGCTGGTGGGCGTCGCGACGGCCCAGGTGGTTTCGTGGGGCATCCTCTACTATGCCTTCAGCGTCTTTGTGGCGCCGATGCAGGCGGAGCTCGGCTGGAGCACGGTAGAGCTAACGGGGGCTTACTCGCTGGCACTGCTCTGCTCCGGGCTGGCGGCCGTGCCTGTCGGGCGCTGGGTGGACAGCCGGGGGCCACGGGCACTGATGACGACCGGCTCGCTACTGGCCGTCATGCTCGTGCTCGCCTGGTCGCAGGTGCAAAGCCTGCCGGCCTTTTACCTCATCATGGCGGGGATCGGGCTGGTGTCGGCGGGTGTGCTGTACGAGCCCGCCTTCGCGATCGTGGCGGTGTGGTTCCGGCGCCTGCGGGGCCAGGCGCTCACGCTGCTGACCTTCTTCGGGGCGTTCGCAAGTTTTATCTTCATACCGCTCAGCGCGTGGCTCGTGGGGCAACTGGGCTGGCGTGGGGCGCTGGTAGCGCTGGCCGGGCTGCTCGGCACGGTCACGGTTCCCATCCACGCTTTGCTACTGCGGCGCCGGCCCGAGAGCCTGGGGCTGCTGCCGGACGGTGAGGCGGTGGCGGGAGACACGCTCCCCGCGCTCCCCCCTGAGCGCAGTGTCGCGGCGGGGGCGGCGTTGCGCGAGTTGCGCTTCTGGCTGCTCAGCTTCGCCTTTGCTGTCAGCACCTTCGCCGGCGTGACCATGACGGTTCACGTGATCCCGTACCTGATCGGCAGGGGCCACGGGCCGGGATTTGCGGCCACCGTGGCGGGACTGTTCGGGCTCATGTCGCTGCTGGGGCGGATGGTGATCGCTCCACTTGCCGAACGGGTCCCACGGCAGTGGGTGACGGCGGGGCTGATCGGGATGCAGCTCGCGGGGCTGGCGATCCTCGCGGGCTTCGGCGAGAGCACGGCCGGCGCGCTGGCCTACGTGGCGCTGTTTGGCGCGGGCTCGGGCGTGCTGACGATCATGCGCGCGGCGCTGCTTGCCGAGCACTATGGCCCGGCGCACTACGGTGCGATCAACGGGGCCCAGAATCTGGCGCTGACGGCCGCGCGTACCCTGGCCCCGGTGGGGACGGGCGTGATCGTGATGGCCTCCGGAGGCTACGGGTCGCTGCTGTGGGGGCTGGTGGGGCTGCTGGCGCTCGGCGCCTGGGCTGTGTTGCAAGCTAGCGACCCGGCGCAGCACGGGGCTCCCGTGGCCGATCTTCCCCCGGCCCGGCACTGAGCGGTGGCAGTGCCGGGCCAGGCTGCGGCTTGAGCCGCCGGGCCTAATCGGTGCTCGCGATCGATGCCTCGGGTTCTGCGGCGCCGTCCAGTCGCGCCGGCGGTACCGGGTGAGCCTCACCGTGGGCAGACGGCTCACCCGCAGGGACGGCGTCGCGCAGCATCACAGCCGCCACGGCGACCAGCCCGGCCATTACCATGGCGGCGATGAGCGCGAGGAGTTGCAGCCCGTCGGTGAAGGCGGTCCGGGCGGCTGACAGCAACGCTGCCCCGGTGGCCGCAGGGAGTTGCTCGGCGGCGGCGGCAACGTTGCCCAGGGTCTCCCGGGCCGTGGCCACCACCTCTGGTGGGACGCCAGGCGGAAGCGTGGCTGCGAGCCGGCTGCGGTAGATCGCCATGCCGAGGGTGCCAAGCACGGCAATCCCCAGCGCCCCACCGAGCTCCGCGCCCGTCTCGGTCAGGGCGGAGGCTGCCCCGGCCCGCTCGGGGGGTGCGCTCCCCACAACCAGATCGGTGCTGACGGTAAAGGTGAAGCCGAAGCCGAGTGAGATGAGCACCCAGCCGATCACCACGGGCGCGAGCGAGGCCTCGCCCACGGGAACGATCAGCGCGAAGCCCAGGGCCGCGATGGCGAGGCCGCCCGCCGCTACATAGGCGGGGCGAAGATGGCGCACCAGCACGGGGGCCACATTCGAGCCAACGATCGAGGCCAGCGCCCCCGGCACCGACCAGAGCCCGGCCTGCACGGGCGAAAGCCCGGCCACAAGCTGCAGATACTGCGCGATGAAGAGAAAGGCGCCGAAGGAGACGAAGACGCCGAGTGTGTACATGGTGAGCGCGGCGCTGAAGGCCGGCAGCCGGAAGAGCCCGAGCTCGATCAGCGGGTCGGCCAGGCGCCGCTGCCGCCGCACAAAGATCGCCCCGAGGGCCAGGCCAGCCACGATCGCCAGCGGGCCGACAATGTCGAGGCCGGCCTGGGCGACATGCTTGACTCCGTAGATCACCAGCAGCACGGCCGCTAGCGAGAGCCCGGCGCTTGGAAGATCCAGCCGGCCGGCGTTCGGGTCGCGGGCTTCGGGCAAGAGGAAAGGCCCTGTCGCCAGCAGCAGCAGCATCACCGGCACGCCCAGCAGAAAGACGGCGCCCCACCAGAAGTACTCCAGCACCGCGCCGCCGATCAGTGGGCCGATCGCGCTGCCGGCGGAGAAGCCGGAGATCCAGATCCCGATCGCCACGCTGCGCTGCTGCGGGTCCTGGAACATTGTGCGGATGAGTGCCAGCGTGGACGGCATGAGGGTGGCGCCGGCTATGCCGAGCAGGGCCCGGCTGAGAATGAGCAACTGGGCGGTGGGTGAGAAGGCGGCCAGGATCGAGGCCAGCCCGAAGGCGCCGGCGCCGATCAGCAGGAGGCGTCGCCGGCCGATCCGGTCCCCCAGGGTGCCCATGGTGATCAGCGAGCCGGCGATCAGGAAGCCGTAGATATCGACAATCCAGAGCAGTTCGGTGCTGCTAGGGCGCAGATCGGCGCTGAGATGTGGCACTGCGAGGTGCAGCACCGTCAGGTCCATCACGATCAGCAGTGTGGGCAGGAGCAGGACGGCAAGGCCCAGCCATTCCCGCCGCCCCGCGCGGGGCGCGGTATGGGCGTGCATACGGTACCCTTTCCCTGTGCAGGCATGAAAACAGGCGCCCTACACGCGACGCTGGACGCCCTGAATGCGACCTATGCCCTGTGATCAGTATAGGATCTTTGTTCGCCAGAACCATCGGCCCCAGGGCCGATCCTCATGGCGTCGCGTTGGGCCATGGCGTTCGGGTGGGGGTGCCGATCCGGTTGGCCCGGCGGAGGGGAGGCCGGGTCCCCGCGCAAGCCCCGCGAAGGTTGGGGGAGGCTGGGTTCCCGCCTGCGCTGGGTTCCCGCTTTCGCGGGAACGACACCCCGGCGTTGGTGTCACGCCCGCGCAGGCGGGCGTCCGGGTGGAAGGCCAGCAAGCCTGCCCCCGCGCAAGCAGGGGCTGGGTTCCCGCGTGCGCTGGGTTCCCGCGTGCGCTGGGTTCCCGCCTGCGCTGGGTTCCCGCCTGCGCTGGGTTCCCGCTTTCGCGGGAACGACACCCGGGCGGCCGGGTGAGGCCGCGCCGGCGGGCGTCGCCGGAGCCGCGTGCTTGAGTGCCACGGCATGCGGATGTGCAGGGCCATCCGGCACACCTTTGCCGATCCGGGTGTCCCGGCGGGAGGATGCGCGTGTGGTATGCTGCGCATATTCCAGGGTATGCTGGTGCGTACGTTCTGGCGCCGGGGTGCATCGGGTTGCCCGCGTTGTGAACCGGCGCAGCGAACGTTGACTTGCAGGAGGTGGCTGTGGAGCCGCTTGCGTCACTCATCGCCGAGCTTGTGGCCCTCGACTCGGTGAATCCCGATCTGGTGCCAGGCGGCGCCGGTGAGCGTTCCATCGCCAGTACCATTGCTGGCTGGCTCGCGACCAGAGGTCTGGAAGTGCATCTGGACGAGGTGCGGCCCGGGCGCCCCAACGTGATCGCCCGCGCGCGGGGCGCCGGCGGTGGCCCCACGCTCATGCTGAACGGCCATACCGACACCGTGGGCGTGATGGGCATGGCCGATCCCCACCGGCCACGACTGGCGGGCGGGCGGCTGTACGGTCGCGGCGCCTACGACATGAAGGGCGGTCTGGCCGCCGCAATGTTCGCCGTCGCTGCGGCGGCCACGCGACCACTGCGCGGCGATGTGATCTTCACTGCGGTGATGGACGAAGAGTACGCTGGCCTCGGCACCCTCGACGTGGCCGCCCGCTACCGCGCCGACGCCGCCATCATCGCTGAGCCGACCGGCCTGGAGCTGGTGGTGGCCCATAAGGGCTTCGTCTGGCTGGAGGTGGAGGCGCGCGGCGCCGCTGCTCACGGCTCGATCCCCGGCGCGCCAGACGCGATCATCCATATGGGCCGGGTGCTGGCTGAACTGGCGGCCCTCAACCAGCAGCTTCTTGCGCGCCCGAGCCACCCTCTGCTGGGTAGTGGCTCGTTGCACGCTTCGCTGATCAGTGGCGGTCAGGAGCTCTCATCCTACCCCGAGCGCTGCTTGCTACAGATCGAGCGCCGCACCATCCCCGGTGAAACGCCTGCCCAGGCCCGTGCTGAGCTGGAGACGATCGTTGCGCGCCTCGCCGCCAGCGACCCTCGCATCCAGACTGTCGTGCGTTCCGGAGTGGACCGACCGCCGATGGAGGCGCCGGCCGATGCGCCGATTCCCGCGTTGATCCGGCGCTACGGCGAGGAGTTGCTCGGCCATCCCATCCGGACGACGGGCCTTCCCTACTGGACCGACGCGGCCTCGCTGGCGGCGGCGGGCATTCCGACAGTGCTTTTCGGCCCCTCCGGCGCCGGCGCCCACGCGCTGGAGGAGTGGGTCGATCTGGAGAGTGCGCGTCAGTGCGCCGAGCTCTACACGCGGGTGATCGCTGCCTACTGTGCCTGATCCTCACGCGGCGGGGCCGGTGTCGTGGCGCGTGGCCCATGGGAATCCACGGTCAATCTCGTACGATCCAGGAGCTAGCATGTCTACCCCCAGCATCAGCGCCATCCTCGGCGCGGAGGACGCCGCCGCCCAGACCAGACTGTTCGGCGCGGATCGTGGTGGCCGGTTGCCCCTCAGCCCGGAGCAACTGCGCGAGGAGCCCAGTGGCCACCTCTTCGGTCTTACCCAGAACGTCGCCATGGGCTGGGACCCGGAGGAGGTCAACCGCAAGCAATTTCTGATCATCAGCACCCACGGCGGCCTGCGGGCCGAGGACGGCTCCCCTATCGCGCTCGGGCTCCATACCGGCCACTGGGAGCTTGGCCTGCTCGTGCGCGAGGCCGCGCTCACCTTTCGCGAGCAGGGCGCGATGCCCTTTGCCGTAACCTGCTCCGATCCCTGCGATGGCCGCAGTCAGGGTACTGCCGGGATGTTCGACAGCCTCCCCTATCGCAACGACGCGGCTGTGGTGATGCGCCGGCTCATCCGCTCGCTGCCCACCCGCCACGGCGTAATGGGCGTGGGCACCTGCGACAAAGGCCTCCCGGCGATCATGGTCGCCCTGGCAGGATGTACGAGCCTCCCCGCCATCGCCGTGCCCGGCGGGGTGACGCTACCCGTGCCGGGTGCCGAGGACGCCGGCACGATCCAGACGATCGGGGTGCGCTACGCGAACGACCTGATCAGCCTGGATTACGCCGCGACGATGGGCTGCCGCGTCTGTGGCTCGGCTGGCGGCGGCTGCCAGTTTCTTGGCACTGCTGCCACTGCCCAGGTGGTGAGCGAGGCCCTCGGCCTCTCGCTGCCCCATTCCGCCCTGGCACCCTCTGGCGAGCCTGTCTGGCTCGACATGGCCCGTCGCTCGGCACTGGCGCTCCTGCGCCTGGAGGCGCAGCGCGTGCCACTCGCGCGCATCCTTACCGCCGACGCCATCGAGAATGCGATGGTGGTCCACGCGGCCTGTGGCGGCTCGATGAATCTGCTGCTGCATATTCCGGCGATCGCCCACGCTGCGGGCCTGCCCATCCCTACTGTGGCCGACTGGCAGCGCGTCAACCGGGCGACCCCGCGCCTTGTGGACGCGCTGCCCAACGGGCCGCGCAACCATCCCACCGTACAGGTTTTCATGGCCGGCGGCGTGCCTGAGGTGATGCTGCACCTGCGCGCCATGGGTCTGCTCAAGCTCTCGGCGCTGACGGTGAGTGGGCAGACGCTCGGCGAGAACCTCGACTGGTGGGCGGAGAGCGCCCGTCGCCGGAGCGTGCGGGCCCGGCTCGGCGCCGCTGGCCAGGTAGACCCCGACCATGTGATTATGGGCCCCGACGCGGCCCGGGCCGCCGGCCTTACTCCGACCACGGTCTTCCCGGTTGGGAACATCGCCCCGGAGGGCTCGGTGATCAAGGCCACCGCGATTGACCCATCGCTGGTTGGCCCTGATGGGGTCTACCGTCACCGGGGGCGGGCGCGGGTCTTCACCAGCGAGCGGGCAGCGATGCGCGCGATCAAAGGTCAGAGCGAGCCGCCGGTGCAGCCCGGCGATGTGCTGGTGCTCGCCGGCATTGGCCCCTCCGGCACCGGCATGGAGGAGACCGCCCAGGTGACGATCGCCCTGAAGATGCTGCCGTGGGGCAAGCAGTGCCCGCTGCTCACCGATGCCCGCTTTTCGGGCGTGAGCACCGGGGCCTGTATCGGCCATATTGGCCCCGAGGCGCTCGCCGGTGGGCCAATCGGTCGGCTCCGCGACGGTGACTTGATCGCGATCGAGATCGATCGGCTGAACCTTACCGGCAGCGTGAGCTTCCTTGGCCCCGATGGCCAGGAGTGGAGCCCTGAGGCCGCTCAGGCACTGCTTGACTCCCGCCCGCCACACCCTGGCCTTGCGCCCGACCCGGGTCTGCCCGATGATACGCGGCTATGGGCGGCCCTCACCGCCGTCAGCGGTGGGGCCTGGCGCGGCTGCATTTACGACGTGGACCGGATCATTGCGGTGTTGGAGGCGGGCAAGGCCGCTCTCGCGGCGCAGGAGCGCTGATGCGCCACGCTTCAGCCCACGGTGAGCCGGGCCTCCACGCGCGCTACGCCCGGCTCAGGCGTGATCAGCAGGCCCTCCGGGCGTGCTGTGGCGCTGCCGCCGCGCACCTCGGTGACGCTCTGGTTCACCAGGAGCAGCTGCCAAGGCCCCGTGGCCCGCTCGACATCCACGCACACCAGGGTGCCGGCCCGCCGCACCACGAAGATCGCCGATTCGGCGCCTGCGGTATCTGGGACCACGACGCGGATCTGCACGTCGTCGCTCAGTTCGTAGGCCGCGAGCGTCACGCCGTCGGCGTAGGCGTAATCGGGCCGGGTCGCGTTGGCGCCCAGCGCGATCACGCTGTTCGGCCGCACGAGCAGCGGCAGGCTGAAGACATCGTGCTTCTCGCGTAGCCAGCGCGGGCCCTCCACGACCGCCCCGCTCAAGAGATGGGTCCAGCGGCCCGCCGGCACGTAGTAGCTCACCAGGCCGTCCGCGTTGAACACCGGCGCCACGAGCAGTTTGTCGCCGAGCATGTATTGCCGGTCCAGCTGCTCGGCCCCCGGGTCGTCGGGGAACTCCAGGAGCATGGCCCGCAGCACCGGCACGCCGGTTCGGCTCGCCTCTACCGCCGCGCCGTAGAGGTAGGGCATAAGCCGGCACTTGAGCCGCGTGAAGTGGCGCAGCACATCGACTGATTCATCGTCTACCAGCCAGGGTACGCGGTAGGAGGAGCTCCCGTGAAGTCGCGAGTGGGAGGAGAGCAGGCCAAAGGCGATCCAGCGCTTGTAGAGCTCGGCTGGCGGGGTGCCCTCGAAGCCGCCGATATCGTGGCTCCAGAAGCCAAAGCCGGACAGGCCCAGCGAGAGGCCGCCCCGGAGGCTCTCGGCCATCGACTCGAAGGTCGAGTCGCAGTCGCCGCCCCAATGCACCGGGAAGCGCTGGCCGCCCGCCGTGGCCGAGCGGGCGAAGACGACCGCCTCGCCTGGCCCACGGGTCGCCTCCAGGAGCTCAAAGACGACCTGGTTGTAGTACAGAGCGTAGGCGTTATGCATGCGCTCCGGGTCCGAGCCATCGTGGTAGATCACATCGGTGGGGATGCGCTCGCCGAAGTCGGTCTTGAAGCAGTCAACCCCCATCGCCAGGAGCGGCCGCAGCTGATCCTGGAACCATGCGCGGGCCTCGGGATTCGTGAAGTCGACGATCGCCATGCCCGGCTGCCACAGTTCGGTCTGCCAGACGCTGCCGTCGGGCCGGCGCAGCAGGAAGCCCTTCGCCGCACCTTCGGCAAAGAGGTGGGAGCGCTGGGCGATGTAGGGGTTGATCCAGAGGCTGATGTGCAGCCCGCGAGCCTTGAGGCGGGCGAGCATCCCGGCCGGGTCGGGAAAGGTGGCCGGGTCCCAGATGAAGTCGCACCAGTGGAAGGCCCGCATCCAGAAGCAGTCGAAGTGAAAGACGTGCAGCGGGATGTCGCGCTGGGCCATGCCCTCGATGAACCCGGTGACGGTAGCCTCGTCGTAGGCCGTGGTGAAAGAGGTGGTCAGCCAGAGGCCGAAGGACCAGGCGGGGGGGAGCGCCGGGCGACCAGTGAGCGCGGTATACTTCTCCAGCACCGCTTTGGGGGTGGGGCCGTAGATAAGGAAATACTCCAGCGTTTGCCCAGGCACGGAGAACTGCACCCGCGACACCTTCTCGGAGCCCACCTCGAAGCTGACGGCGCCGGGGTGGTTGACGAAGACGCCATAGCCCCGGTTGGTGAGGTAGAAAGGGACGTTCTTGTAGGCCTGCTCCGAGCCGGTGCCGCCGTCCTTGTTCCAGATCTCGACCACCTGGCCGTTTTTGGCGAAGGCGGTGAAGCGTTCACCGAGGCCGTAGACCAGTTCGCCCACGCCGAGGCCGAGTTGCTCGTGCATGAAATGGCCCACGCCGGCGAGATCGATGCTCCCCATGGCCTTTGTGCCGCTCGCGGTGAGCGTCCGCCCTTCGCCCAGAAACTCCATGCGCCAGCGGTCGCCGAGGGCGATACGTGCGGTGAGCCGGCCGCTGCTGAGGCTGGCGAAGCCAGGCCCGGTGCTGATCGCCACCGCAGTGGGAGCCTCCTCGATCGCGAAGTGCGGGCCGCGCTCTGCTGCTCCAGCGTGGTTGATCAGTCGGACGCGGATGACATCGGGGGCGGGCGCCGAGAGATGCACGGTCAGCAGGGGGCCCTGGAGTGTTTCACCGCGCTGGCGGATCGGGCGAGTGGCAGCGTAGACCGTGAGCGTATTGTGGTCGGCCGCAATATCGACGGCCGCGACCGGGTGGCTGGCCTGGACACCGGGGCGGATGAGCCAGGCACCGTCGGTGAATTTCATCAGTTGCCTCCTGAGCACCCTGAAGCGCGGCGCCATTGTACCAGTTGCCGTGCACCGTTAGGTGGGGCCAGGGGACGTAGAGCCGCAGCGCGCTGCGGTCTACGCTGCGGCCGGGCCGATGCCGACGGGTGGGGCCGATTGCGACGGGTGCTGCCACCGCGCACTGCGAGGAGCATGGCGGGGTGAGACGGCTTGTGAGCAGGAGTTGCAGAGATGGCAGTGTTCGATGTGGTGGTGATCGGGCTGGGCATGATCGGTTCGGCGGCGCTCCGCGCTCTGAGCGAGAGCGGGGAGACCGGGCGCGTCGCCGGGGTTGGCCCGGCCGAGCCGGACGATTGGATGCGCTCCGAGGGGCCTTTCGCGAGCCACTATGACCACGCCCGCATCACCCGGGTGAGTGACCCCGACCAGATCTGGGCTGCGCTCGCGTGGCGCTCGATCGATGCCTATCCCGCTCTCGCCGCGCGGAGCGGGGTCGTTTTTCACCATCCTGGCGGCCACCTGCGGCTCGGTCGTGGGGCCGATGATCCGCTCCTGGCTGCCTCGGAGGCCCACGCTCGCGCGCTCGGCGTTCCGGTTGAGCTTCTAGCGGGCGCGGCGCTGGGCGAGCGCTTCCCCTACCTGCGCTTCCCGCCCGGCGCCGGTGGCCTGTACGAGCAGGGCGGGGCGGGCTGGATCAATCCCCGGGTACTCGTCGCCGGGCAGCTCGCCATTGCCGTGGACCAGGGCGCGATCCTGGTGCGTGATGCCGCGACGGCCATTCATCGTGAGGGTGAGGGCTTCCTGGTTGCCACTCGTGGCGGCGAGATGCTACGCGCAACTCGGGTGCTCGTGAGCGCGGATGGCGCGACGGGTGATCTCCTGGAGCCGCTGCTGGGGGCGCGTCTCCAGTTGGAGCGCCAGGCCCACACGACCGTGCTCGCCGAGCTGCGGGAGGAACAGGCGGTAACACTCGCCGGGATGCCCAGCCTGATCTGGCCGCTGGCCGATCACCCGGTGCTGCCGTCGGTCTACACCACTCCGCCAGCCCGCTACCCCGACGGGCGCTGGTACCTCAAGATCGGTGGGCCGCTCCACACACCGCACCTGCTAGAGTCGTCGGCGGCCATCCGGGCCTGGTTCCAGAGCCCCGGCAACCCGGTGGAGATCGCGGCGTTGTGTGAGGTGCTGCGCGGGCTCGTACCCGGAGTGGAGGTGCTGCGCTGGGCCACGAAGCCCTGCATGAATACCTACACCGCTCATGGCCACCCCTATATCGCCGAGCTCGGCCCGGGGCTCTTCGTCTGTACCGGGGGCTGCGGCGCGGCCGCCAAATCATCCCATGCGATCGGCCACCTCGGCGCGCGCCTGGTCGCTCGTGGCGTGTGGGAGGACCCGCTCCCGGTCGAGGCGTTCCGCGCGGTCTTCGCTTGAAGCGCGCCCGATCCCGGGAGCCCGGCCCAGACTGGCGTATCGGCTGCGATGTGGATCAACAGGAGGCGCATATGAGCGCACAGCCCGCCGATAGCGAGCGCGCAGCGCTGGAGCGCGAGAGCGAGGTGACGTTTTTCATCGCGAGCGGGCCGGGCGGCCAGCACCGCAACCGCAACGCCACTGGCGTACGGCTGCTCCACCGCCCGAGCGGGATCGTCGTGACCGCCACTGAGCGCCGCTCGCAAGCCGCCAATCTCGATGCGGCCTTCGAGCGGCTGGCCCGGCGGCTTGCGGCGGCTAACAAGACTGATACCCCGCGCATTGCGACGCGCCCCAGCCGCGCGGCGCGGGCCGAGCGCCTGGCAGCCAAGCGCCGCCGCGCCGCCATCAGGGCGCTCCGGGGGCGTGTGCGAGACGAGTAGTGCGGCGATGGGGCGGCGGCTTTCGAGTACAATAGCGCGGGCCGGCGGATCGTGGCCCGCGAGGGTCACGGCCCGGCTGCTCTATTCGCGCGTTGATGAGAAGTTGCCACCAATGACGACACCCCGTCTCCGGGTGGGTGTGATCGGCGCCGGGATCGGCGCGATGCACCTCAAAGGCTACGCCCACAACCCCGACGTCGAGATCGTAGCCCTGGCCGGCCTGGACGATGAGCGCGTCCGCCGGGCCGCCGCTGAGTTTCACGTTCCGAAGACCTACCGCCACTACGAGGAGCTCCTGGCCGACGAGCGGATCGAGGCGGTGAGCGTCTGCCTGCCAAACTTCCTCCACGCCCCGGTGGCGATTGCTGCGCTGGAGGCGGGCAAGCACGTGCTGGTGGAGAAGCCCCTCGCCCGGAACACCGCCGAGGGCCGGGCCATGGCGGCGGCGGCGGCGGCCAGCGGCAAGGTGCTGATGATCGCCTTCAACCGCCGCTTTCGCCAGGACGTGCTCTGGCTCAAGCGCCATATCGCCAGCGGCGCCCTGGGCGAGATCTACTACGCCAAAGCTTTCTGGATGCGTCGCTCCGGGATACCCCGCCTCGGCAGCTGGTTCGTGAACAAGGCGCAGGCGGGTGGGGGGCCGCTCGTGGATCTCGGTGTCCACGTGCTCGACATGGCGCTCTACCTGCTGGGTGAGCCGCGGGTACGGGCAGTCAGTGCGAGCACCTATGCCGTCTTCGGGCCGCGCGGCCTCAAGGGCTGGGAAGGCCGGGTGGCCTATGGCGATGTCGGCTTTACCTTTGATGTCGAAGATCTGGCGACGGCGATGATCCGGCTGGAGGGCGGCGCAACGCTCCATCTGGAGGCGAGTTGGGCTACCCACAGCTCGGCCGCCGATGATTTCGGCGTAACGCTCTATGGCAGCGAGGGTGGCGCCGAGTTGTTCGTTCACAACTATGCCACCCAGAACACGTTGCGGCTCTTCACCGACCTCGACGGTGTGCCGGCTGATACGGCGGTGTTTCTCAACTCGGCGGAGGAGCGCCTGGGGATCATCGACCGTTTTGTGGATGCGGTGCTCGGCCGTGGCCCGGCCGACCCGGGTGTGGCCGAGGGGCTACAGCGCACCGCTGTGCTGGAGGCCTGCTACGCCTCCGCTGCGGCGGGCCGCGAGTTGCCCCTCGACGAGGGGTAGCTCAGCCGCGCCGCAGCGCCGCCTTTGCCGCGACCAGCCGGCCCAGCAGTTCAACCTGTGGCACGGCGAGGGCCGGCTCCAGCGCCGCCGCTACCCGCGCGATCTCCAGGTTCAACGACTCGATCTCGGTCGGCCGACCGGCCCGGAGGTCCTGGAGCGTCGAGATTAGCTGGCCGTCTGAGCGCCGGCTGATGGCCAGGAGCTGCTCCAGCAGTTCCGCCTCGCCCAGATCCAGCCCGAGCCGCTCGGTGAGCGCGACGCACTCCCGGACCACCTGCCGCGCCAGGGCGGCGCTCGCCTCGTCCCGCGCGAAGGTTCCGTTGTCCACCTCGAGCAACGGGCAGATCGAGTTGAAGACGGCATTGACGATCGCCTTCTTCCAGATCTCGCGCTGGATGTGCGACTCGGCCCGAAATGGCAGCGCTTCGGTCGTCAGGGCCTCGACGCAGCGCAGCAGTCCCGCCTCGCTGCCCCGGACGATCCCGATCGGCGAGGCGGTGACCGGCCGGGTCACGAAGGCGCTGTCGCCAACGGCCTGGCTGGTGACGTAGAGGATGCAGCGGTAGAGCTCGGGGAATTGCGCGTCGAGGAAGGGCCGCTCGACCCCGACGCCATTCTGCATTACGACGAGAGGCCCTGTTGCCGCCCGTGCCCGGAGCGCCTGCGCCAGGGTGGCGTTGGCGTAGGCTTTGGTCGTGACGACGATGATCCCCTCGATCCGTTGCAGGCCGGCGAGGGAGATCGTCTCCACGGGCACCCGCAGCGGCTCACCGTCGGCCTCGACGGTGACGACGACGGTGCGCTGTGGCAGATCGCCCTGGCTCGTCCGTACCGCCACGACCTGTCGCCCGGCGCTGGTGAGGTGCGCGGCCAGCGGGAAGCCGATCGCTCCCGCGCCGAGGATGAAGATTGTGCCCGTCGTCTTCATTGTGCCTCCTGACCCATGGTAGTGCTCCATCTACGCCACCCCTCGCGCCCCGGCGGTCGTGCGCGCATCGTGCACGCTCATCCGGGGTTGTGATGCGCGACGCCCGTTCGAGCTCCGCGCTCGGTTCTGCCTGGGGGTGTTATAGCAGGGGCAGCGTTGCGGAAGAAGGGCCAATCCAGGCCACTCGCTGCGCAACCTGGCCCGCCGCCCCTGATCATCGTCGCCGTGCCCCGCACGGGTTTCAGGGGCGGGAAATCGCCAATCACTCGCCGGAGCTATCCGCCCTTGAACCCGCGCGGGTGTGGGAGCATGCTGCGGCACCGGGGAGGGCCGCCGGGGACTTGACGGACTTTCCATTATAGTGGACAATAGATCCACTATGCAGGAAGAGATACCGCCCCCCGAGGGGCAGGCGATCAACCGGCGGATCGGCAGCAGGGTCCGGGCGTTACGGGCCGAGCTCGGCCTCACCCTGGATGCGCTCGCCGCCCGTTGCGAGGTAAGCCGCTCGATGCTCTCGCTGATCGAGCGGGGGGAGAGCAGCCCTACCGCCGTCGTGCTTGAGAAGATCGCCACGGGCCTGGGGGTCGCGCTGGCCTCGCTCTTCGACGACCCCACCGCGGCCCCCAGCCCGGTCTCGCGGGGTGCCGAGCGCAGCCCCTGGCGCGACCCGCAGTCGGGCTATGTGCGGCGCAACATCTCGCCGCCTGGCTTCCCCTCGCCGATCCGGATCGTCGAGGTGGAGCTGCCGGCGGGCGCGCGTGTCGCGTACGAGACGGGGCCACGGGAGGTGACGATCCACCAGCAGATCTGGGTGCAGCGTGGCGCCATCGAGGTGACGCTCGGCACGAGCAGCTACCGCCTGGAAGCGGACGACTGCTTCGCGATGGAGCTGAACGACACGATGACGTTTTTCAACCCTACGACCGAGCCGGCGCGGTATGTGGTCGTCATCTCGACGGAGCGAACAGCGACACCCAGGAGGTTGTATGAGCGGGGCGGTGCGGATTCGTGAGCTCACACGGATCGGTGAGCGCGAGCTCGAAGGCCTGAGCGAGGTCCTGATCGACTGTGTGGAGGGCGGGGCCTCGGTGAGCTTTCTGTGGCCGATCACTAGAGCCAGGGCCGAGGGATTCTGGCGGGGGGTTGGCGCGAGCCTGGAGCGCGGCGAGCGGATCCTGATCATCGCCGAGGACGAGGCCGGGGCGATCGTGGGCACCGTGCAGGTGATCCTGGCGCAGCCCGAGAACCAGCCCCACCGGGGTGATCTGGCGAAGATGCTTGTTCATCGCCGTGCCCGCAACCAGGGCATTGGCCAGGCGCTGCTCGTTGCGGCCGAGCGGAGCGCGCTCCGCGCCGGCAAGACGCTGCTCGTGCTCGATACGGCCAGTGAGGCGGCGGAGCGACTCTACACGCGCCAGGGCTGGCAGCGCTGTGGGGTCATCCCGGGCTTCGCCCTCATGCCCGATGGCGCGCTCTGCGCGACGACCTTCTACTACAAGGCGCTGGTCGCCGCCAGCACATAAGGATGGCGCGGCATCATGCGTCGTGGCACGGGCCACACGGTTGCGGTGCCCGAGGGGCAACCCCCTGCGCAGGTGGGGGCGCCCTTCCTCGCCGGAGTCATCAGGCCCGGGGATAGGGCTGGCGCAGGAATGTTCCATCCGCCAGGCGTGCGGCCCGTGTTTCGCTATCACGGAACGCCTGTACACATGCCACCGGGGCCAGGGGACACGCCCCTGGCCCCGGTGGCGCTGGCCTGTGATCGGCTGGTGGAGCTACTCCTCAACCGCCGCCGATTCCTGGGCGAGGTGGTGTTCCGCCAGCTCGCGCAGGGCGGTGTACAGCTCCACATCGAGGATCACCCCGGTGGGATAGCCCTTCTGGGTCACAATGATCGGCTGATGATTGGCCCGCGTTCGCTTGATCAGCGCGGCCAGGGAGGAAGCCGCCTTCGAGATCGGCACGACGCCCTGCTGCAGGTCGACGTCCAGCGTGTACTTCCGCAGATCGGGGAGCTCCACAGATACCTCCTTGTCAACACTCTGATACCTGGACTGGAAGAGCGAGTAATCCACCCTTCTACATCATAGCTGATCACGTCGCAGTTGAACATAGCTCAATAGGGGGAGAATTCGACGTATTTTTGACGCCTTTAGGACGATCCATATAAAGCCCTCTATGCACTGGCCTGCCCTGGCGCTTGCTTCACGCCTGCTAAGGGGCGCATAGCTCTCCCAGGAGGGTTGCCGGCCACGTGATGGTCGAGACCCGTGTACCGTGCATGGGGGCGCGCAACGCCACAATCGACGGCGGGCGCAGAGTGGCCACCGGCTCGTGCCCATCAGCGCTCCAGCAACCGGCCAATGGCGAAGGGCCCGATCGGATGGCGCGAGTGACCATGCTCGGCGAGATCGGCCATGACTTCACCAATAGCGCTGGCCATCTTGAAGCCGTGGCCCGAGCAGGGCGAGCAGATCAGCACCTGCGGGTGGTGCGGGTGGGCATCGAGGAGGAAGTGCTGGTCGGGGGTGAGCGTGTACATACAGGTAGCGGTGGCGAGGAGTGCCCCCCCGGCGAGGTCGGGCATGCGTTCGGCGGTGAAGGCGCGGATGTCGGCAACCTCGTCGTCGTGGACGTGTCGGTCGATCGTCGCGGGGGTGACGAGGGGGCCATAGTTGTGGAAGGCGATCTTCACCCCCGGTGTGCCGCCAGCCAGCTCGGGGAAGCCGTAGGTCGAGCGGCGATCGGGAAGCTCCCAGATGAAAATCGGGCAGCGTTCCGGGCTGAAGCGCTCCCGGTTGTGGACGATCGCGAACCAGTAGAGTACATTGCGCTGCACGGTGAGCGGCAGGCCGGCGTTGGCGAGGAGCGCGGGCGCGTAGGCCCCGGCGGCCACCACCAGGCGTTCGGCCTCATAGCTGCCCGCTGGCGTCGTCACGCGCACCCGGTCGCCGGAGGGGGCGGCCTCCCAGGCAGTGACCGGCTCCTCGAAGCGCAGGGTTGCGCCCGCAGCTTCGGCGCCCCGTAGATGGGCGCGGATGGCGGCCTCGGGAAAGACAATCCCGCCGATCTCCTCATAGAGCCCGACGCCCCCGTCGGGTACCTGAAACTGGGGGAAGCGCCGGCGGATCTCGGCGGCGTCGAGGAGGGTATGGGGCAGGCCATGCTCCTCAGCGCTCCGGGTGGCGCCGCGTACGATGCGCACGGCCTCGCCCTCGCCGATCATGAGGCCACCGGTGATGCGGATGATCGGCTCGGCCGCCTCGCGGTGCAGCTCCTGCCAGAGCTCATAGGCCCGGCGGAGCAGCGGCACGTAGGCCGGGGCCTCGTAGTAGGCCAGCCGGATGATCCGCGACTCGCCGTGGCTTGACCCCAGCTTGTGGGCGGGCGTGAAGCGCTCGAGACCCAGCACCCGCCGGCCCCTGCGCGCCAGGTGGTAGGCCGTGGCGCTGCCCATCGCGCCGAGACCCAGAACGATCGTATGGTAGGTGGTGCTCATCCCGCGATCCTTTCGTCGAACGTCTGGATCAGACCATAAAGGCGGGCTGGTAGGACGGGTCGGTCAAGGCCGGTCGGTCGAGGCGGAAGGCCGCGATCGGGTAGGCGCTGTGGCCGTCGAGGGCCAGCTGGCTAAGGATGCGCCCGATCAGTCCGGCGAATTTGAAGGCGTGCCCGGCGCCCACGGCGAGGCTGATCTGCGGATGGCCCGGCACGGTATCGATCACAAAGTCGCGGTCTGGGGTGAGGGTGTACAGGCAGGTTCTGGTGTAGAGCTCCAGGCCGAGGGCGCCGGGGAGGTAGCGACCCAGGAAACGGCGCAGATCGGCGTCGGCCCGTGGGTTCGGCTCGA
This sequence comes from Chloroflexi bacterium OHK40, assembly GCA_004367505.1. Classification (GTDB taxonomy): domain Bacteria; phylum Chloroflexota; class Chloroflexia; order Chloroflexales; family Chloroflexaceae; genus OHK40. Next base: position 8,485 of record SFCB01000035.1, on the reverse strand, counting down.
AGGTGCGTGTATCGGCTGTCACCACATCGCCGCCGACATCCTGACCTGCCTTGATCGCGACTTCGCCGTAGACGGGCAGGCCATAGAAGCAGTCGCGGGCGTCACCGTGCCAGATCCAGATCGGGAAGCGCTCCGGCGCGAAGGCCCGCAGGTCGGTGGGCTGGAAGTAGGTCACTTGCTCCTGGGTGATGGTGAGGGGGAGCCGCAGGCCGATGTTTTGGAGCACCCGGTTGCTCCACGGCCCCGCCGTGATGACGAGGCGCTCGGCGCGGTAGGTGTGCTCGTCGGTGGCCACCTCGATGCCGCCGGGCACGGGGCACACGGCACGCACGGGCGTGCCGGTGCGAATGGTGGCACCGCGCGCGCGGGCCAGGGCGATGTGGGCGGCGTTGGCCCTGCGCGCGTCGACCAGGCCAGCGTCGGCCTGGTAGAGGGCTTCGACGGACTCCGGGAGCTGGAACTGAGGCCAGCGCGCCATCACCTCGGCGGCCGAGAGCGTCTCGAAGGGGATGGCCGCAGTGGCCATGGCCGCCGCGTAGTGGTTGAGGTAGCGGGGCGCCCCGTCCACAAGCTCGAGATCGAGCCCGCCGGTGCGCACGACAAGCTGGAGCCCGGACTCCTCCTCAATCGTGCGCCAGGCGCTGAAGGTATGGCGCGTGAGGGCGGTGTAGGCAGGCGCGTGGTAGGCGAGCCGCACGATCCGCGAGTGATCCTGGGACTCGCCGCGCTCGTGGCCGAGGGCGAACTGCTCGATGGCGAGCACGGCGGCACCCGCGCGGCTAAGCCAGTAGGTTGCGGCGCTGCCAATTCCGCCGCAGCCGATCACGATCACGTCGTAGCTGGTGGACATCCCGTTCTGCTCCTCTTCGTTTCCGGCACGCGCGGCAAGCCAGGGTAGTGGCCTGCCAATCTGGTTGTGATGGGATGAATGCTTGTGTGGAGGGCTTCGCCCTCCCACGCCCCCTCTCCCGCCGTACCCATCAACGTCTCGCTGGCAGACCAGTAAACGGCTGGTCGAGAGCGGCCGGCGTCAGCTTACCGGCGTTTCTGCCTTGCGGCGCGCCACGAACGCGCGCAGCTCCTCGGCCACCGCCGCATCGATGGGCGGCTGCTCGTAGCCAGCAAGCAGTTCGCGCCAGAGACGTGCGGCCCGCTGCGCAGCGTCCTGCCGACCCTGCTCCTCCCACATCCCGATGTTCTGGCGGTCGGCAATGATGGGTCGAAAGAACTCGCTCTGATAGCGCGCGGCGGTATGGGCGGTGCCGAAGTGGTGGCCACCGGGTCCCACCTCGCGGATCATGTCGAGGGCGAGGGTCGCCTCGCTCACCTCGACTGGCCGCATGAGGTGCTGCATAGCGGCGAGGCCCTCAACATCGAGCACGAGTTTCTCATAGGAACAGACGAGGCCGGACTCGAGCCAGCCGGCGGCGTGCTGGAGCCAGTTCGTGTGGCTGAGCACATTGGGCCAGAGGCACATCTGGGTTTCGTAGGCGGCCTGGGCGTCGGGGAGTTTGCTGGTATTGAGCCCACCCGAGCCACGGTAGGGCAGGCCGTAGCGGCGGGCGAGTTGGGCGCCGGCGAAGAAGGCCCAGGCGCCCTCCGGAGTGCCGAAGGCGGGGCCACCGCTGGCCATGTCGGTGTTGGTGGTGAAGCCGCCATAGATGATCGGAACCCCGGGGTTGACGATCTGGGCCAGGGCGATCGCGGCCAGGGCCTCGGCGTTCTGCTGGGCCATGGCGGCCGCCATGGTGATCGGGCTCATCGCCCCGGCCAGAATGAAGGGGGTGACCACCAGGGGCTGGCCGCCACGGGCGTAGGTGAGCAGGCCCCCGACCATGCTGGTATCCCAGCGCAGGGGGCTGTTGGCATTGACGATCGCGGCAAAGACCGGCTGGCGGCGCACCTCCTCCATGCCGCCGAAGACGATCGCCGCCATTGCCAGGCAATCCTCGGCAACCCGGCGGCCGTGGGCGGCCTGGGCCACGGGTTTGTCGCTGAGGGTGAAGATCGCCAGGCCCCGCTCCAGGTGGCGGTGCTGCACGGGCACATCTTGTGGCTCGGTGATCTGGCTTTCAAGCACGTGGATGGGTGGGCACATCTGCACGATCTTCGCCAGTTCGTGCAGGTCGGCGAGCGTGCCAGGCCGCCTGCCACGCTCCAGGTCGCTCACAAAGGCGGTACCGCTGGTGGAGACGAAGACGGTGCGGCGGCCGCCGACGCGCACGTTGTGCGCGGGGTTGCGGGCCCGCAGGGTAAACTCGGATGGTGCCCGGGCGACGGCCTCCAGGAGCAGCCCCCGGTCGATCCAGACGTGCTGGGCGCTGTGGTCGACTCTGGCGCCGGCCTGCTCCCAGATCGCGAGGGCCTCGGGGTCCAGAAAATCCAGCCCGATCTCCTCGACGATCCGCATCGAGGCGTCGTGGATGCGCTCGAGTTGCTCGGGATCGAGCAGTTCGACGGGCGGGATGGGGCTCTCCAGCACCTGGAATGGCAGGCTGGCGAGCGGCGAGCGCCGGCGCTGTTCGCGGCGGGCGGCACGGCGGTCTGAGGGAGCCACGGGGCGTGTCCTTTCTACTCTGGCCGGGGAGTGGCGGTAGGGCGGCGCGCCCGTTGCCCGGATGGGCCGCACGTGTGCCAGGCGCTAGCCACGGCCCGGCGCGATTGATTGCGGTACGCGATCGAGAGTGGTCCGCCGCTCCCAGCGCGAGAGCGGGGGAAGGCCGCCTGTCAGGATGCGGCAAACCGCCAATTGCACGCCGGAACGGTCCGCCCTCGCATGCTGATAGGGATGGGGGTGTCGGGGCGCTCCTGATGGGTGTTGCTGCTATCCCGTATCATCACACCGTGGCCGACCACTTGCGGAACGGTTGTGCCATCAGCGCCGCGATGGGTGGACACCGGCCCGTGGTGCGCGCATGCCCGCCGGCGCACGCCGTAGACTATCACCCTGCGAAGCCGGCCTGCGCCGGCGCGATCTCCGGCTCCGCCGGGGCCTGTGGGGGCGCCGCGCCGGGGCCGTTTGGCTCCCGGGTGGGGCGCGGTGCCGCCGGAAGGGCGGCGTTTCCGCGCCGGGTGGGGCGTCTGTGCTGCTGTTGCACACGAGCGACGTTAGGAAACGAGGCTAAAGCGAGCGCCGGTGGCATCGCAGATGCTGGCCATCACGATGCCGCCGGTGTAGCCGACGGTGCGACTCAGGGCGTGGCGGAGCTCACGGCTGGCCTCGGCCCCCCGGACGAGCGCGTAGAGCGCGAGGCCGGTGGGCGCGCGGCCACAGGCCAGGGCACCACCCGCGCGCATCACCGCCAGGATGGTCCGCTCTCCCTCGCCGAACTCGGGCGCCGGCCCGAGGGCCTGGAGTGCCAGCAGGTGGGCGGCGAAGGCCGGGAGATCCTGCTCCTCTGCCGCGCGCCAGAGCTCCGCCGTGAGCGTCTCGGCCGGGGCGCCCGGGCCGGTAGCCCAGAGCTCCCGGCGGCGGACGTCCTCCAGGTCGGCGGGGGTGCCGGGCGGGACGCGGGGCAGCACACACACGAAGACCCAGTCGCTGGCCTCGTCGGTATTGGGCAGCGTTGTGCGCCGGAGCAGCGCGCCATCCGCGCCGACGGCGAGCAGGCCGCCTACCGCAAATGCGTGGGCGGCGAGGCCATCGTCCGGGATGAGCCCGGCATCGGCGGGGAGGGTGCCGCCCGGCTGGCCGTGGAGCGCGGCAAGGGCTTGGGCAGCGGCCAGGCCCGTGAGCGCGTCTGAGCCGAGGCCCATGTAGCTGGGGATGGCCAGCTCGATCTCGATCCGGGCGCCGCCGAGCGCGCGGGCGGCCTGGAGGCGCGCGGCGCAGCGGTAGGCGGCATCGGCGCGGGCTCCCGTTACGGTTAGGGATGGGGCGGGGTGGGCCTCGAGCTGCACCGGCGGGTGGCGCAGGGCCAGGCCAACCAGAGCCGGGCGGCCGTGCAGGCGCCCGGCGGCGAGGGTGAGGCAGCAGGGCGCTGCCAGCTCGATGTGGCTCATGCCATCGTCCCCGTGTGGATGCGGAGCGGCTCCAGGGCCTCCCAGTCGATCGTCACGCCGAGGCCGGGGGCATCGGAGAGGGTGAGTGTGCCCGGCCCATCAGGGGTGATTGAAGCGGGCAGCAGATAGTCCCGGCGCTCCAGGGTCCACCCTGGCGGGTCGTAGGGGAACTCGACAAACGGGGCGGTAGCGACGGCGGCGCAGACGTGGAGGTTGGCGAGCAGCACCAGGCCATCGCCCCAGGTGTGGGGCGTGTAGAGGCAGCCGGCGGCCTGCACCTCGCCGGCCAGTTGCCGCGCCCGCAGCATCCCGGTGCTCCAGACAACATCGGGCTGGTAGACATCGAGAGAGCCGTGGCGCAGGTACTCGCGCAGCTCGGCGTACTCGCGGCAGCCCTCGCCGCCGGCGATCCGCAGCCGGGCCCGGCGGCGCAACTCGGCCAGGCCACGGTAGTCGTGGCGGTGCAGCGGCTCTTCGAGCCAGAAGACCCCCAGTTCGGCCAGAGCGTCGGCTACCCACAGGGCCGTCTTGAAATCCCAGGTGGGGGCAGCGTCCCAGGGCATCTGCCAGCCCTGGTTCGCATCCACGAGGATCTGCATCTCGCTCCCGACGGCCTCACGCACGGCGCGAACCACGGCCAGATCATCGCGAGGGTCGGCGGCATGAAAGCGAAGCTTGAGAGCGGGGAAGCCCTGGGCCTGCAGGGCGCGGGCCGACTCGGCGCGCTCGGCGGGCGGGCGGCGCTCGCCGCAGGAGGCGTAGAGCGGCACCCGGGGGCTCCGTCCGCCCATCAGCTTCCAGAGCGGCAAGCCACTAAGCTTGCCCATCAGGTCCCAGAGGGCCACCTCCAGGGGCCACATGCGCCCATACATGAACTGGAGGTTGTCGAGGATGCGCACGTGGCGCTCGATATCGAAGGGGTCGTGGCCGACAAAGAGGTGCTCGTGGCCCTGGAAGCCGAGCATGGCGTCGCCGGAGCCCACACCCTCGTAGGGGCCAGCCCGCACACGCACGAGGGTACAGGTGTGGCTCACCCGTGGCCGGGGGTCCCAGCTTGCGTAGAAGGGTGGATCCAGTGGCAGCCGGTAGTGGAAGATGTCGATCGAGTCGATGCGCATATGATCAGGCAAGCTGAGGCCCTGGCTGTAGCGCAAGGGTCGAACACCGCCGCATGCTGATGCGATACAAGCTTCACAACCAGGAGCGAACTGCCATCCCGCGTCGTCGTGGCACACTGCGTTCCTGCGCCGGCGACCGGACGATGGTTATGGTCAGTTAGAACGCGGCGCGGTAGATCTGCTCCATCGCCGCCTCGTCCACCGAGCGCGGGTTCGTCCACCAGTTCAAATCGACGGTGTAGGCGTAGCGGGCCAGCTGGGGGATGAGCTCCTCGGAGACACCGGCATCGCGCAGGCGGGTGGGCAGACCCACATCGCGGGTGAGCTGGGCGACGGCCTCGATAGCAGCCTCGGCGCGACGGCGCAGGCTGCCCTCCTGAGGCACGCCCAGCGCCGCCCCGACGCGGGCGTAGCGCTCGATGGCGCCAGGGAGGCTATAGGCCATCTGGTGCGGGAGCATGATCGCGTTGGCGAGCCCGTGCTGGAGATTGGCGAAGCTGGAGAGCGGGTGGGCGAGCGCGTGGCAGGCGCCGAGCCATTTGGAGCTGATCGCCGTGCCGCCGATCAGCGCGGCCTGGGCCATATCGTGGCGGGCGGCGCGGTCGGCGCCACGGGCCACGGCCACGGGCAGGCTCCGGCCGATCAGCTCGATCCCGAAGAGGATCATCGGGTCGAGCACAGGGTTCTGGTTGGTGGAGACGTAAGCCTCAATGCAGTGGCTCAGCGCGTCCATGCCCGTCGCGGCCGTGAGGAAGGGCGGAAGCGTGAGCATGAGCTCGGGGTCGATCAGGGCCACCTCGGGGACGGAGCGAGGGCCACCGACGCTGAACTTGAACTTCTCGGCGGGGTCGGTCAGCACGGCCCAGGGTGTCACCTCGGCGCCGGTGCCGGCGGTCGTCGGGATGGCGATCAGCGGCGGGAGGTGGCGCGGGTGGGGCCGGGCCTGCTCGCCAAGGCGCAGAGCATACTCGGCGGCGCGCCCCTCGGGCGGGCCGGCGGCCACCAGCCGCATGGCCTTGGCCGTATCGATGGCGCTCCCTCCCCCGAGCGCCACCACGGCATCAGCCTCGCTGGCGCGAAAGGCGTCCGCCGCCGCATCCACGGCGGGGGCATCGGGGTTGGGCACCACCGTATCGTAGAGCGCGAAGGAGAGCCCGGCGGCGCTGAGCCCGGTGCAAACCGGATCGAGCAGCCCGGCGGCGGCCATGGCGCCGTCGGCCAGGAGGAAGACGCACGAGGCGCCAGCGGCGCGAGCCTCGGTGCCCGCGTGGCGCGCGACGCCCGCGCCGATGAACACCTGCCCCGGCCAGATGTAGTGGGAGGACATGAGCGACACTTCTCTGGTATAGTTACACCGATCCCCCGCGTACCGGAGGCCCCGATGGTTCGCCACCGCCACGTGCTCGTGGTCGTCACCCTCTTGCTCGCCGGCCTGGCGAGCGGCCTGCTGCTTGCCTCGAACGCCTACCTGGACGCGGCCTTCCCGGGCGCCACCCGGACCGGCAGCGACACCATGGTGAACTACGCGAACGGCCTGGCCATCAAGCGCACGAGCGCCTTTCGCACGGACGCGCCCTTTAGCGAGGTGTACACCTGGTACTCGCAGCGCTACAGCCTCGGCCCCGAAGCCCACGCCCAGGGGGGCTGCATCCTCATGGGGCGCTCCTTCACCACACTCGGAGTGATCAAAGAGCAGATCACGGTTACCGTCTGTGGCACGCCCAACGGGCAGATGATGTTCGTCACCCGCTCCAGCGTTCTGCCCTACGGGCACCTGCTGCCGTGGTAGGGGTGCTGGCCCCGCCCACCGCTTGGCTGGGCGGGGCCGGAGGGCGCCTCAGGCCTTATCGGGGTCGAGCCACACCTCACGCCAGATCTGGTAGTGGGTAGGGTGCGCGTAGAGGTTCTGGAACCTGGGGTGGTAGATATTCCAGACGCTCTGCCACCAGGCGATCGCGATCGACCCGCGCTCCTGCTGGATCCGCTGCAGGTCCTTCATGATCGCCCGCCGCGCCTCGATGTCGAGGGTCCCCTGGGCCTGCTTCAGCAGCGTGTCGAACTCGGGGTCCACCCAGCGGCTCTCGTTCCAGGGTACCGGGTTCCCGTCCTTATCGGCGATGTAGGCCAGCGGGAGCACCATCACCGCCAGGGGCCGGTGCGTCCAGGGCGTAACCCCCACGGGCGTCTCCGTCCACTTCTCCCAGTAGGAGGCGTTCGGCATGGTGTCAAGGGTAATGTTGAAGCCGCCGGCCTTCGCGTCCTCGGCGAGGGTCTCGATATAGGCCACGATATCGGTCCAGCCGGTGCCCACGGAGATCGCCACATCGAGGGGTTGGGTTACGCCGGCCTCGGTCAGCAGGGCTTTGGCGCCCTCCGGGTCGTAGGCGGGGGCGTCCATCGGGGCGTACTCGGGGTGTACCGGCGAGACGTGGAAGTCGTGGCCGAGCTCACCCTGGCCGAAGTAGGCCTGATCGAGGATGCGCTGGCGGTTCTGCACCTTCTTGAGCGCGTTGCGCACCCGCACATCGGTCCAGGGCTCCAGGTCTACGCGCATGCGTAGCACGCGCACCTGCGAGGTCGCGATCGGCTCGACCACCAGGCTGTCATCGTTGCGCAGGGCGAGGAAGGTATCGACCGTCGGGTCGTAGATGGTATCGATCTGGCCCGCCTGCAACGCGGCCACGTAGGCCGTCTGGTCGTTGCCGAGGTCGATATACTCGATCCCGTCCAGATACGGCAGGGGCTGGCCGTCCACCCCATTCTGCCAGTAGCCATCGCGCCGCGAGACCTTCACCCGCTCACCGACGATGAACTCATCGAGCTTCATCGGGCCGGTGCCCGGGTTGGTCAGCGTCGTCAGGTCGCCGTTGAAGCTGCGGTGCATGATCTGGGCGGGGTAGTGGAAGAGGGTCTCGGGCACATCGAGCTTGGGAGCGTCGAGCATCAGCTGCACGGTATAGTCATCGAGGGCCTTGACATTTTCGATCGTGAGGAAGCCCTCCCAGAGGCCGAGGATGGACGACTGGGTATCGGGGTTGAGCCACTCTCTGAAGTTGAAGAGCACGTCCTCGGAGGTGAAGGTGTCGCCGTTGGACCAGGTGATGCCCTGGCGGAGCTTGAGTGTCCAGACGTCGAGGGTGTCGTTGACCTCCCAGCTCTCCAGCAAGTAGGGCCGGGTAATATTGTCGGCGCCCGTCTCGGTGAGGTACTCGTAGACCTGGCGGAACTCGTTGGAGTCGAAGACCCACGAGAAGCGGGCGGGGTGGTCGACGGCGGGCACCTGGATGCCGACGCGCAGGATGCCGCCGCGTTTGACCGTGGCTGCCGCAGGCGCGGCCGTGGGTGCCGGCGCGGCGGGAGCGCTG
>SFCB01000286.1 GCA_004367505.1 Chloroflexi bacterium OHK40 | reverse complement strand
TCGTACTGGTCGGCCGCCACGACCTGCGCGGGGGTGGGTGGGGTGTCGGGGGCGCGGTCGATCAGGATGCCCACATGGCGCAGCACGTTGCGAACGCCGCCCTCGGTGAGCGCGAGGATGTCGGCGCCGAACTGGCTCGCGCTGCCCATCTCGGTGCCAAGCGTCACCTTGCCGAGCTGCTCGGCAAGACCGGGCAGCAGCCCGACGCCACCAACGTCGCGGTAGATGAAGACGTACGGCGCGCCCCAGGCCATACCGGCGGCGATCATCGCGCGCATCTGCGCGTCGTCGGGGACGCGGTGCATGTTGACGGATGGAAGGAAGTGGGCCGAGCGCCCTCCAGAGTGGATGTCAATGACGATCTCGGCCATGGGGAAGAGCACACTGCTGACATAGTGCGCGATCATGCCGGTGATCGTCTCATCGGGGCGGCCGGGAAAGGCACGATTCATATTCCGCCCATCCAGGGGCGAGAGCCGGGTACCAGCCTCCACGGCAGGCCGGTTGAGCATCGGCACGATGATCACGCGGCCCCGCAATTGGCCCGGATCGAGAGCGCTGGCCAGCTTCATGAGCGCCACCGGTCCCTCGTACTCGTCGCCGTGGTTGCCGCCGAAGAGCAGCGCGGTGGGGCCGGGAGCACCATTGATGACGGCGATCGGGATGAACTCGCTGCGCCAGCCGGAGCTGTTGACGGACTGGGGGACGGCGAGGGCGCCGAACTGTTTACCGGGCCGCTCGTAGTCCACATCCGTGACGATGAGCGTCTCGCTCATAGGGCCTCCATGGCAAGGGCAGCGGCCTCGATCGTCTGCTCCAGGCAGCCCGGCGCGAAGGGCGACTGCTGCTCCTGGTAGAGCCCGCTGCCGTAGCGGTCGCGTGGGGGAAGGTAGCCGACAGTACCGTTGGTGCAGCCGAGGACGAGCACCGGGTTGTGCGGGAAGCGCGCTCGGAGCTCGGTCTGCATCTGCGAGTAGGCCTCGTTAGGGCAGGCCACCAGCAGAGCATCGCCGAGGCGCCAGGCCCAGAGCGCCATGGCATAGACCGGATCGTCACCGAGGGCGGCCTGAATGAAGGCCCGGCGCATCGCCTTCTCGGCTTCGGCGCCCGGGTCGCCTCCATCGGCGCCGGGAGGATCGACGGGGGTGAGCACCGCCTTGCGCCGTAGCGGCACGTGAGTCAGAGTGGCCTCTAGGCGGGCGCAGCGAGCCTGAGCGGCGGGATCGAGGGGACGGTACGCCCATGTGGCGAGGTTCGCGCCCGAGGCGACAACACCGGTGTAGACGAAGCGAGTCGCGGGTGGCGGCAGGGCCTCGATGGCGGCCGCCGAGGCGTAGCCCAGGATGCGCCCGTTGCGGTCGGCTACGGCCGGGTCGCCGACGAAGCCCTCGCGGGGGCCGAGCTCGCCGGCGGCGCCGTAGAGGAAGAGGCACGGCGCGCCGTAGGCCCCCTCCAGCACCTCGCGCGTGGCGCCGATGTAATCAGGCGAGAGCAGGCGGTTCTGCCAGGCCAGCGTGGTGGGGTGGCAGGCGTAGTTGACGATCGTGGCCATGGTCGCGCCGGCGTCGGTCGTCACCCGGGCAACCAGGAGGGTATCATCGGCGGGAGCGGCCGGGTTGTAGCCGCAGACGTAGCGGCCGAGATCGGCGGCCCAGTAGTCGCGGTTGGCGGCCAGAGCGCAGCGCCCGTAGCCGTAGGTGATCCAGGCCGGGGTAGCGCGCTCGCGGGCCTCGGCGATCGCCCCGACGATCTCGGCCACGAGGCGCTCAAGGTACGGGGCAACCAGATCGCCGCCGGGCTTGTCCGTGAGCCGGGTATTCACGTTCGCGCCGCCGTGGGTGTGGGACATGTTGATCAGCAGGGCGGGCTCGGTGAGGCCGGTAGCCTCAAGGATGGCGCCCCTGATCCGCTGCTCGTCCAGGCGGTAGGGGAACCAGCCGATATCGAGGGCGACGATCACCAGCTCGGGGCCGTCGCCGGATGCCGGGCGCAGTGCGGCCGTGGTCGCGGTGAGCGGGCGGTGAACGCCCTCGGCGACATCGTGGCGAGCGGCGCCCCAGGAGCGGGCGTAGATGCCGACGGGCGGGGTCACATCACGGACGGCGACGCCGACGGCGCAGCGGGTGAAGCCGTGGATCTGGTGCAGGTTCAACGGTGAGCCCTCCCTCTGAAGTGTGTGCGGGCACGGCTGTGTGGTGGCGCCCAGCATCGGGCGAGAACCGGGCGGAGCGCCATACCCCCCATCAGGCCGGTGGACCGGGCTGCCAGGTGCCGTTGGGCATTGGTGCTTGCTGGTCCACGCCACGAGCCAGAGCAGGCCCGCGCCGCAGGCGTCGAAGCAGCCCAGGCCGGCGGCACGGGCCCGACGGTGATAAGGTGATCCCGTCCACGCCCCTGTTCGCCCCGGGCCAGGTGTGGGCAGCGTAGCGAACCGTATCCATGGGGGGCATCTGTCCTCCGGTAGGACGCAGGCGGGTGTACACACGACGCCCGGTTGGCCGGCAAACTCAGGGCGCGGCCACCCCTGTGCGCAACTCGCTCAGATCGTGCAGGCGCCGGCGCAGGAAATCGATCGACTGCTGGTCGATCGTAAAGACGACGGTGACGATCGGCTGGGCGATCGCGCGGGCACTCAGGCGCGCCAGACACGAGCGCGTAACCACGATCGCGTCGGCGCGGGCGATTACCTGGCGTAACTGGGCCTCGTCATCGATCAGGGTGGGCAGAACCGTCGCCGTGGGGTTGTAGGTCGCGATCATGTGGGACAGGCTCTCGATCGTGCTCGGCGTGTCGCAGACCAGGCCGAAGGTAGCGACGTGGAGCCGTGCCAGCTCAAGCAGCGAGTCGTGGGTGGGTAAGACGTGAACCCCGACCACCTGGCTGCGGGCATCTGCCGGGGTGGCCTGGCGCAGCTGGCCGAGGTGCTGGAAGGTAGTAACGAGCAGATCGTAGCGCCGGACGAGGGCGCCAGCGCTGCGCAGCGCATCGTCGAGCAGGGCCAGTTCCATCGGGCTCCCGGTGATCGCGCTCAGCTCACTGCCGAGCGACTCAAGGTCCTGGCGGTTGCACTCCACAAACAGGACGCGCGGCGGCTCCGGGCCATAGATCCGCTCGATCATATGGCTCATCGCGTCGAGGAGCTGGGGCCGACTGACACCGATCTGCCTGGCCTCCTGGATGAGCTGCTCGATGCGCTGCTGCCAGGTAGCCCCGGGATCGGGCGGCGGGCGCACGAAGGCACCCCGGCCACGCGCCATCGCGATCAGCCCGCGACGTTCAAGGGCCTGATAGGCTCGCGCGGCGGTGTTCTTGTTCACGTGGTAGCGCTGGGCAAGCTCGCGCACCGTTGGGAGGCGCGCGCCTTCTTCGTACACGCCCGCGCGGATCTGCTCCTCAACCAGGCGCTCGAGATCGTGTGCCCGCAGATCGCGCTGCGCATGCTCTGGCGTCAGGCCCTGATCGTTCATGCCGATCGCCTCGTACGTCCATGCCAGCAGAAACAGGGTAGAGAATCGGGACAATATTCAGACAATCTACCACTGATGCCGCTCACTATAGCAGAATCAGGCATCGCTGTCAACGGATCGTGCAGACAATCTATTGACAAGCGCCATCACTTTTGCTACTATTGCTCTCGTTACTCCCACTGTCTGAAAATTGTCCCTGCTGGGCTGCGGCTATGCGCGCAGACTGGCTATTCCTGGCCAGGGCGAGCCCGCTGAGGGTGGCAGGGCGCCACCACACCGGCGGTCATGATGTCCACTCCAGGCGCGCCGGGCGGCGTGCCGGGTATCTCAGAGTCCACACTGCTGGAAGGAGTTGAGCCCATGGCTGAGCCGAAACCCCTGAGCCCCCCGTTCACCGCGCGCCGGGCCACCCGCCGTGAGTTCCTGCGGCTGTCGGCCATCGGTGGCGGCCTGCTGGTGCTCCAGGCCTGTGGGAGCGCCCCGCCGGCCGCCGCACCCACCGAGGCCCCTGCCG
>SFCB01000226.1 GCA_004367505.1 Chloroflexi bacterium OHK40 | reverse complement strand
GGTGGTAGACTGGTGGGTTTCAATCCGCCGGGCGGATTGGGGTGCGGTCAAACCAGTGGGAGGGCGGCGGGGCGGTGGAAAAGCTGGAGGTTTCAATCCGCCGGGCGGATTGGGGTGCGGTCAAACCTGGACAGCCAACGCCAGGTCACGCACAACGAACTCTGTTTCAATCCGCCGGGCGGATTGGGGTGCGGTCAAACCGTCGCGCTCGCGACCGCGTCCTGATGCGATTGCGGGCGACACATGCGAGCACCTGCCTGAGCGACGCCAGCACGGCCCGTGTATCGCCTGCCCACCAGTAGTGTACCATACGCGGTATGGCGTTGGGAAGCCCCATCGTTCCATGCGAGCGACTCCCAGGGAGTTGCCCCATGCTTCGCTGCTCGCGCCGCTCATATAATGACCGTCACCGGGTCGGCTGGCTTCGCCCCGCCCATGGTGACCACTCCGCCCTGACAGCCGCCGCACAGTGGGTAGAGCCGGATGCTGTCACGCTCGGTCACCAGGTGCCGCGCGAGCTTCGCCCGCAACTCGATGATCTGCCGCCGTGTGAGCCAGCACTCGAAGAGCGAGTACTGGGTCCACTGGCCGTAGCCACAGAGCAGGCGGTGCACCTTCGTCCGGCGTTTGTCGTCGGGAATGTCGTACGCCACTATGTAGAGTGTCGCCGGTGTCGAGCTCCCCATCGCTCCACTCCTTATCGTACCGTGAATGGGACGTAGCCGGCGATCTCGCCCTGGGCATGCTTGGCAAAGATCCGCGCCTGTAGCTCGATGCAGCGCCGGTAGCTGACCCTGTAGCCAAAGAGTGGGTGCTGTACCTGTTCGTTCAGCCGCGCCTCGTACTTCTCGATAAAGCTTCGCCGTGGCCCGTCCTTCAGCCGGTATGCCCCTAGCTCCTCCACGAAGTCCTCCGCCGTGAGCTGCCCGGTGTTGATCATCGTGACAACGACGGAGTCGACCACGATCGGCCGGAAGCACTCTACCAGGTCCAGGGCAAGGGCCGGTTTGCCGAAGCCCGGCTGGTGCAGTACGCCTAGCCCCGGGTCGAGCCCTACCGCGTGGATGAGTGAGAGGGTCTGGTTGGTGAGCAGGGTGTAGCCGAACGACAGCAGCGCGTTGACCGGGTCGGTCGGTGGGCGTTTGACCCGCCCGGGAAAGTGCCAGGCGCCCTTCAGCAACTGGCCGAAGACGCTGTAGTAGGCGCTGCTTCCACCACCCTCCAGCCCCAGGAGCGGCCCGAGTCCGTGCATGCGGTCGCTCACGTCGGCCGGGGGCTCAAGCCGCGCCAGCTCACGCAGGCAGCGCCGGATGGTCTGGGCGGCCTCCAGGAGTGGCGCGCTGTCGTCACGACCACGGGCGTAGCGCAGGAGCAGGGTGCGCATGTTGAGCAGCTTGCCGGCGATGCATTGCCGCGCGACGGCGAAGCTGCGCCCGACATCGCGGCAGAGGGCATACTGGGCCAGCCGGACGCCGCTGTTCTTCCCCCAGTCGGCGATCAGGGCCCCGCGCGAGCGCCCCGGGGCGGTGAGGTAGTGTACGGGGATGCGCCGCTCCATGAGGGTGTGGAGCGCTGGTGTGGTGAGGGTGACTTCGCCGAGCACCATAACCTGCTCGATTTTGTTGAGCGGCACGCGCAGCACTTGCCCGGCCCGTCCACCCGAGGGCTGCACCCGTAGCGCCTCGCCTTCGAGCTTTACCACGCTGTATTGCTCGGTGAGATAGAGTGTTGCCATGCAGATCTCCACGCCGCTACCAATGGTTTCGATCATGGCTCCTCCCCCTCCCAGCCGGCTCCGGCGGCCAGCCGGCGGAGCTCGTCGGGTAGGCAGAGCGGTTCCAGTGAGCAGTCGCGGCATTTGGCCGGGTTGTTCACTGGCGGCGGAAGGGTTCCGGCAGCCACCAGCCGGTGGGCTTCGGCGGCGAGTCGCTCTACCTCCGCCCGCAGCTCGGCGGTGAATGGCACCTCCTCGCGCCGCCGCGCCGCGAAGTAGAAGATGAAGCCCCGGCTGATCCGCGCGCCGGTGCGCTCCTCCAGGCAGAGCGCCTGGGCACAGAGCTGCACGTGGTCGCTCTTCCAGCGGCCCGGGCGGCCTTTTTTGTACTCTACGGGGTAGCGCTCACCCCCGCGTAGCTCCACCAGATCGCAGAAGCCGGCCACCCGCAACCGCTCGCTCCAGACATAGACTCGCCGCTCCTGCACGGCGTCGCCTGGCCATGCACCACCACCGAGATCGACGCCCTGGTGGCGCAGCGCGCCCTCGGCGACATGCTCGTTGATGAGCATTTCGGCCTGGATGAACTCGTAGCCGAAGCGGCGCGGGCAGTAGGCCAGGGCGTTGAGCATGGCCAGGGGAATGTGCTCGGGGGGGCCAATCTGAGCGACCATCAGCGCAACTCCCGCTCGTTGATGCGCCGGCAAAGGCCCATGCCACGGGCAGTTTTGATGCCCACCCCGAGGAAGAGCGCGGCGTCGGCCAGCAGGGCCAGCGCGCGAGCCTGGGCCGGGTCGCCCGGCAGTTCGTAGGCGGCAACGCCGACGAAGCCCTTCTGGGGACCCTTCCCAAGGCTGATCTCCACCGCTTCGGCGCGATAACGCGCGATCAGGGTGTCTCTGGCGGCAGCCTCGACGAACTCCTTGTCGAGCCGGAGCTCGGCGCGGGGTACGAGCTCGTTCCAGCGTCGGGCCAGGCTCGGGAAGATCAGCGCCGGGTCGGGGAGGATGGCCAGGCGCTGTTTGCCATCGGGGCGGGAACCCTGGCCGATCGCGGTGGCCGAGGCAAACTCAAGCGCTACGGTGTGGGCCGGCTCGGCGCGGGCGTGGAGCTCGGCGAAGGAGGCGTAGCCTGCCCAGGGGTGACCGTTCGGGGCAGGGGTGCCAATCACGTCGCCGACGATGAGGCTGGCGCGGCCGAGGCGGAGCGGCGCCTCGCCGGGCATCTGGCGCAGCATCGCGTTGACAAAGGGCTTGAAGAGAGCGCTGTCTAGCAGCGAGACGCGCAGCTCGACCATGTCACGCCGGCGAGCGGGTAGGGCGGCGACGGTGTAGGGCTTGCTGGGCGCGTCGGCGTGCAGGCGTTCGGCGGTGGGTGGATCCACCTGGGCGAGAAGATCGAGAAAGAGCGCCTGAAGGCCATGACCCTGGGGGCGGAGCGCCGGGCCGTTGGGTAGGGGGTGCAGGCGCACGACAAAGGCGTAGAGATCGGGGAAGTCGCTCATCGGGAGCAGCCCCTTTCAACTCGGGAAGGTGTAGGCCATGCCTACGGGCAGCCCGCGTCCGCCATCCAGGGCGTAGTGGCTGCCAACGCAACGGGCGTTGGCCACCAGGCTCGCCGGCGGCATGGAGATGATATCGAAGGCGCGGAGCACACCCTCCGGGACATCCAGCGGGTTGAGCGGCGCGGCGGCGAGGTAGTCGCCGTCGCGCTCCATCACTTTGACCGGCGTGCTCTTCACCAGCGCCTTGCTGTGCCACTTGCCCAGCCTGATCCAGCGCGGCAACCTTTCTAGCGACCTGGCGCTGAGCACGTAGCAGCAGAAGCTCGACCCGGGAGCGAGTTCCTTGGCGCGACCGAAGGATGGGGTGTTGCGCTCGGCCTGGCGCATCTCCACGTGTAGGATCTCCTCGCCGTATTTGAAGGTGGCGAGCTGAAAGCCGGTGCGAACCGGGGCGGCGGGCGTCACATAGATCTGCTCGCGCAGGGGCCGCAGATCCTCGGCGTAGTGGGGCACCTGCTCGCGGTGGAACCAGGGCGAGCTGGTAAGACCGAGCGCGTAGGTGAGCGCGTAGTTATGCAGGTAGCGCCCGGTCTCGTAGAGCCGCCCGAGCTCGCGAGTGGCGAAGAAGAGCGGCTCGTGCAGTGTGAGCTCGCAGCGGTAGATAAACATCGCCCGCTCCTATTTCTTACCCTTCTTCTGGATGTAGGCGGCGTGGTAAGTTGCGCTGTCACGGGCGGCGGCCTGCAAGAGCTCGCGCATGCCCCCTTCGTCGCGGGTGCGCCCGCCGAAATCGGCGAGGAAGCCAGCCAGTTCGTCACCCGCCAGGTACTGTGTCACTGCCACCTGATCCTCTTGCAGCAGCGTGGGGATCAGCTCGCGGGCCGCCTGCAGGGCGACATCCACCGCGATCGGTTGCGCCGGGTCGAGCGCGGCGCGCGCGGCGAGATGATCGTACAGCCGCTGGGTGAAGTGCAGGTTCGAGAAGATCTCGCCGTCGGCAAGAGCGATCCCGAGTATGTGGTTGGTCATCGTGCCGGTGCGGGTGGTCTGGGCGCCGTAGCGGCGGGTGCGCAGCACGTTGTTCAGCACATACAGGAAGAGCGGCGCGGTAAGGTCGCGGACGGTGATCACCGCCGGGAAGAGCGTTTGGGGGCGCACATGGTCCTGCTCGTTGATCCGGCTGGTCACCTCGCCTTTGCGGCTCATCGTGCCGCCCTCATAGGGGGCGTTCAGGGTGAAGGCTTCGTGGCTCGCGTCGAAGGCGCTGAGGCTGTACGCCGTGTCGCTGTAGACCTTCGACTTCTCGGAGCCGGCGTCGCCGATGGCGAAGCCATAGCTGATACAGTCGGGGCACTGCTTGCAGAACTCCACGTTGTAGTCACAGATCGGCAGGCCGGCGGTATCAATGGCGACCCCGCGCTCGTCGGTTTTGCCGCCCTTCTCGGGGGCCTGCTCGCCGCTCACCAAGCCGTAGCGGCGCAGCAACTCGCGGCCGATCAGGCGCTCCGGAGTGGTCTGCTTGCGCTTGAACATGGTGATGCGGGTGAGCAACTCGTCCCTGGCGACACCGGCGTGGACGCGGGCCGTGTTCAGCTCGCCGTCGGTCTGGAACAAAGCGTAGGAGTCGGTTTCGCGCAGCAGGATGATGTGAGCGTAGCGACCGTTGGGGCGGGGCGGTACAGCCGTGGGGAAGAACGCGGTGCTCAGCATGACGATGTTCTCCTTGTGATGATATGCAGGCTACTCGGCGGCCTCATCGTCCGGCACGGTGTCGGGCCGTTCGTTGCGCTCGCGCCACTCGCGGCGCTGCTCGGCCATGTAGATCGACTCGCAGGCGTTCTTGAGCAGGTTGAGCTGCTTGCCAGCGAGCGCGGCGCGGTCGCGCCGGAACACCCCGGCGTAGATCGTGATGACGACATAGCGGGCGAAGGCGTCGATCGCGGCGGCGAGTTCGTCGCGGACACGCTCCTTCTCATAGAGCCAGACCGGTACGGTCCCATCGGCGGTGCCCCGTCCAACGTTCTCGATGAACTGCTCCAGGCGGCCGCGCACGGCCTCCACGAGCGCCTCGTCGTCATCGAAGAGCCCCAGGTCGGCCTCGAGGATCACCCCGGTGGCCTCGCTGAGCGGGCGCAGCACGCTGTTGGTGTTGGACTTGCCTTTATGACGGTAGAACTGGCGGTAGAGCCGCACGAGCTCGCGGGCGTGGGACATCTGGTTCCTCCCATCTTCAAGGTATTGCTCGACCAGCGCGACATAGAGGGCGGCCTTGCCGGCAGGCAGGCCATCGACGTTCTCCCGGCGCAACCCTTTCTTCAGGTAGTGGAAGGCGTAGAGCGGCGAGGTCTCCAGGTTGCGTGCCACAGCCGGGAGTTCGTGCCAACGATAGTCGTAGCCGCCCGCCCCTCCTCTAGCATTCCCTTCGAGATGGACGAAGTAGCTGACGGTGAGGCGCTGCAGCGCGGGCAGCACCTCGTCGAGATTGAGCCGGGACCGGCGGGCAAGGCGCCCCACGAAGGCGTGCGGCCCGTCGAAGGCTACCGTCTCGGGTAGCTCGGTGGCCTCCTGGATGATCGGCAACAGGCTCTCGCTAGCCACCACCTTTACGTCGAATAGCAGCGGCAGCACCAGGGCCAGGAAGGCCGGGTTGACCCACGCCTCGGCATCTTTGGCGTCGCGCTCGGCGGGGGGTATCCCGACGAAGCTGAAGGTGATCGGCTCGCTCTCGGGGAAACGCAGGCGAAAGAGCCGGTCGTCCTCGTCGCGGGCGATCTGGTTTGGGTGGAGCATCAGCTCTTCCAGGCGCTGGAAGAGTTCCGGGCTCAGATCGATGCGATCGGCGGGAGCATCGGGCGGCAGTAGCAGCCCCCGCAGCGCGGTGAAACTCACGCGGCGGAGCCGATCCTGGAGCGCCCGGAGCATGCGCAGGCTCTCCGGGGTGAAGAAGTAGGTCGGGTAGAAGGAGAGGTAGCGCAGCTTGCGCTTCTCGAAGTTGCCGCCGCTCTCGCGGCCACGTTTCATCAAGAGCTGGCGCAGCATCATCTCGGCGCCACATACCGCGCAGATATGGCGGATGGCCTTGTTACCGTGGAGCGGCTGCTTGTTGGTGTAGACCATGGGGGCAAAGAGGATCGCCGCCTCCTGCTGGACACTGACGCTGTAGGGCGAGGAGCACAGCGCGCAGACGGTGGTCGCCCCACGCCCGCTTTTGCGGGCGCCGCTGTAGCGGGCGAGCTCGGTTTGGAGCCGGTTACTCAGCGACTCCGGCGCGGAGGCGTCGAAGCGCAGGTGATCGACCACGTAACGGCGCAACTCGCTCCAGCCGGCCGCGCCCGTAGGCGGCGTGTCGGGAAGCCGCTCCGCGACGGCCTCCGCGAGCGTGTGCATCCGCTCGATCCACTGCTGCTCATCGAGGCCGGGGGTGCGCTGGCGGTAGACACCCGCCGCGTAGTACCATCCGTAGGGAACGCCGCCGGCGGTCTTGTGGCCGTTGATGCGGCGTACCGTCTCGCGAAGCTTCTCCAGGCCCATGCGCGTGAGCAGGAGGCCCTCGGCGTCGAGATCAGGCGCGGCCTCGGCCGCGATCTTCACGAGCAGCGCGCAGCTCTCGGCGATGCGATCCACCTCCAGCTCAGCGGGGAGATCGAGATCCACACCAGCCGGGGCCATCGCCTTTGCCGCGATACTGGCATACCGTTTACCGGCCGCGGCCTCTTTCCCGACGATGCGCCGCTCGGCGAAGGCCGCCACCAGGCGGGCCAACTCGCGCGGCGAGAAGAAGAGTTGGTAGTAGTCGGCGTACTTAATGCCTTTCCCATCGCGACCAAAGCCGGTCAGGTTCGCGGACAACTGGCGCTGGCAGAGCTCGCGGATGCGGGCGAGTGCCGCGTCGGCCACGTCGGTCACCCTCGGAGCGGGCGGGGCGCCGCGCCGCTCCAGGTAGACTACGCCGGTGGGAGCGTAGAGCAGCGGCTCGCGCTGATCGGGCACCGAGAAGGCCGTGACGGCGGCGTTGTTGATCACGCTCGTGAGCACGCCGCGTACATCAGCCAGATGGTGGTAGGTCAGCCGGGGGCCAACAACGCCGTCGTCGAACTGCTCGAACATACGCCGGATGGCCTGGTGCTGCGCGGCATCCACCGGGGTGCGGCCCAGATAGGCCAGGTAATCCGCCAGGGTAGAGAGGTCGGTCGCCAACGACAGGGCGCGCCCGTGGGGGCGCAAGCCGGGCAGCGCGGCGAGGTTGTGCATCGTGCCCCATTGGAGTTGCGTGTTCGTGGCGATATACAGCAGGTTGTGCAGGTGCACCGCCAGGCCACCGATCGGGGCGAGGAAGGCGTCGAGCCCCAGGCGCTCGCACCACGCGCTGACGATCCGCTCAACATCCGACAGGTGTACCGCGAGATTGACGGTGTGATGCGCAAGACCCACAGCGTGCAGCTCTGCGTCTACCCACGGCAGCTTGAGCCAGTCGTGGAGGGTATATCCAGCGCAGAAAAGACGCTCGGTCATCTCGTCGAAGTCGTCGACGAAGCGGCGGCACTTCCACCGCAGTAGGGTGCGCGCAACCCGCGCCGTCGGCAAGAGACCGTTGACGATATGAGCGCGCATGCTCTGGTCGTCGCCATAGCGCTCCACCTCCTCGGCAGGAGCGCCGGCCTCGCGCTTGCGCACCACGAAGTCGCCACCCTTGGCCGCGACATGGCCGAGCAACGCCGAGAGCCTGGGCGCGACGTGCAATGCATAGTCGGCCAGCACCACGTCGTCCGGGGCCATACGCGCCAGAGCTTCACGCAGGAGCACGGCGAAGAGCGGCTCCGGGCTCAACACCGGTCGTTCGGGCTCGTCACGACGGCTTAGCCGTTCTGCCTGCTCTTCGGAAAGATCTTCGGTCTCGTCGTAGGGCTCTGGCGAAAACTCAGCGGTGTCATCAGATTGAGGATCGACGTGCATCGGTGAAGCCCTTTCAGAAAATGATTGGCGCCTCTGGCTTGCCACCGAGGGGCCTGCTACGCAGTTTGCTATCAAGCAGGAGCGCATCACGGCCAAAGGCGACGCTCCCGGTCTGCTCGCCGGCGTCGCCGGCGTCGGCGCGGTACGGCCAGAGCTGGATGCTGGGCGGAAGGTAGCGCCGCCGCCGGAGCTGCCGGGGCTCGACCGCCGGGACGATCAATCCCACGCACGGCGTGTCGCTGAGCCGTTGATTGAGACGGAGCAGAAACTCGTGGCCGGCGCAGTCTACCGTGATCCCCGGGAGCACCACCGCGACCTGGTGTTTGTCTGGCCCCCAGCGGGCGACATCCGGTGGCAGGACGACCCGTACTTGCTCGCGCTGCGGCCGCAAGCCCAGCCAGCGGAAGAAGTACCGTTGAAAACCGCGTCGATACGGGGCGTCGGGCTTGCCGAGCGCGCGCACCGCAGCGCAGAACGCCTCAAGGCTCAAGGGCTCCAGCCGGCCATTCGCCAGCAGCCAGAACAGGTCGTATGTGACCACATCGCCCTCCTCGTCCTTGATCACGCCGCAGTCGAAGGGGCTGCCGCCACGAAACGCCTGCGCCTCGGCGATGAGCAATCCCTCGCCCTGCTGTTCATACGCCTCCCACTCCCGACATGCCTTCACAACACTTGTTCCGGTGAGCTTGTAGTACTGCTGCTTCAGTTCTTCGCGCACCGTGGCAAAGGCAACGCGCGTCTCCTTGCGCGAAAGCTCCTGGTACACTCTGGCCGGCACAAACCGGCCCCAGAGCCGGGTGTACTGGTCGAAGCTTGCCGGCTTGGGGAAAACCTGCTCGATCACCGTCGCGAGCTGCTCGCGGGTGAGGGTCGCGCCATCGCGCAGGGGCGGCGCCTGCCCGGCTACTGGCTCGGTGAGCCGCTCGTAGACGAACGCCGGCACCAGGGCGTAGGCGGCGAAGGCGCCGAAACGCTGCTCGTGGCCGTCGCGGTCGCGGAAGCTGGTGTGGCGGCCGAGCCGGCCAAGGCGTTGGAGGAACGTGCCGGCGCTGTGGGCCTCGAAGATCAGCAGGTTGATCCGGAAGTCCACGCCCACATCGACGGTGGACGTGCCAACGAGAAGATCGGCCGCGTATGATGCGTTGCGAACCTGGCGCCCGGTGATCCCGGTGTTCGGCTCAACCGCAAGCCCCTCCCGGGCGAGCACCGGGCGGAGGCGCTCGACGAGACGCAGCGCCGTCGCCACCGAGTTCACGATCAGCGCGGCCCGTGCGCCTGGCCGGTGCGTGCTGAACCAGCGCAGGATGGCCTGCTCGCCCCCGGCGTCGAGCCACTCCTCGGCGGTCTGGGGCGCGAAGGTGATCGCGCTCTCCGCCAGGATCGGGCGCCAACCGTCGCCCGGATGCACGCCGTGGTGATACCAGCCCTCGCGCTGTGGCGCGACCACCTTTAGCCGGGCGCTCAAGCCCGTACGCTGGAGCAACTCCTCGAGCTCGCGGGAGGGTGTGGCGGAGAGAAAGAGCGTCTTCGGGGCCGGGCGCTGGGTAGCGAGGAAAAGCAGCCCCGTCAGCACCGCCACCACCTGCGGTGTCTCAAAAATGTGGAACTCGTCGAAGGTCAGTTGCTCGAACAGCAGCGGCAACTGGCCGACGATGTGGGTGGGCGTACGCCCACGCTGCTGATAGCGGAACTGAAGGATGGCGTGCAGAATGTCCGGATTAGAGAGCACGAGGCGCCGGCTCTTCAGCTCGCGCAGGAGCGTTTCGGCGCGGCTCAACTCCTCGACGCTGGCGGTCAGTTCATCGAGGCGGGCGCCGAACAACGTCCCCGCCCATTCTGCCGGGCGGCCCCAGCGCGGCAACGTGTGCGCCACGCTCGCGAACTGATCGGTGATCAGCTCGTTGGTCGGGTAGAGCGCGAGCGTACCGGTGGGGCGCGGAGCGGCCAGCAGCGGCAAGAGGCCGGCCAGGCTCTTGCCGTCCCCCGTCATCGCGGTGTTGAACACCACGTCGATGTCGTTGTGGCGGAGCGCCGCGTAAGTGGCCACCTGATGCGCGGAGAGGCGCCAGTCATCAGGTAGCCTCGCGGCGATCTCGGGCGGAACGTCAGCCTGGTCGGCGAGCTTCGAGGAGACCGGGAGCGTCGTGATCTGCATTGGTACCTCTTTCGATGCCAGCAGGCCACCAGCGGCCATGATAGACTATTCGGAACCGCCTTTATGAGCGACTCTGGATCGCTTTCTAACACCCCCACTGTACCATGCCAGTCAGGACACACTGAGTCCAGAATGCGCGAAAGTTCAAGAGCAGACCGATCGCCTGGCCGGCACAACGGTTAAGGGCGCGGGGGCAAACTCCGCCTGCGAAGCGATCGTGTGGGGGTCGTTCCCGTGGAAGCGGGAACCCAAGCACAGGCGCCAACCCGGCCTCCCCGCTGACGCGGCCACAGGCTCCCTTGGACGCCCATTTCCACGGGCGTGACAGGAGCGCGTGGCAGGCTCTCGATGCGGCAGCCGGCGCAGAGGCTCAGCAGCGCATCCGCCCCGAACCACGGCGCTAGCCAGGGATGGCGCTCGCCCGCGCACAGGCCCGTTCCGCGCCCGCACAGACGGAGCGGACTACGCCGGCCCCCTGCGGCCGAACCAGGGCGTGGGGGAGCTCAAGATCCCGCGTGGTAGAGCGCCGCCAGCTTCCGCACCTCCTCGGCGATCTGCTCACGCAGCGCCGGGGGCCAGAGCAACTCGGCATTGCCCCGGTAGCGCAGGATGGTCTGGACGATAAAGAATGCGCTGCGGCCCTCGGCCTCGACGATCACGTCGCCATTCGCCAGTCGCTCGACCACCTGCTGACGCTCGAAGCGCTGGCTCAACTCGCCCCGGGCCAGGGCCGCTGCCAGCCGGTAGCGGAAGCGGATCAGTGGCCGGGGTCGATCGCTCCCCGGCGGGCGACGTTGCTCCAGCGGGCTAAGCTCGCGGATGCGGTCGATGCGGAAGTCGAGGATCTGCCGGCTGAGCGAGGTGAGACCCACCAGGTAGAAGTGGCGGTCGAAGAACTCGATCTCATAGGGCTCCACCTCGGCGTGCAGCCGCTCGCGCCCGCTGGTGGGGAGGTAGCGAAAGCGCACCGGCTGGCGCACCGCGATGCAACGCTCCAACTGCGCGATCAGCTCGGCATAGGGCGCGTAGTCGATCGCGGGCTGGACCGGCGCGCGACGCACGCTCCGCTGCTCGTAGACTTGCCGCTCCCGGGGTGTGAGGGCGGCCGTGAGGCGCGCGAGCAGGGCGCCAATCTGCGCGGCCTGAGGATGCCGTGGGTCGAAGGTGTCGCGGATCAGCGCGAGCACCCGCAGTTCGTCGGTGCTGAAGACCGGCAGGCCGCCACGGAGCGTGTAGCGGAGGGGCCGGGTGCGGCGCTCAACCTCGATGCCGAGGGCGGCGAGATCGTGCAGGTCGCGGTCGAGCATGCGCCGTATGCTCGCGGCCGAGGGGTAGGCCGCGCCGAGCATGGCGATGAGCTCACCGAGCTCGCGAGGGCCGTCACGGAGGGCCTCCAGCAGCGCGTGGAGCCGGACGATCAGCCGGGGCGCGGATGGGCGTGGGGTATCGGGCATGGCGGGTGCTCGTGGTGCTCAATCGCTCCGGGCTTCACCCTACGTCAGGGGGAGCGCAGCCGCAGACAGGCCGCTGCGGCGCGCCAACCGCTCTCGATCGCACCGTGGACCGTCTGGGGGTTACTCTCGTAGGCGGTGGCCTCGCCGGCGAAGTGCAGCCACGGGCTCTCGGGTGCGGCCAGGGCGGGGCGCGCGCCGGCGGTGCCGGGCGGCAGGTGGGCGTAGCCACCCAGGGCCAGGGGGTCGGCTCCCCAGGCCGAGCGCAGCATCCCCGTGCAGCGGGAGCGCACCGCCGGCTCGCCGAGTAGCGTGGCGAGCTCCTCCAGAGCGGCCCGGCGCAGCGCTTCGTCGTCGAGCGCATCGACAACGCGGGCCCGCTCGGCGGTGATGTAGCAGCAGAGCAGCGGCACCTCCGGCCGGTGGTGCGCGGGCGTCCACCAGCGGCTAAAGAGACCGGTGTGGGCCATATAGGCCAGCCCGGCGTCCCAGTATGGCCGGTCGAAGCGGAAGAAGAGCTTGGTGGCAGGCTCGGTGCGGAATGCGGCGATAGCCTCACGCTTCTCGGGACCGAGCGGCGGATCGAATCGGATGCGCTCCACGGCGAGCAGGCTCACCGGCACCGTGACGATACAGGCATCAGCCGCGTAGGTGCGCCCCCCGGCGATCACGCGCACGCCGTCGGGGCCGTGGCGCACCATGGTCGCGGGGGCGCCGAGCACGATTCGCAGGCCACGAGCGAGCCAGGCCAGCAGCGGCCCATAGCCACCGACGGGGCGAAACTCCAGCGGCCCCGCCCGGTCGGCACGCAATTCACGGGCCAGGTCGGCGGAACTCAGATCCTCCACCGAAGCGCAGCAGGTCTGGGCGAGCAGCACATCGGCCATGGCAACGGCCTCCGCGTCGAAGCCACGAGCCCGCAGCTCGTCGGCCAGCGATCGGTCGGGCGCCGGCTCGTCCTGGGCGAGGCCTCGATAGGTGGCACCAAGCGCGGCGATCAGCTCGCGGCGCGCGTCAGGCAGCTCGGCGAGGGGGCAGGCCGGGCCGTCCGCCGCCCAGCGCAGACTACCGTAGCGATCCACCGGAGCAAGGGCGATCCCGGCGGCGGCGGCGAGCGCCACAGTGGCCGCGCCCTCACCGTGGATCAGCTCGGCGCCAAGCTCGATCGGCACACTGGCGAAGCCGTGCTCCTGGGCAATGCGCCCACCGATCCGCGGCCGCGCCTCGATCACAGTGGGCTCAGCGCCGGCCTCGCGCAGCCTCGCGGCCGCAGCCAGCCCGGCTGCGCCGGCCCCGATGACGATCACGCTGGTCCCCATGGCAACTCCTCGTCCCCCCGTTTCTCCTTCCCCACGCCCCCACCGGCGTCCCGTTCCCCTCGGCCCCAGGGGGGTTCGGGGAGCGGAGGGGAACACGGCGGGACACGGAGGAGCGCGGGGGGATGCAGCACGCTGCCTCCCGTCGTTGCGGGCCTTCGGCGACAGGCGATCCGTAGCGGCGGGCCGTGGTCATGCGGCGACGGATGATCGGCACCGTGCCATCGGCGGCTTCCCCCTGGCCCCTGAATCCCGGAGAATACACGCATTCTACCACCGCGCCGGATGGCACAGCTCTTGCCGGAGGGTGAGCCAGGCAGAGCATCACAGGAGACCTACCATGATCCGATGCCCCCGCTGCGACAATGAGACCTGGGCGAGCGAACTGCTGACAGCTGGCGGCCCGGTGATGCTAGCTGGCCCTCGCGGCACCGACCCCCAACCGATCAGTGCGCGCGTCTGTGTGGCCTGCGGCCATATCGAGCTCTACGGCCCGCAGCCGATCGATAGCGAGGCGGTGGCCGTCGATACAACAGAGACCGGGGCAGTCCCGGTTCCGACCGCGATCCAGCCGGAGGTGAGCTGATGTTGAACCCGAGCGGCGGTGATGAGCCACCAATGGACACCCCTTCACGGCAGAGCGCGCGTGGGCTCGCCCGGGAGCGATCGCGCATGGATCGGCTGGTGGCGAGTTATCAGAGGTGCGCTAGCCCCGGCGCCGATGATGGGGTGGAGCTAGCTCAGATACCATAGCCGGTGGGGCAAGAATCAGGCAGGGGTGCAGCGTGCTGCGCCCCTGCCGCCTTTCCCGTACCGCTCACTCAGCCAGTCCGAGGTCTGCGGGCGCTGGCCCGCTCATCACCTTGCCGTAGGCCGTGTAGCGCGAACCGTGGCACGGACAGTCCCAGGTCTTTTCGGCGTCGTTCCAGGCGACCACACAGCCCAGGTGTGTGCAGAGAGCCGAGCGCCGGTGGACAACACCTTGCTCGTCGCGGTAGACCGCCAGCTTGCCTGGCCCCCAGCCGACCACAGCCCCGGTTCCGGCGGGGATTTCCGCCTCTGAACGGACATCGCCGCCTTTGAGCAGATCGCGATACTGCGCGGCTACATTGAGCCCTTCGCTCAGCGCCTCGCCGAGGCCCCGGATAGGCAGGCGGTTCGGCTCGTAGAGCTCCGCCCAAGGGTTCTGCCGTCCGGCGATCTGGTCAGCCAGGAGCATGCCGCCGATCGTACTGTGAGTCATGCCGATCCCGCTCTGCCCGGCGATGACATAGACGTTGGGCGAGGCCAGATCCGGCCCGATCAGGGCCAGCCCGTCCAGAGCGTTGAACACCTGGCCCGACCAGCGGGAGCGCGGCGGGCCGGCCTGGGGGAAGTGCTGGCGGGCCCAGCCCTCCAGGCGGGCGTACCGCTCATCCTGGTCGTCGGCCTGGCCCGTCTTATGGTCCTCGCCGCCCACGATCAGCAGATCATGCTCGGCCGCCTGCTGGATGCGCACATAGTGGTAGGGGTCTGCGGTATCGAAAGCCAGGAAGGGCGGCAGGCTCCCCCTGGGCAGCTGCAAGCCGACCACATAGGTCATGGCGGGGAAGACACGGGTGCTGTAGCCGATCGCGTCGTTGATCGGCGCGTGGGTGGCGATCACGATGCGATCGGCTGTCACCGTGAGCCCATTGCTAGTCTCGATGAAGGGAACGGCGCCACCCTTGATTGTCTGCACGTGGGTGTCGCCGTAAATCCGCGCACCAAGCCGCTCGGCGGCGCGGGCCAGGCCGGCGAGGTAACGGAGGGGATGAAAGTGGGCCTGGCGCGGGAAGCGCAGGGCCGGGCCGCTCATGCGCCCACCGAGGGCTGGCACCGTGGCGAGCAACTCTACGTCCGGAATGCCGGCTCGTCGGGCTGCCGAGAGCTCGTTGGTGAGCGTATCGGCGCTATCGCCCGGGCCGAGGAAGAGATAGCCATCCACCCGCGCGAAAGCACAGGCGATCCCCTCCTCACGAACGATGCCCTCGATCCTATCGATCGCGGCGTAGTGGCTCGCCGCCGCCAGCCGCGCCCCATCCTCACCGCGCAGGCGCTCCGTCTCGGCGTAGCCCTTGTCGAGGATGGCGGTAATCTGGGCGGTAGTGCGGGCGGTATCGCCGCTACCGATCTGACCCTGCTCCAGGACCATCACCTCAAAGCCGTCTTTCGCCAGGCAGTAGGCCGCGGTGATCCCCGCCAGACCGGCGCCGATGATGAGCACGCCGGCATGCTCCGGGGCTGCGAGCGGCCGGTAGGTGGGGAGGTCTGCGCTCTCCATCCACACTGAGCGAGACTGGCCGTTCTTGCGCTGCATGAGCACCTCCGTAAGATCAACAAGCGCCCCCTCACCGAGGAGCGAGGGGGCGGACAGTGGGACGGATGGGGTCTGGCGGGTGGGGCTAGCGTACTGCGCCGCGGCGGAAGAGGTTGACGATCCCCAGCAGCACGATGGCGCCCACAAAGGAGACGATCAGCGAGCTGAGGCTGAAGTCGCTGTTGTTGATGTTGCTGCCGCCGAGGCCGAGCAGACTGAAGATGAAGCCGCCGAGAAACGCGCCGACGATACCGACCACGATGTTGAGCAGCGCGCCCTGCTGGGCGTCGGTGCGCATCACCAGGCTCGCGAGCCAGCCAACCAGGGCACCGAACAGGAGCCAGAGGATAAAGTTGATCACGTGTTCCCTCCTTCTGGAGAACGCTGTGGTGGATGTTGGCCCGGACTGTCCGGGCCCGCTCGCCGTTAGATATGCAGGTTCCGTGCCAGGGCGACGGATAAACGGCCAGGGGCGCCTTAGCGCAGGCCGCGCGCCTTCTCCCAGCCGAAGCGGATGCTCTGCTTGAACTCCTCCCAGTTGCCGCGCGCCTCCTGCTCCCAGGACTGGCGAACATCGGCTTCTGCCATCTGCCAGTTCTCGTGACGATAGGCGCGATCCTCGCCCATGGCGTAGCCGAACTGGTAAGCGGGCTGGTAGGAGTCGAAGGGCTGGCCACCATTGCCAGTGAGCCCACGGTAGTGCTCGATGAACTCGGTCTCGTACAGCTCATAGCCACGCTGGCCCCGGCCATAGTCGGGCTGAGTGGGCTCGGCTGCCTCCTGGCGCATGCCACGGGCGTAGTCGCCGTGGTGAGGCATTCCGGGCTCGTCGGCACGCTGGCCGGGCTCCTCGGGGCCACGGTGCATCCCACGGGCGTAATCCGGCTCCGTTGGCGCGGCACGCTCCTCCCGCATGCCCCGGGCGTAGTCGCCGTGGGCTGGCAGAGTGCCCTCTGGGGTGTCGCGGATGCTTGCCTCGCCATCGGCGGCGAACTCGGAGAAGGTCTCGGGCCGCTGCTCGCGCGGCTGGGGGTGGCCGCTGGCGAAGCCCGCGCTCCCTTTGACGGCCCCACCCGTGCGATCGACATTGGTGAAGGCCGGATCGGCCATCTTGCGATCGACGTCGCTGAGCGCTCCCTCACTGAAGCCGGGGCCCTGCCGGCGCTCCTCAGCGCGCTCGCCGGCGGCGGTCCCAATCACGGCGCCAGTGGAGGTGATGCTAGCGCCGGTGGCAGACTCAGCAGCGGTGCCGCTGGCCGTGCGCGACCTCGTGCTATCGCGCCAGTCGTCGGCTGAGCGCTCGGCATCGGGCACATCGACCGCGTTGTCTGCGGCATCGCTCCAGCCCGAATCGCGCCAACTCGCCGCGCGGCGGTCGATATCGATGGCGCCGTTGCGCAGCATGATTTCGCGCACATCGGCCGCCTCAGCCTCAACAGCCGTAACGCTCACCAGCGTGCCGCCACGGCGCACGCCCTCCACGTAGGCCCGCGCATCGCCCTCGGGCACGCCCGCGCCCATCAGCCCGCCGAGCAGACCACCGGCCGCCGCGCCCAGGCCCGCGCCCATCGCCGTAGCGCCGATCGCCGCCGCCGCCGAGCCGATCCCGGCCGCCAGTGGTCCGGCGGCGAGCACAGGGCCAATCCCCGGGATGACCAGCAGGCCCGTGCCCACCAGCAGGCCCAGTGCGCCGCCCATCAACGAGCCGCCCACCGCCCCCGCCCCGGCCCCCTCGGCCGCGCCGCTGGCGCCCACCGCGTGCTGGATCGTGCCCTGCTCGTCCCGCGCTAACAGGCTGATATCTTCGCGCCGCACTCCGTAGCGCATCACATCGTGCACTGCCTTCTGGGCCTCGCCAAAACTATCGAAGAGCCCGATCACTGTCGTTGCCATAATCTTATCCTCCTGGGTGTCAGGGCGACACATCGCCGTGCCGCACCAGCGTGCCTGGCCGGCGTTGCCGCCAGGCTGGTCAGCATCAAGCAGGAAGCGTGCCACCTCTGCGCATGGGCGACGCACCCCGGCTACAGGCGCCACGGGCAAGGGCGCATGCCCGAAGTGGGGTATCATGGTGGAGACCGAAGGCGGCTCACCGCCTCGTCTCCAGTGTGAGGAACAGCATGAGCGAACCGACCCCATTTGAGGTAGCGATCGTCGGCGCCGGCCCGATCGGCATCGAGCTCGCCGTTTGCCTCACCCGCGCCGGGGTGCCCTACCTGCACCTCGACGCGGCTCAGATTGGCCACACGCTCACCTGGTGGCCCCGCAACACCAGCTTCTTCAGCACCACCGAGCGCCTCGCACTCGCCGGCGTGCCTATCCCCAACAGTCACCAGGGGCGCATCACTGGTGAGGAGTACCTGGCCTACCTGCGAGCTATCGTCGAGCAGTTCGATCTGCGCATCAACACCTACGAGCCCGTAACCGCCATCGAGCGCGTCGAGCGCGGCTTTATGCTACGCACTGCCCCCCTCGCCGGCGAGCGCCGCTACCACGCCCGCCGCGTGGTGCTGGCCATCGGCGATATGCACTGGCCCAACCGCCTCGGCATCCCCGGCGAGGATCTGCCCCACGTCTCGCACTACTTCCGCGACCCCCACGACTACTTCCGGCGCCGGCTGCTGATCGTTGGCGGCAAGAACTCGGCGGCCGAGGCCGCGCTGCGCTGCTGGCGCGCGGGCGCCCTAGTGACGCTCAGCTACCGTGGTTCCCGCCTCGACGAGCGGCGCGTGAAACACTGGCTCCTGCCCGACCTTGAGGCCCAGTTTGCCGCCGGCACGATCCGCTTCCTCCCCGAGACGACGCCGATGGCGATTACGCCCACCTGCGTGGAGCTCGCGCGCCCCTCGGGGCCACCGCTGCGCCACGAGACCGACTTCGTGCTGCTGGCCACGGGCTTCCGGGGCGACCAGCGCCTGCTCGAGTCGCTCGGGGTGGAGCTACGCGGCGAGAACCGCGTGCCCAGCTTCAACCCGGAAACGATGGAGACGAATGTGCCGGGCGTCTACCTCGCGGGCACAGTTGCCGCCGGGATCCAGCAGCGCTACACGCTCTTTATCGAGAACTGTCACGAGCACGCCGGCAAGATCACCCGCGCCATCACGGGGCACTGGCCAGCCGCCCTGGGCGATGTGGCCGCCCGAAGCTATGGCCTCGCCTTCGAGCAGTTCGAGGCAAACTGAGGAACCCATCCCTGCGCCTGCGGCGTTATCTCAGCGGCACCTCACGCGGCTGTGCCCGCGCCGCGCCGCGCCCTCTGGTATGATGCAGGCGGGTTCGACACCCTCTGGCGTGCCACGCGCGCGTCCATCTCGCCGTCATGTGACCGTCCTGCGCGTCGTCGTACGCTCCTTCTAACGAGCACTCTTCGCTATGACAGTTCCACCGGCCCGCCGCCGCCGGCTCCCGTGGCGACGGCTGCTCACCGGCCTGGCGCTTCTCCTCGTGATCGGCGCCTGTGTCGCCGCCGTGATCGCCCGCCAGCAGATCGTTCGCCCCCCCACCCTGCCGCAACCGGAGATCATCGTCGTGCCGGTGGAGCGGGGCACCCTTTCCGAAACCGTCGAGGTCAACGGGGCCCTGGAGCCCCGCGACCGCGCCCGGGTGAGCTTCCCCGCCGGCGCTCGCGTGGCCGAGGTCCTCGTGGCGCGCGGCGATGAGGTAGCCGAAGGCGCCGTCCTGGCACGCCTGGAGACGCGCGACCTCGACCTGAAGGTCGCCAGCGCCAGGGCCGAGCTCGACCAGGCTCAGCAGACCCTCGACAAGCTGCTTGCCGGCCCCACCGAGGCCGATCTGGCCCAAGCTGCGGCAGCCGTGGCCCGCGCCCGCGCCAATCTCGCCGCCGACAGCCAGTCGGTGCAGCCGCTCGATGTGGAGGTGGCCCGGGCGCGCCGCGACAGTGCCCGCCAGCGCCTTGCCGACCTGGAGCGCGGCCTGGCCCCCGACGACCTGCGCAGCGCCGAGGCCGGGCTGCTCAGCGCCCAGGAGGCCCTCACCCAGGCCCGGATCAGCCTGGAGACCACCCGCGACAGCGCCTCGCGGGCCAAGACGAACGCAGCCCAGGCGCTTGAGCAAGGGGTGCAGGAGCTCGAGCGGGTGCAGCGGGCCTACAGCGATGCCTTCTGGGATTGGGACTTTGTGCAGCGCACCGGCCGCCACCCCACCGAGAAGATCGTGGACGAGAGCGGCGTGGCCCGCAACCGCGAGCTCGAAGACCGCGAGGTCGAGGCGTTCCGGCGCGCCTTTGCCGACGCTGGCGTGAACCTGCGCAACGCGGAGCAGAGCGTGCAGAACCTCAGCGAGGCCTACGAGCAGGCCCGCGAAGACGAGGTGCGCGAGATTCAGGCCGCCGAGCGGGCAGTCGCCGCCGCTGAGCGCGACGTGGCGGAGGCCCAGCGCACCTTCGACACGGCCCGTACCCGTGGCGTCGAGGCGGCCCTGCTCGAAGCCCGCCAGGCGGTGGCCGAAGCCGAGCGCGCCTATGTCGAGCTCGTTGACAACCCCGAGCGGCCAGCCCGCCGCGCAGAACTGGAGGCGGCCCTGCTCGAAGCAATAGCCGCCGAGGAACAGCTCAAGGCCGGGCCCGACCCGGTGGAACTGGCCCGGGCCCGCACTGCCCTCGAACAGGCCCGCGCCGCCCTGGCCGAGGCCGAGGCCGAGCTCGACGCCGCCACCCTGCGCGCACCGATCGCCGGTACGATCACCGACATCAGCCTGAAGCCCGGCACCCTCACCACCGCCGACGACGCCATCGCCATCGCCGACCTGCGCGGGTTTCTCATTCGCGGTCAGGTGACCGAGCAGGACGTGGCCCGGGTGGCGGCCGGCCAGCAGGTGCTCGTGAGCGTGGACTCGGTGCCGGGCGAGAGCTTCACCGGCGAACTACTCCTGGTGGGCGACCTGCCGAGCGAGAGCGGCCAGCAAGATCCGGGCGGAGGCTTCGGCATGCCTTTCCCGTCAGGCGCACTCGGCGGCCTCTACCCGGTAGAGATCGCCCTGCAGGTGAGCGACGAGCGGCTCCGCGTGGGCATGGCCACCACCGCAAGCATCCAGATCCTCTCGATCGAGGACACGCTGATCATCCCGCTGCAGGCTGTCGAGTACGGCCCCGAGGGTCCCCAGGTGCGCCTGGCCAGCGGCACCGGCCCCGACGGGCAGCCGACCGGCGAACTCGTGCCCGTGGAGCTTGGCGTCACCAGCGGCGACCGGGTGCAGGTGCTCGGCGGGATCAATGAGGGCGACTCGATCATCCTGCCGACCCTACCGCCGATGGAGGGGCCGCCCGGATTCGTGGGGGGGTAGCATGAAACTCATCGAGGCGCTGCGCATCGCCCTCGACAGCCTGCTCAGCAACCAGATGCGCTCGCTGCTCGCCACCCTCGGCATCGCCATCGGCATCGCCGCAGTGAGCACACTCCTCTC
This sequence comes from Chloroflexi bacterium OHK40, assembly GCA_004367505.1. Lineage (GTDB taxonomy): Bacteria > Chloroflexota > Chloroflexia > Chloroflexales > Chloroflexaceae > OHK40. Next base: position 33,935 of record SFCB01000226.1, on the reverse strand, counting down.
GGTCGGCCAGAGCTTCCAGCGCTTCGTCCAGAGCCAGTTCGAGGCGCTGGAGACCGACGCGCTCACCCTGCTCGCCCAGCCCGACTACAACAACCCGAGCGCGATCCCGGCCGAGCAGCCCCGCCTGACGGCCGGGGACATTGAGGCCATCGCCGGGCTGCCGGACGTGCGCGAGGTGACGGCCCGCTACATCAGCGGGGGCGAACTGCGCGCCGGCCCGAACGTTTCCTACGCCAACATCATCGGCACCGACCCGGGCTACCTGCGCCCGACCATGAGCCTCATGCTGGGGCGCTTCCTCACCCAGCGCGACCTCGACGAGCGCGCCCGCGTGGCCGTGCTCGACCTGTTCATGGCCCAGCAACTCTTCCCGGACGGGCGGCCCCTCGGACGCGAGCTGCGCGTGCAGGGCCTGAGCTTCCGCGTGGTCGGCGTCTATGCGCCGCCCAGCGGAGGGTTCTTCTTTGGCGGCGGGAACCTGCTGGTGCCGATCACCGTCGCGCGCGACCGGCTCTTTCCCCAGGCATCGCTCGGCAGCGTGCAGGTGAGCGAAGCGACGATCTACGTCGAAGATCTCTCCCGGATCGACACCGTACAGCAGGCGGTGATTGCGCTCCTGCGTGAGCGCCATAAACTGTTGCCCGAGCAAGGGAGCGACTTCAGCTTCCAGGACTTCCGCCAGATCGTTGAGAGCAACACCAACATCCTCGTTGGCCTCACCGCCTTTCTCGGGGTGATCGGAGGCATCGCCCTGCTGGTTGGTGGGATCGGGATCATGAACATTATGCTGGTGAGCGTGGCCGAGCGCACACGCGAGATCGGCCTGCGCAAGGCCGTGGGCGCGCGGCGCGGCGACATCCTGGTGCAATTTCTGGTGGAGGCGGTTGTCCTCAGCCTGATCGGCGGCGTGGCGGGAGTGCTACTCACCAGCTTTCTCGTCAACGTCGGGGCGGTGGTGGTGCAACTGCTCTTCGCCGGGGCGGGCATCGCCCCCCATCTGCTGATCAACGCCCAGGCGGTGCTGCTGGCCCTCGCCTTCGCCTCCGTCGTTGGCCTGGTGGCCGGAATCTACCCCGCCGTTCGCGCCTCACGCCTTCCGCCGATCGAGGCCCTGCGCACGCCATGAGGCGCGCGAGAGCTCCCGTTCGCGGCCCCCGGGCGAACACAGTGCCACCCACACGCTCAGGCCCGCCGCAGTTGCCGCCGCGTCAGCAGCACAACAAGGCCGAAGGTTACCACGGCGATCAGCGCCAGGCCGAGCCACGTCCAGAGCCCCGGCGCCACACCGCGTAGCATCAGGTCCTGGAACCCGGCCAGCCCGTGGGTCATCGGGATGCTGTAAGCTACCGGCAGCGCCGGCCAGGCGAAGCTATCCAGGGCGATGAAGAAGCCGCTGAAGAAGATCGAGAGCAGCAGCGAGATCATCGCCAGCTGGATGGCCTGGCTGTCGGAGCCAGAGAGGGTCGAGATCAGGAAGCCTACCCCGAGCGAGGCGAGGATCAGCAGCAGGATGAGCGCCGCAAACTGCAACCAGCTCCCGAGCAGCGGCACACCGATCAACACCATGGCCACGATCAGCACCAGGGTGGCCAGACCGATGAAGATCGTGTAGCCGAGGTACTTGCCGATGATCAGCTGGGTCAGGCTCACCGGCGCCACCCGAAAGACCTCGAAGGCGCCCATGAGCCGCTCGCGCACCAGGGCCAGCGCCCCCAGGGTGATCGCCGTATGCTGCACCAGCAGCGCCAGCACCCCCGGGGCATAGTAGACCACCGCTGAGTAAGCGCCGCCACGGATATTGGTATAGCTCTGGGTCACGGGTGAGACGAGCGCGTCGGGCGAGGTATTCACGAACAGCTCGATTGTGCCGTCGAGGGCCTGTAGATCGGTGCGGGCCCGGGCGATCTCCGCGAGGGTCTGGCCGAGGGTATCGGTAGCAATGGCACGATCCAGGCGCTCAAGCGTCTCCTGCAGGCCAGTAATCCGCTGGCGCAGCGTGGCTATTTCGCCGCCCTGCGCCGCCAGCACCTCCTGGGGCGGCAGCGCACGCTCCAGCCGATCGAGCAGGGCCGCAAGATCCCGCAGGTCTTCCTGGGCCGCCTGCTTGCGCGCCGCGCTGATCCCCTGCTCCAGCTCCAGCGCCTGGCCCTCGACATTGGTGATGCGCAGGCGGATCTCGGCGGCCTCCTGCTGGGCGCGGGCAGTGGTAGCGCGCAAGATGGCCTTGTTGATCTCATTCACCTGGGCGTAGGCGAGGTACTGGATCCAGCCCTCGGTGAGCGGGTTGATCGCGTTGGAGCGGAACTCGATCTGGGGACTGGCCTCGCCCTGCAGCGCGGCCGTGATGTTGCCCGGCAACACCTGCACCAGGTCCAGGTCACCGGCGGCCAGGCGGGCCTCGGCGCCGGCCCGATCTTCCGTTACCTCGCGCAGATCGAAGTTGAGGCCGATCAACTCCTGGATCTGGGCAATATCGACGCCGGGGATGCCACCCGGGGGCAACACCACCGCCGTGCGCACCCGGGGGGTACTGTTCACGTAGGTCGAGCCGAAGAGGATCAGCACCACCAGCGGCCCGATGATCAGGCTGAGGATGAGCAAGGGCTGGCGGCGGATCTCGTTGACCTCCTTGAGGCAGTAGGCCCGCACCCGGATCAGCCAGCGCCGCCAGCCAGGGATGTGAACCTTACCGGCCGGAGCCGTCGCCGCGCCGGTACTGATCTGCGGTGCGTTAGCCACCCTGGGCCTCCTGGCGCTGCTGATCCTGCTCCATAATTTTGATGAAGACCTCGTCGTAGCTCACCTCAAGTGGGGCCGCGCCCGCGATCGCGATCCGGGGACGCTGGTTCTCAAGCCGGTTCAGCACCTCCGGCAGCCATTCCCGTGCGTCGTCCACCACAACGTGCAGATCTGCCTCTCCTCCAGGCGCGCGATGCACCGCCTTCACCACGTCGTCCCAGCGGCGCAGCGTCTCCATGGCCCGCCGCATATCATCCGGGTCGTCGAGGGTCACGTCGATGATCTCGCCGCCGAGGGCCATTTTGCGCAGATTGGCCGGCGTGTCCACCGCCAGGATGCGGCCCTTGCGCATCACCGCCACATAATCGCAATAGACCGCCTCGCTCACCACCTGGGTCGTGACCACCAGGGTGCGCCCTTCGTCGCGCAGCTTGCGGAAGTACTCCCAGAAGCGGGCCCGCAGCACCGGATCGATCCCGGCTGTGGGCTCGTCGGCGAAGAGCAGGATGGGGTCGTGCATCAGCGCGCCGGCCAGCATGAGGCGCCGCTGCATGCCGCCGGAGAGGTTCTGCCCAAGCCGGTTGCGCGCATCGCTGAGCTCGACGAAGGCCAGCAGTTCGTCCATGCGGCTACGCACCTGGCCCGCCGGCATCCCGTAGAGTGAGGCAACGAAGGCGGCGTTTTCGGCCACGCTCAGCCGGGGGTAGAGCACGAACTGCTGGGGGATGTAGCCGATCCGCTCCCGGTCCTCGGCGCGGAAGGCGGTGGGGGTACGCCCCAGGGTGGTGATGCGCCCCTTCTGCGGTGTGAGCAGGCCGAGGGCCACGCGGCAGGTGGTCGTCTTGCCACAGCCCGAGGGTCCGATCATGCCCAGGATGGTGCCCTCGGGCACGCTGTAGGTCTGGTCGAAGATGCCGGCGCCATTGCCGAAGTCAAGCTCGATATCTTCCGAGCGGATCGCGTCATTCGGGCTCATCGCGGCGGACTCCTGGCGCGCGCGTGGCGCCGTCGGCAGTATATGATTGCTTGTCTGAGAGAAGGACGGGATCGGCTCACCACTCGTCACCCCGCGAGGGGCGGTCCGACCGTCTGGTTTGCTGGCAGGATGCGCTCATTATAGCCGCTGATACACCGGTGCGGGTATGGGCTCCTGATCGCCATGGAACCACAACCAGCGCGCGCTCGTATACGCGGGAACGCAACGTGCTGCGGCGACGCGGTACCGATAGCGCACTGGGGTTCCATGGCAGCTCATGCGCCAGAGCAGCGGTTCACCGTGGGGCCGGTAGGCCGCCGCTCTGCGGCTCCCTGCCACGGGAGCCCTTCCTGGAGATCCGCTTGCGCGGGCGTGACCGCGCGGCCACGGTGCCGATCCGGCCCCAATGCCGCCCTCTCAGGCGTTCCCGCGCACGCCGCAACCCGATGGCAGTTTGGGCAAGGATCGCAGGGGGAGCCGCCCGCCTACCGGTTCAGGAAAGCGACGGGCATGCCCCCGCGCAAGCGACGGGCATGCCCCCGCGCAAGCGGGGGGGGAGGGCCAGCAGCACGGCCCAACGCCGTGAACCACGGCTCCAAGCAGATGTTCTGTCCGCCCTTCAACGCCTACGCGGGGCCACAGCCCCGGGCGTCGGTGCCGCCACCATCCGCCTGCCGGCAGGATGGCGATTCGCAGCAGCCTGGTGCCGTGACGGCTTCATGGTATGATGGATTAATGGGGTTTTTACCTGGCAGGCGCCGGTCCATGGCCCCGAGGCGCCCCGTGGGTGCCTGGCATCAGCAACGGGCGCTGGCCCATCGCCGTGAGGAGTAGCCGATGAGCGTGTCTGAGAACCATGTGATGCGGATTGTTGGCACCCACAGCTCGGGCGCCGAGGAGTGGCACTGCCCCGCCTGTGGCCGGCGGCTGCTCCTGTTCAGCCGGCCCGCGCTGCGCCGCAGCGTGCTGGAGCCCGGCGATATGCTGGCCATCCACAGCGGCGGGAGCGGTGCTCCCAGCGCCAGCGGGGCCACCCACCTCGACAGCCCCGCCAGTGCCGATGATGAGCTCTCGCCCGAGTTACTTCGCCCCTGGCTCAAGGCTCTTCAGGCTCTTGAGGACGAGGGCTTCGGCAAGCATTAGCCCCTACGGATTCACCCGGAGCCGCGGCCCGGTCGCCGCGTACACCATGGTGAAACCTGCGCAGAGCAGCACCAGGGCCGTCTGGTAGCGCCCAACTTCCGGCACGGGGAAGGCGATCTCGAGCGGCTCTTCGGGCGTCTGTGGATTGAATCGCCCGGCGATGCTCTGGAGCACACTCGTTTCCCCGGTGTCGAGCGCGTAGGCCAGCACATAGGCCACATAGTCCGGATGCGCGCGGGCCAGCATGTCCGCTTCGAGGCCCACGCGCCGGATGGTTGTGCGTGCTCGCAGCCGTGGCGGAGCCCCCGGCGCCGCAGCAGGCAACTCATCGAGCTCCAGGTCGTCGAGCGCAAGCTCTGCCACTGTGGGCGCCGCGCCGCCCGCGTAGGCGAGGGAGAGCTCGCCGGTTGCCTGCCCGACCATCGCCGCCGGAGGTTCCACGAAGAAGCGGGCGATGTACCTCTCCCCCGGCAGCGCCACAGTCGTCGGGGCATCACCCTCGCGGACCAGGAGCTGTTCGATCAGGTCGCCGCTCTCGTCAAAATGCAACTCAACGATCAGAGCGGTGCCGAGGTCGCTGCCTGCTGCCCTCGTATCAGGTGGGGGAGCCTCCACCCCGGCGTTGGGCGGCAGACTCGCGAGCCGTGCCAGGGCTCGGGCGCGGGCGATCCAGCCGCGCCTGGCGATCCGGTCGGCGGAGATGTGGACGATCGCGCTGAGCTCCTCGGGGGTGCGGGCCGCGAGCTGGGCGTAGGTGCGGATTCCGGCCTGCTGGAGCCGTCGCGCGGTCGCGCTGCCGATGCCGATAATCTGGGTGAAGTCGTCGCCGGGCTCACCTTCCTCGGGCTCCGGCGCGGGCACCTCCGCCGCCACGGGCGCGGGCGCCTCGGTTGGCGCGGGCTGGGGGCGGGCCACCTCAGCCGGCAGTTCGGCCACCTCGATCAGCCAGCGCAGCAGGGCCTCCCCCGGCGCGCCCGGCCATACGGCGTGGGCCCCGCTCTCCTCGTGATCGGCGTGAGTCTGCCATACCACGTGGCCGTCGGCGTCGGTGTAGTACTGGATGGAGATGTGGAAGGCGGCGCGCTCCTTCGCTCCCGCCCGCTCGTCAGATTCCCTCATGGCATGCTCCTCGCGGGCCATCCCTTGCAACCGCCGATCGGATTCGGCGCCACGGGCAGACGCAGCACGTCCCATCCTCTTCAGCGCAAGAACCGAGAACCAGGAGCCGGGGAACCATCTGCGGATGGCGTTCTGACGCGCCTAATCCCTCCGCAGATGGCGTGCTCGCTCCAAGCAATGCGCTCCATGGAAGCGCACCCATCGTTCGGATGCATGCGCCGGGGCGCCGCGTCTCCAAGGAGCCGAACGCGCACCGTGGTTCCAATTGCGCAGCCGTCACCATGATCTGGCATCCTATGGGGCGCCTCGTGCGCTGCCGCAGAACGACCCCGGCCCGTTCAGCTCAGGCAGCCCCATCGGCGATCTCCACGTCCATCGCATCGAGCACATGCTGCATGTCGATGGCCTGGGCCCTGGTGCCGTCCCGAAGCCCGGCGAAGTGCAGGGCCACGGCCCGGCCCGTCGCCTCCTCCAACCACCAACTCCCCGAGTCGCCGCCCTGGCTCACCAGGCCCTGGCCCTGGTCGAGCGGCCAGCGGCTGATCGTCACCACCCGCTCGATCAGGCGCTTCCAGTTGCCATCGTAGGTCATCTTGCTGAAACCCTCGAGCCCGCTGACCACGCCGACGGTGCGCCCGGTAGCCACGCCCGACTTGACCACCTTCATCCCTAGCCGGGCCCGGCCAACACCCGAGACGGGGCCAATCTCAAGCTGCATATTCTCCCAGGCCAACTGGTCAACCAGTGTGGCCGTCGCTACATCCAGCGGCAGCTCGGTGGGGCCGTACGCGGAGAGGCGCTCGCGGGCGGCCCGAGCAACGATGGCCGGCACGGGGGCATTGGCCCGCAGGATCGGCTGGTAGATCGGGCGGCCCTGCCTGGCGTTGCGGGTGCCGTAGAGCACGTGCCAGTTGCTGAGGATCATCAGCGCGCCGCTTTGCCGATCGCGCACGATCCCGCCAAGGGTGCCGTAGTTGTCGCGGGCGATGGAGATCCCGAGGCCGCCGCAGAGCCTGGCGCGGGGGGCGGCACGAGGGCCCGAGGGTGGGGTCAGGGGCAGATCAACGCCGTACTCCGCCTCGATCACGTCGGTCTGGAACGGCCCGATCCGGCGGGGCAGACGCTTCAGCTTCAGCTCATCGAGCTCGGCGAGGGTATACTTTTTCGTCACGTGGAAGCGCAGGGCCGCGCTTGATGTGTCCCAGTAGCGCTGGCCGGTGGCCGGATTGGTACGCCGTGGGAAGCCGAAGTCGATCAGATTGATCGCGTAGTCGGGGCTGAAGAGGTAGGAACGGACCATCGCGCGCAACTCGAGCCGCGCCCGCTCAAGCTGCTGAGAGTCGACAATGACCATAGCGGCTCCGTAGCTGTCCGGCCAGGATGCGCCTGGCAGTCGCCGCAACGCGGGGCGCGGGAAGGCGTTGCCCTCCCCGTGCCCCGCGCGGCGCCTCAACGAGCGGATCCCGGGCAAGACCTCAGCGGGAACGTGGCGCATCGCTCGGGCGGATGCGCCGTGTCCCCTCATACCGCAACTCAGCGGTAGACATCGAAGCGCACCGGGCCCTGGTAGCGGCTATGGCTTCCCAGGGTGAAGAGCGAGCTGTCGAACTCGAAGACCAGCGTGGCGTAGCCGGCGAAGGGCGGAGCCAGCTCGCCATTGCAGCCGGTGATGCGGCCGCGCAGGTTCACCTCGTGGATGCCCTCGTGCTCCGGCGTGAGCGTGATGATGTCCACGTACCAGGACTGGCCGGGGACGAAGTTGCGGTGCAGGATGCCAGCGAGGTTCGTCTCCTTCGTCAGAGACGTGACGTTGTTCGTGTCCCAGGCGATCGAGTAGGGCATACCGAAGGTAGCGAGAACGTCGGCGGCGGTGGGGTAGGGGTAGGTCTCGTTCAGGTAGAGGATGGAGGCGATGTAGACCGTCTCGCCCAGGCGCACGATCTGATGCGGCGCGGGGAAGGGGGCGAGCGGGGCCTTGAACGGGCCATAGGCGTACATGTCCCACCAGAGCGCGGGGCCGGCCGTCTGCGGCATGCCGCTGGCCCTGGCCTCGTCGAGGGCGGCCTGCAGCCGGGCCTCGACCGCCGCGCGCACCTGCTCCGCCGTGACCTCAACCGAACCGCTCCGGCTGACGGCCACTTCGCCTTTGGTCGCTGTCGAAGTCATAGTGCTCTCTCCCTTTGCTTCGCTGGCGCCGCTCGCTGCGTCGCCGTGACGAGGGGAGCATAGCCGGGTCCGCTCACCGGCGGCTCAGGATTGGCCCATAGCGCCGCACAAGTTTCGGGCCCGCCCCGGCTGAGCCGCGCGTGAGCCCTCGCTGGGTGCTCAGGTGGTTAAGCACGCGCTCAGCGAGCCGGAGCTGCGGATCACCCGGGGTGTGCCATCACCTCTGGCTTGAGACTGTGCATCAGCGGGGAGACGGGGAGCGGCCACAGGCCCCTGCGCAACTTAACGCCGTGAACTCTATCAAACCCTGTTTGATCAGGCGTACCGTTTCGCAGGGGCAGGCTCCCCGCTCCCAAAGCAAGAGCGGGGGAAGGCAACTCGTCCAGATGTGGCACACCGCCGGTCGCAGATGGCTGCTGGCCGCCCCTGAAGCCCGCGCCGGGGGATACGACGCGCTCACACGGGCTGGTCACAGCCCGTGTGGCCCCGGGTGACACATCCGCGAGCGCCCGATGAGTGGCCGGTGAGCATAGGCGAAACGGGGGGCCGGAGGCTACGCACCGCCACCGCTAGCCGTCGCGCCCCGCCTCCACCACCCTGCGGTAGAACCCTTCGAGCTCCTCGCTCGGCGGCAGCCCCAGCTCCGCGCGCAGGGCACTCACACACAGCTGATACTGGCGCACGGCCAGGTGGCGCAACCCCTGGGCCACATAGCAACGCATCAGCAGCAGGTGGGCCTCCTCATCGCAGCTATCGTGCTGGAGCAGCCGCTGGCCATAGAGGATCGCCGCCGAGTACTCGCCGCGCCCGTAGGCGTGGCGGGCCAGCCGGTGCAGCGCCTCGATGTACATGCTCGTGTAGGACTGGCGCAGCTCATCGGCCCAGGCGTCGTAGCGATCCTCTTCCAGAAACGTGCCGCCGACCAGATCGAGGGCCACCGCATAGGCCTGCATGGCCCCGTCGGTGTCACCGACCGCATACCGGGAGCGGGCCACGCGCACCGACGCCGCGAACTCGTCGCTATCCACCCAGATCGAGACGGTCGGGCTGAGCTGGTAGCAGTCATCGGCGTACTGAACAATGGTCAGGTCGGGCGCCACGCGCTTGAAGGTCTGGCGCAGACAGTAGATCGCCTGGTGCAAGCTGCGGCGGGCCAACTCCGGCTCCGAGTCGGGCCAGAAGAGCTCGGCCAGGATCTCCTTGGGCACCGGTGTCGAGCGGCGGGTGACGAGGTATTTAAAGACTGTCCGGGCGCGAGCGCTCTCCCAACGCTCCAGCGGCCGGTCATCCACAAGCACGCGGAAGGGACCGAAGCAGGTAACGACAAGACGCGCGGCGCGGCGTGGCGGCGGCGCAAAGCGGGCGAGCTCCGCCGGTGGAGGTGTGGTGGAAGCGGCTTCCTGTGCCACGTCGTGTAGCGCTGGTGCCGGAGTCGCCGGCTCCAGCGTGAAGGTCGGGGCGGCAGACGGCGCGGGCGGGGGATCGGATGTGAGCAGTGAGGAGGGGGCTACTGGCGCATGGAGGTCTTGCTGAGGCGCGCCATCGACCAGCCGCCGCCACCAGCGCGTGAGGCGCCTGGTGAGCGAGGAGCGGGCGACGGGCTCCGGCAGGGCAGGGGCGAGAGCGGTGGGGAGCAGCAACAGCCGCTCCGACCAGCTCTCCCGGCCGCGCTGGCCCCAGAGGGTGCGCAATGCGGCGGCGGCCTCGGTGAGCCGGGCCAGCAAGTTTCGCTGGATCGCCGCGATCAGCTCGCTGGCGCTGTGTTGCTCCACGACGCGCTGAGCCGCCAATTGTTGCCAGCGGGTGATCTCCAGGCAGAGCTGGGCGCTCGCGGCAAGCTCGTGCAACGGCAAGGCGCCTTGCTGGCGACCGAGCGCATCCTCAGCCTGCAACAGGAGCTCGGCCGCCTGCCGGTAGTTGCCCTCGCGGAGCACCAGCACGGCGAGTTGCCAGGCCGTCAGCCCGGCCCCCAGTGTGTCGCCCAGATCCTCGGCGGTGCGCAGGGCCGCCGTGGCGCGGGCCAGAGCCAGGGAATGGTCGCCGGAGCCCCAGTGGGCTGCGGCCTGGCCGCTGAGAGCGCGCCAGAGCCCCTCCTGGTCGTCGGCGCTGCGGAAACAGGTCTCCGCGGCCGCGAGCAGGCGCAGGGCCGCACCCCACTCATCGCGGTTCAGCAGCTCGATCGCCTGGTGATAGGTGTCCCACCCACTGCGCTGCTGGCTGGCCCGGCGCTCGTTCGGGCCAGGCCGCTGCGATAGACTGTTCATAGGCGCCCTCGCTGGCGACGGCGCCGCTGAGGCGCCGGAGGCTAGTGGGCTCAAGCGGGGGGGGTAAGAGCAAGCACGTGCGCCCACACACGGGGAGACCGGCCCGCGTGCGGGTAGCCCATGCACAAAGGGGCGCGAATTGTCAGCTTCTTGCAATCCTGGTACGTTCAGGGAACCATCGTTGCCTCTCCGGCGTCCTGGATGCCAGCGGGCCCCTTTCGCGGCGGGAGTTCGGCCCAATGGCCGATGGGCCCGCTCAGCCCCTTCGTTACACTGTCACGTAGCTGCGCACGGCAGTGCCGCCCGAGCCGTGTGGGCACCTGTAGAGGAGCACGCCGGTGGTTCGAACGCTGGGGACATTCGCGCGCTGGACGGCCACCCTGCGCCCGGGCTCCGACAGTGGCGCCACCCTGGCAGCCCGCCATGGCCGGCCCATTCTCGCTCGCGCGAAGCTGCGCCCGCCCCGCGCCCGCTGCGATCTGCTCCCCCGCCCACAGCTCACCCGCTTGATGCGCTCGGCGATCGGGTCGGCCCGCATCGTCCTCCTCTCCGCCCCTGCCGGCTCCGGCAAGACGACCCTGATTACCAGCATTCTTGTGCCCCGCGCTGTGGCTCCCTCCCCAGCCGAGGTCGCTCCCCCTGCCCCCGCCGTTGTCTGGCTCTCGCTCGACGAGCACGACGATGAGCCGGTGCGCTTTCTGCACGCGCTGATCGCCGCCTGCCGCCAGTTGTTGCCCGGCATCGGCGGGTCGGCGCTCGCCGCACTCGAGGCCGCCGCCACGCCCGACGACACCCTCGCGCTGGAGGTGGCCGACGCGCTCAGCAATGATCTGGCCGAGGCTGCAACTGGCCCCCTCGCTCTGGTGCTCGACGACCTACATGCGCTGAGCAATCCGGCGATCTTCGCTGCCCTCGAACGGCTGATCGACATGCTCCCCCCCGAAGTGAGCGTGGTGGTAGCCACGCGGGAAGACCCGCCGCTGCCCCTCGCCCGCTGGCGGGTACGGGGTGAACTGGTCGAGTTGCGCTTGCCCGAGCTGCGCTTCACCCGCGCTGAGGCCGCTGCCCTGCTAGAGACGCGCCTGGGCCTCGCCCTGGACGAAGCGACCCTGGCCGCCCTGTACGCGCGCACCGAGGGCTGGGCCGCCGGCCTTGGCTTGCTCGTCGCATCGCTTGAGCGCATCGGCAGCAACAGCGAGCGCGCCCGCTTTCTCGCCGGCCTCGAGCGCCTGGACCGCTCACTCTACGAGTACCTCGCCGCCGAGGTGCTCGAACGGCAGGACCCTTTCGTGCGCATGTTCCTGATCGAGACGGCCATCCTGCGCGATCTCACCCCGACCCTCTGCGCCATAGTCACCGGCCGTGATGATGCAGGCGCAATCCTCGATGAGCTCTACCGCCGGAACCTGTTTCTGGTCGAGATCGACGACGGACGCCGGCTAGCCGAGGGGTACGCGCAGCAGGCGCCCACCTACCGCTACCACGATCTCTTCCGCCAGTTTCTGCGCGACCGGCTATGGCGCGATGCGCCCGAGTGGGCCCGGCGCCTGGAACAACGCGCCGCCCAGGCCGAAGCAAGCCTGCGCGTGCTGCAACGCCCGGGGATTCTGACGTCCCCTATCAATCAGCCGGAAGCAGGACCCGCCGCGACCGCGCTGGCAATCGATCTCGGCGCGGGCCGCGAAATGCTCACGCTCCGCGAGGTGGAGGTGTTGCGGCTCGTGGCCGCCGGTCTCAGCAACCAGGCCATCGCGGACCGGCTGGTGATCAGCCTTCATACCGCCAAACGCCACGTGGCCAACATCCTCGAAAAGCTCGGCGCCGCCTCGCGCACCGAGGCCGCCGCCCGTGCCCGTGAGCTTGGGTTGGCCTGACCAACAGCCACACGCGGAGCCATCACGATCGTTTGGGCGCATGCGCCGGGACGCAGCGTGCGGCGGCGAGGCACCGAACGCGCACGGTGGTTCCATCTAGCGCGGGCGCACGCTCGCTCTCCACGCCCGGCTCGATCCGGCTGCGCAGGGATCATCGAGCAGCGCTAGCGCAGGCGCACGCTCGCTGATCCCTGGCCGGGCAGTGCATCGGGGAAGAGTAGGAGCAGCCCGATCTGTGCCGGCGACCCGCTGATGCCGCCCGCATCCTCGCTGAAGAAGAGCGCCGCGCGGCCTGCGGCGGGCACCGTGAGCGTGGCGAGGGCAGGCCGGAAGCGGAGCGCGCCGGTTTGCATCGTGTGCGTGCTGGCGCCGCAGCCACCAGCGGCGCCGGGGCCGGGCGAGCAATCCCAGGGCTCACTGCCCGCGCTCGTGCGGAAGTAGGCGTCGAGGGCGAGCACAAAGAAGTTGAAGGGCTGGTCGCTCCGCAGGCCAACCGCCGCAGCGGGCACAGGCAGCACCCAGGTCTGCGTATTGAAGTCGGCCACGGTGAAGAAGTAGGTCATCGTTGGCCGGGTACCATCGGCGGAATTCACATCGCGCACGAACACTGCATTGCGGCCGTCCTGGCCGGCGCCAGCATCGGCGTTATACACGACAACATCGGTCGTGCCGTCCCGGTCGCTGTCGAGGTGCACCTCGAACTGCGCGGGGAAGTTCGGCGAAGCCCGGTAGGGCTTGTCGAACACCGTGATCGCGAACTCCACCACCTCATCGGCGAGGGCGCCGTCGAGAGCCGGAGGCAGCCCGAGGGCCGCATTGAGGCCAGGCACGCTGTAGCTGCGCAGGCCCACCTCGCTGATATCCACCGGGCTCTGGCCATAACCCGGGCGCGACCCGGGGACGTAGTCCACATCGCTGCAGCGCCCATCGCGGGTATCACACTTGTTCGGGCTCACATCCACCAGGGCAAAGCTCTCAACCGTCCCAGCCGTCACGGGTGCGCGACTCACCAGCAACACCTGATCGGGCAACGTCCGCGAGACCACGACCTCAGCCGCTTTGCGGGGCAACACGTGGACGGGCAGGCTGACGCGGTTGTTCAGGCCACCGTCGATGAGCAGAGCACCATCGACCTCGAAGAGCGTCAGACTCGGGCACTCGAACTCGGGCGCGGGCGACGGGCAGGTTGCGCTGCCCCGGTTGCCGAGCTCACCGCCGTTCAGCGTCCAGTCGCGCAGGCCCGCCGGATCGATCGTCAGGGTCAGCGTGACAAGTGCCGCGCTCTGGGGGGCAAGCTCGAGTGCAGCGGGCGACACCGCGAGGGCTACACCGCGAGCCTCATCGTCGGCGAAGCGCAGGCTGGTACCGAGCGTGTAGCTACGCGGCGAGCGCGAGTAGTTGAGGATGGCTACCTGGCGCTGGAGCACCTGGGGGCTGGAGGCCGGCTGGTAGCCGAAGGAGACGCTCCCGGCCTGGGCGTTCCAGGCATTGTAGAGCGCATCCCCGAAGGGGTAGACCGCTGCGCAGGGTGGGGGGATGCGGAAAAAGAGATAGTTCAGCAGATCGCGATAGGGGTCATAGCTGCACGTGGCGAGCTCCGGGTCAGCGGCGAGCACCCTGATCGGCTCGCTGGCGTCCCAGGCGAGGGTACGACCGGTGAAGGACGCCAGGGCATTCACGCGACCGGCGCCCTGGAGCGTGAGCGGGGCCAGGCCGCCCAGGGGGCTACCAAGATCGCCGCGAGCGCCATTCATCAGCACCGCCTTGACGAGGGGCGCCAGTGAGAGCGGAAATCCCGGCACATCGGCGAGCCCCGGGGCACTGTCGAGCACGCCGAACTGCTCGAGCTCCTGGATGATCAAGGCCGCGACGCCTGAGACTACCGGGGCAGCGCCGGAGGAACCACCGAACGCGCTCAGCCCGGTGCCTGTGCCGGCCTGAGCGGCGAGCAGCGCCCCGGGGGCCGCGAGGTCGGGCTTCATGGCATTGTCGGCGATGCGCGGGCCACGGCTCGCATCACGAGCCATCAACTCAACCGTGGCCGGGGCAGGTTCGGCGCTCACAACGACGGTGGTGCTCAATGGCGCGGTCGGGAACATGCTCTCGGCGACTGCAAGGCTGGCAGCCGCAGTGGCGGGTGAGCCGACGATGTAGGGCTTGTCGCCGTCGTTGCCAGCCGAGGCCACCACCAGTGAGCCGTAGTAGCCCGCCACATTGGCGAAGAGGGTGAGCGCATCCTCGGGCTGCCCGTAGCTGTAGCTCAGCGACAGATTGATGATGTCGGCCGGGTCGTAGCTGCGGCAGGCCGTAGGCGGCGCGCAGGCGCCCCGATCGGAGCCATCGAGGTCGAGCGCATGATCGATCGCCAGGAGCAGGGCCGTCCCCTGGCAGAGCGCCGTGGCACCATTGCACGCCTTGAAGGCCCAGAGGTTGGCGCCAGGCGCCACGCCAGAGTCATCGGCGCCGGGAGCGGATGGCAGGCCGGCGGCGATGGCTCCCACGTGGGTGCCGTGGCCGTGCAGATCGATCGGGTTGGCATCGGGCTGCAGGCATGGCCCCCCCGACGTGCAACGTGGGTCCGGGTTCGGCCAGAGATCACCGAGATAGTCGTAGCCGCCGCGCACCTTGGCATTGGGAAACAGGTCGGCCGGGGGGATGGCGGGCGGATTACAGCCTGGCTGGCCCGGCCTGAGCCCTACCGCCCCACACGCGGCGCGCTCGTAGTCGGCCGGATTGCCGCTACCGCCAAGAGTGGCGTGGGTGTAGTCCAGGCCGCTATCGACGATCGCGATCTCGATCCCGGCGCCATCGTTCCCCCGGCGCCGCACTTCGTCGGCGCCGATCAGCGCAGAGAGCTCGGCCAGGGTACCAGGCGCGGGGCTGCTCGTCTGGTCGGCGGGGTAGTCACTCACGGGCAGCATTGCGCGCACGCCCGGCAAGGCCCGTAGCCCGGCAACGCTGGCCGCATCCACGGCGACGGCGAGCCCGGAGGAGGCCTGGGTGAAGCGGGCCAGCACCCGCCCGCCCATGGCCTCAACCTGTCTGGCCAGTTCGTCTTGCTCGGCGGCGAGTTGCTCCAGGTAGGCGCGGCGCTCGCCCTCGTTCAGCGCCGGGCCGGCCACCGCCAGGGGTGGGCGCTCGAGCTCCAGCAGAACGGCGAGCTCCGCGCCAGGCCCCGCAGCCCGGGGCTCCACCCGCCCGGCGGCGCCCACAAGCGCGCGGTTGGCCGGCAGGATGAGGGTGGGCTGGGCGCTGGCCGCTGGGGAGAGCGGGAGCCTACCCCGTAGCCCAACGACGAGGATCAGCACACCCATGGCGAGCGCGATGCGAGCGATGCGCGGTAGCACTGAACACCCCTGCGAACAGCGAGCGGGGGCACTGCTGCCCCCGTACTGCGTTCCTGGCTACCAGGGAAAGACCGCTGGCACGGGCTTGCCGGTGATAGCCCCTTCCGACCCTTCGTGAGCCTGCGCGCCTGTTCGGAACGACAGCGCCGTCTGTGACGAGCCGGAGCACGTCAGAACGCCTTCCGCTTGCGGTTCTCTAGTTCCTGATACTCAGTTCTTGCTCTAGGGTACCGCACGCGCAACACGACTGTCAATACACGTATGCGCATCTGTCGTAGCGCTGCTCCGCATCACGAAGCCATGTGCGCTCACAACGCCCTGCATGCCGGGTAACAATCCTGTCATCTTCCGGCCAGCGCCGCGAAACGCTGGTCGTAGGCAGGCGCGCGCAGGGACCAATCGTGGGGAGCCGCGATAGCACGCCACAGCTCTCGCTGTGCTGGCCGGGCGAGGGCTGCCGCAAGCAGCGCCGGGAGCTGCGCCTCGCCATCGTAGAGGCAGGCGGCGTGATACTCGGGCGGCAGCAGATCGGGGTAGTTGAGGCGGCGGGGCAGCACCGGCGCGCAGCCGCAGTAGAGCGCCTCGACCACGCCGATGCCGAAGTATTCCTGGATGGCGGTGCTCACCACTACGTCGGCCTGGTGCAGCAGCCGGGCGTAGGCTTCGCGGGTGGGTGCAAAGCCCCAGTGGACGATGCGGTGAGCCCAGCGCTCGCGGGCCGCCGCAAAGTCGGGCGCCTGCGGGTCGATATGCTCGCCGGCGACGATCAGCCGGAACGCCACGCCCCTGGCCTCCAGCGCCTCCAGCGCCGCGAAGAAGGCGGCGGGCTGCTTGTCGTACTCCCAGCGGCTATTCCAGAGGATGATCGGCGGGCCAGGGGCGCGCGCCGGGCGCTCCGCCACATCCAGGGAGACGAGGTCAACCCCGGGGGAGAGCACATGGCTCCGGGCGGCGATCGCCGCCACCGTTTCCAGCTCACGATAGTCATGATAGCGCCCCAGCAGGGCTGGCAGCGCGCCGAGGAAATCGCGCCGGTGAAACTCCGAGTTGAAGAGCACCGCATCGGCAACGAGGGCTGAGGTATAGTTCACCCACGCGAAGCTCAAGTCGCGCTGGCGACCGGGTGGCAGCGGGTAGGTGAGCTGGTTCTCGTGGAAGTAGAGCGCAGCCGGCACGCCGTGAAACAGCTCGGCGGTGAGGGCGCGGAAGGTGGCCAGATCCAGCATGTCGCTGGCAATGATCAGATCGGGACGGATGTCCGCCGCCCTGGACAGACGCGCAAGCGTCACCGCGCCGCCCCGCATGCGCCAGCGCCAGCCACCCGCGATCGGGAGCGTCAGCAGCGTCACCTGGTGGGCCGAGCGCGCGGCGAACCCGGCCGCCACCGCCGCGTGGGAGCCGCCGTGGAAGGGATCGAGCCAGAGGATGTGCGCCATGTGACGATTGATGCTATGATTCCTCATCTCGTTGATGCCCCCGTAGACCTCACCCCCGCCGCTGCGCGCCCTCCCTGCTCCGCTGCGGAGAGGAAGCCGGGGGGTGAGGGCAGAAAGGTGGCATGCCCATAGGCGGCGCGGCGTGCCGGGCCGCCCCATGTCCACGCACCCCGTGGAGCGCCACCGTCGCGGCGCACTGCTGCGCCGCCCACGCCAGAGGAGGAGCCAGGATGACGACCGCAGCGCAGGCGTACCAGCACGTCCTGTACGAGAGCGACGACCGGGTGGCGACGATCACCATGAACCGGCCAGGGCGCCGCAATGCGCTCTCCCTTGAGCACATGGAGGAGCTCATCGAGGTCTTCCGCAGCACGGGCCGCCGGGGCGACATCGGTGCGGTGGTGTTGCGCGGCGCCGGCCCCGCCTTCTGTGCCGGGCACGATCTGAGCGAGATGACGGGGCGCAGCCCGGCATTCTACCGCCAACTCTTCGACACCTGCACCGTGCTGATGGAGACGATCCAGACGATTCCGCAGCCGGTGATCGCCCAGGTCCACGGGATGGCCACAGCCGCCGGCTGCCAACTGGCCGCCACCTGTGACCTGGTGGTAGCCGCCGAGGAGGCCCGCTTTGCGACCCCGGGCGTGAAGATCGGGCTCTTCTGCTCCACGCCGATGGTGGCGCTCAGCCGTGCTGTGCCAGCCAAGCAGGCACTGGAGATGCTGCTCACCGGCGAGCCGATCAGCGCGGCTGAGGCCCGCTCCTACGGACTGGTGAACCGGGTGGTGCCTGCCGCCGAGCTGGAAGAGGCCACCCGCGCGCTGGCCGCGAGGATCGTCGCCGCCAGCGCCACCGTGGTGGGGCTGGGCAAGCAGGCTTTCTACCGGCAACTCGGCATGCCCCAGCACCAGGCCTACGCCTACACCAGGGAGGTGATGTCGTTCAACGCCACCTTCCCCGATGCCCAGGAGGGGATCTGCGCCTTCCTCGAGAAGCGCGCGCCCCGCTGGGGCGACCGCTAGCAACGGTCCCGGCAGCTGGCAGACGATGGTCGTGCCGTGGCCCGTTGCCCTCATGCGGTCTTCGCCCACGACCCCGAACGCCCCGAGAGCGCACGCTCCCGGGGCCTCATTCGGCCCGCGTCAGGTAGGTCATCACGCCGGGCAGCCCGAGCTGACGCTCCAGGCCGATCAGCCTGCCGAGGGCCTGGCGGTAGGGGTGGTCAGTGGTGAGCATGCGCTCCGCCGCACGAGTGCAGCCGAGCCAGCGCAGGTGGTGGTAGGCCACCCATTCGGCAAAGCCCTCGCGCAGTTCGTCGTCGCGCAGCAGGGGGCAGCGCTCACCCTGCCAGGCGTGGGCATACTCGTGGGCGACGGTAATCCGAAAGGTGAGCCGTGGCAGGCCGTAGAGCATGTAGATAGTGCGAAGGTGCCCCCGGCGCTGGTAGAGGCCCAGGGTGTTCTGGCCCGCTGGCGGCGGTGCGCCACCCTCGGCGCGGAGGCCCTCAAGCGTCGGCGCGTCCACCAGCCGGAAGGCGACCCCGACGTTAAGCGTCAGCCCCAGCTGGGCCACCACACCGGCTACCGTCTCGTCGAACAGGGCCCGGGCAAGATCAGGCTCGTAGACGGCGGTGGCGTGGCAGCTGGCGCACTGGACCCGCCCGTCGTGGAGGCGCCAGTGTTGATCACCCACCGGCGCGCCACACGAGGCACAGCGGGGACGTGTAGCGATACAGTGCGGGCAGTAGCGCTCAGGGCGTCCGCCGAGGGTGTAGTAACTGCCTGGCAGCGGATCGCCGCAGGCGGCACAACGGTCGGTGGAGCGGGGTCTGGCCGCATCGCGGGGCAGATCGCTGGTTGCCATGGTTCTATGCTAGGCGTCGATCCACGCCCTGTCAAGGGCATCCGGCGGGCTTTGCAGATTCGCAGGGAGCTGTAGGTGACTACAGGCATTGCGGGCGGCGCGCACCGCTCCGTTCGAGGATGAAAGAGGCCGCTGTGGGAGATCGGATCGTCGTTGGCGCTGCCCGCCTCGGCTGGGGCGCGCTCACCTGGGCTCTCGCCCTACTTGCCGTCTTTCAGGCCCCAACCTATCTGCTCTGGCAGGTGGCCGTTCTGGTAACCGAGTGGGGGCACCTGCTGGCCCTGGCCGCCCTGGCCACGCTGCTCCCTGGCTGGCGCCGCAGCCGTATGGGGCTGGTTGGCGGAGCCCTGGGCCTCAGCGCGGCGTTGCTGGCCCTCAGCCCGCTGGCCCGCGCGGTGGGCCCCGCCCGCGCGCTACCGGGGCGCCTCGCGGCCGCCTTTGGTCCGCCGACCGTACCGCTGGCCCGCCCCGCGCCACTCGTTGCCGCCGACCTGGTGCGCGGCATTGCCCTGCCTCCCGCCCGTCCCCGCAGCCTTGTTTACAGCCGCCCATCAGGACAGGAGTTGCGGCTCGACTACTATGCGCCCGAGGGTGCGCCCGGCCCGGCGCCTCTGGTCGTGGTGATCCACGGCGGCTCCTGGCAAAGCGGCGACAGCACTCAACTCGCACCGCTCAACCGCTACCTGACCGCGCGGGGTTATGCGGTGGCCGCGCTCAACTATCGCCTGGCACCAGCCTGGCCCTTCCCCGCCGCCCGCGACGACGTGCGCGCCGCGATTGCCTTCCTTAGCGCCGAGGCCGCCACACTCGGCATCGACCCCACGCGGATCGCCCTGCTCGGCCGATCCGCCGGCGGACAACTGGCCCTGCTCGTCGCCTACACCGCCGCCAACCCCGCCATCCGTGGCGTGATCTCGTTCTACGGCCCCACCGATATGGTCTTTGGCTACAACAATCCCTCCAACCCCAGGGTGATCGACTCCCGGGGGGTCCTGGAGGCCTACCTCGGCGGGAGCCCATCGAGCGCTCCCGATGCCTACACCGCTGCCTCGCCGCTGGCGTTTGTCGGCCCCGACACGCCCCCGACCCTCCTCATCCACGGCGGACGCGACGAACTCGTCACCCCGCGGCAGAGCGAACGGCTTGCCGAGCGCCTCGCGCGCGCGGGCAGGCCTCATCTCCTGCTCACGCTGCCCTGGGCCACACACGGCGCCGACTTCAACTTCAGCGGCCCGTCGGGCCAACTGTCTACCTATGCCATCGAGCACTTCCTGGGAAGCGTGCTCCGGTAGGCCACCCGGCGCGCGGCGCTTGCTCACGGCATTCCCGGAAAGGTTGAGCCATCTACACGGGGCTGGAGCGACCGAATGCCATCCACTTGCGGTGTTCGGCTCTCGCGCTAGATGAAGGGCCAGAGGGGTGAGAGCAGCAACTCCGAGGCCCGGGCCAGCACGTGACGGCTGCGCCAGTGGGGGAGCAGGATCTCGCGGGCGTTGGTCAGATCGCAGGTAAAGACGGCCTCCATCGCCCGGGCTACGGCGGGGCTGAAGATCTCCACATTGATCTCATAGTTGCCCACCAGGCTGAGGCGATCGATATTGGCCGTACCGACCATCGACCAGACGCCATCGATCGTGGCGGTCTTGGCGTGGATCATCGCGCCCTGGTAGCCAAAGAGCCGGATCCCGTTGCGCAGGCAGCGATCGAAGTGGTGGCGAGCCAGCCAGTCGGCGATCACGTGGTTACTCTCCCAGGGCACCAGCACTCGCACATCGACCCCACGGCGGGCGGCGCGGATGAGAGCCTGGAGGATGGCCTCATCGGGGATAAAGTAGGCCTGGGTGAGGTAGATGTGGCGCTGGGCCTGCTCGATCGCCTCGATATAGATCGAGCGGATGGGGAAGATCAGCCGCACCGGATCGTTGCGGTAGGCCCGAAGCTCAGACGACCAGACCCGCTCGGGCATGGGGATGGGGCGCATCCCGGGGTAGCGATGAAAGTTCCAGAAGTCCACAAAGGCGTGAACCAGATCATCCACCTCGGGCCCACTCAAGCGCAGGTGCGTGTCGCGCCAGTGGGTGCGGTAGAGCTCGCCGATGTTATAGCCGCCTACGAAGCCCACCTTCCCATCGACCACCAGGACCTTGCGGTGATCGCGTCCGTAGCGGCGCAGGTCGAATATGTGCCAGGGCCGGCGCCAGGCACGGTACGGGAGCACCTGGATCGGCTCGGGGAAGGTGAAGAAGCGGTGCGGGACAACGAGGTTGGCGAAGGTGTCATAGATCAGGTAGACGCGCACGCCCTCGGCGGCCTTCCGGGCAAGCGCCTCCTTAAAGGCCTCCCCGAGCGCATCGCCCTTCCAGATGTAGGTCTCCAGGTAGATCGTCTCGCGAGCGGCGTGGATAGCGGCCAGCATATCGTCGAAGAGCCTGCGGCCCTCGGTGTAGATCTGCACCCGGGTATGATCAACGCGCACTTCGTCAGGGTGGAAGAAGGGGAACCCCGCCTCGGGGACACGGCCCCGGCGCAGCCGCGAGCGCAGCATCAGCACCGCGAGCACGCAGAGCTGCAGGGTCGTGAGGATGGCGAATCCTAGGAGAATAATCTGCCAGACGGCCATGCGCGGTTCCCAATGCCCACTGCAAGGGTCCGATCCGTGAGCGCACCCCGCCCCGTCAGCCTGCCTGGGAGGCCTCGCGAGGCTCGTCCAGGCGCTCGGCGAGCCAGCGCTGGATCACCGGCAACCCATCGGGGTGAATGCCGTGACCGATCGGATATTCATAGAAGCTGTAGCGAGCCCCGGTGTTCTGCAGCACAGCTTGCGTCCTGTGGGCGGCGGCGACCGGGATCACGTCGTCGTAGGAGCCGTGCATCTGCAGGATGGGCAAGCCCGCAAGGGAGGGCATGGGCTCGGGGATGGTTTCCGGGTCGAGGTAGCCGCTGAGAGCAACCACTCCAGCCACGAGCTCAGGGCGACGGGTAGCGAGCGCAAGGCTCATAATGGCGCCCTGGCTGAAGCCCAGCAGATAGAGCCGGCGCGGATCGGTGCCAGTGCGCTCGGCGAGCGTGGCAACGAAGCGCTCGAGCAGATCGATGGCGGCGGCCCTGCTGGCCGCGTCGGGCAGCAGGCGGCCCGGGGCGCCGCCCAGGTGGTACCACGCAAAGCCGCCCCAGGGGAGCGCCAGCGGTGCGCGGGCGCTGATCACGTGGAAGCGCGGGTCAGCCAGGTCGGCCAGGTCGAACAGATCGCGTTCGTTGGCGCCATAGCCGTGCAGGAGCAGCAGGAGCGGAGGCACGGGGGTGGGGAGGCGGGGCCGGCGCTCAATGGTTTTGATAGAAGTAGACACGCTTCGACCTCAAGCAAGGCTCCAGAGAAGTGGGAAGCCACAACCGCACGCCGCGCCCAACGCAGGAAAGACGGCTCGCACCTTGTCTTACGGGATCACAAGCTCCTGACCCACTCGCAGCGAGTCGGCCTGGGCGGGGGTCAGGTTGTTGGCCTCCAGCAGATCGGCGACACTCACACCGAAGCGCTCGGCGATGGCGCGGAAGGTGTCGCCGGCCTGGACGGTATAGCGCTGGCCGCCGGCGGGCGGCTCGGGTGTGGCGGTAGGCTCAGGTGTGGCCGTGGGCTCGGCCGTAGCCGTGGGCTCGGGCGTACTGGTAGCGCTGGCCGTAGGCGACGGGCGCGGCGTTGCCGAGGGCCGTGGCGTCAGCGTCGGGATGCTCGGTGGAGCCACCGGAGCGCCGCTATCGGCCGGTGATCCGGCGGGCGGGAGAACGGGCCCCTGGCTCGAGCGCGTGCCGGGCAGCAGGATGGTCAGCGTTCCCAGGCGCAGCGGCCCAGGGTCAACCCGGGCGAGCACCAGGACGCTCAGGATAGCGGCGGTGAAGAGGGTGGCAGCGGCGATGAGCGTCGCCCGGTCGCTGGCGCGCCCGGCGATGAAGCGGAGCACGAGCGCGCCCGGAACGGGGAGCACCAGGGCGACGAAGAGCAGGAGGTAGACGACGGTCTGTGACATAGCCCCGGTATTGTACCACCCCGCCAGACTGGAGCAGCGGGAGCGCTCCTGTCAGCGCTCCACCAGATTCGCCACCGTCACACCATCGCCGCCGTCGCGACCGCCACTGGCGAAGGAGGCAACAAGGGGGTGGCCCTGGAGCAGATCACGCACAACCTGGCGGAGGGCGCCGGTGCCCTTCCCGTGGATGAGGCGCACTTGGTGCAGGCCGGCGAGGTAGGCATCATTGAGATAGCGGTCGAGCTTATCGCTCACATCGCCGGCGCGCCAGCCGCGCATATCGAAGGTCATCGAGACATCGGGGGCGGCGGGCAGGCTCACCGAGCGCTCGCTGCGATATTCGCGGGCCGGGGGCGCATCGGGGCTCCCCTTCTCGCGCCGCAGCTCGCGCAGGTCGACCGTCATGCGGAAGCCGCCTACCTGCACCTGGGCGTTCCCATCGTCCTCATCGATGGCGACGATCTCACCCTTGAGGCCCACCGAGCGCACGAGCACGGTGTCGCCAACCTGGAGCGGGCGCGGGGCCTGCCGGGGTGGCTCGGTGGGCGCGGCGGCGGGGCTGCGGGGCCGCGCAATGGCGGCTCGCACCTGGGCCGAAGCCTCCTGCATGCGCTGATCGGCCTGCTCCAGCCACTCGCGGGAGAGCGACACGCTGCGGAAATCGTCGCGCAGGCGCTTGAGCTGGGCGCGCACTTCCCGCAGTTGCTCCTCGAGCTCCTGCCGCGCGGCCTCGGCCTCGGCCTCGCGCCGCTCGGTAAACTCGCGCAACTCCCGCTCCAGCCGGTCACGGTACTTCTCGGCGTCCGCGCGCAGCTCCTCGGCGCGGCGCAGAGCGGCGGCAACAGCCTCGCGCTCGCGGTGAATACCGGCGAGCAGATCCTCCACCTGGGCATCCTTGCGGTCGATCGTACTGCGGGCGCGCTCGACCAGCTCCGGGCTGAGGCCGAGGCGCGTCGCAATCGCGAGGGCGTTGGAGCGGCCCGGGAGGCCAATGCTGAGCCGGTAGGTAGGGGCGAGCGTCTCGACATCGAATTCGACGGAGGCATTCTGCACGCCGGGGGTGCTGTAGGCGAAGGCCTTCAGTTCGGCGTAGTGGGTGGTGGCCACACCGAGGACTTCGAGCTCGAGCAGCCGCTCGATGATCGCGCGCGCCAGGGCAGCGCCCTCAACCGGGTCGGTGCCGGCGCCCAACTCATCGAAGAGCACGAGGGCCAGCGGGCGCTCCGCGCTCAGCGCCTCCCAGTGATCGGCCTCCCGGAGCTCTGGGCTGATCGGCTCCTCCTCCAGGGCCCTGAGCACCCGGATGATATTGCGCATGTGGGAGGAAAAGGTGGAGAGGCTCTGCTCGATGCTCTGTTCATCGCCGATATCGGCGAAGATATGGCCGAAGACGGGCAGGCGCGAGGGCGCGGCGGCGGGGATGTGCAGCCCGGCCTGGGCCATCAGCGCGAGCAGCCCGGTGGTCTTGAGCGCCACGGTTTTGCCGCCAGTGTTGGGGCCCGTGATCAGCAGCAGGCGAAACGACCCGCCGAGCCAGATCGTCGTGGGCACGACCCTGGCCGGGTCGAGCAGCGGGTGGCGGGCCTCGGTGAACAGTAGGAGCGCGTCGCTCGCGCCGGGCGGGTGAGAACTGCCCGCATCACGCGCCTGGGAGGCGTGGGAGAGCGGCTCACTCCACTCGCTGGAGGGCGCAGCGCGGCCCTGCGCCTCCTCCCATCCCATCTCCCCTCCGGTCCACTCCTGGCCCTCCACCACCTCCGGCTCCACCGCCCGGAGCACCACCGCGTACTTCGCTTTCGCGAAGGCGAAATCGATTTCAGCGACCGTCTCCACTGCGGCGACGATCTGGGGGGCAGCGGCGCCGACGCGATCGGAAAGCGCGGCCAGAATGCGCTGCACCTCCTCCTCCTCGGCTGCCTGCAACTCGCGCCAGCGATTGTTCAGATCCACCGTGGAGAGGGGCTCGATGTAGAGGGTGGCGCCACTGCCAGACTGGTCGTGGACGAGGCCACGCACGTCTTTGCGATGGCTGGCCTTCACGGGAATCACATAGCGGCCATTGCGCACGGTGATAATCGGCTCCTGGAGGGCGCCAGCGAGGGCCGGAGAGGCGATCAGATTCTGGAGTTTCTCCTGGAGGCGACCGAAGGCCACGCGGATCTCGCGCCGGAGGCGACCAAGCTCGGCACTCGCGCTATCGAGCACCTGGCCGTCATCGCCGATCGCGCGGAGGATCTCATCCTCGATGGCCGGAAGCAGCGGAATGAAGCCAGCGAGCTCAACGAGCAGCGGGAAGCGCGCCGCGTCGAGCTTGAGCAGGCGGACGCGCAGCGCGCGCGCGGCGGCGACCGTACCGGCGATCTCGAGCAGGCTCGTACCGTCGAGCACCCCGCCACGAGCGGCATGCTGAGCAGCCCGGCGCACATCGCGAGCGCCGCCGATCGACAGCTCCGGAACGTCCTCGAGCAAGGCGCGGGCCTCGCTGGTGAGGGCCAACGCCCGCCGCACCTCGGCCGCCACCGTCGAGGGGACGAGCGCGAGCGCGAGCTCACGGGAGGCCGAGAACGATGCATAGCGGGCGAGCTGCTCGCGGATCTTCGGAAACTCCAGGATCTGGAGCGACTGGTCGGCGATCGGCATACCAGGTGTCAGGCGTCAGATACCCGTTGAGCGCTGCACCCACCAGGGAGCGCGACAGGGTTCGGCGGCAGGCAAAAGGGGCCAGGAACGGCCCCCGGTAGCACCCATGGTAGCACAGACGATGCCAGCCCACCTCCGCCGCGCGGACGAGGGAACGGATAAGAACCAACAGGGACACAGCTTGCCGCATCCGGCCCGGTCCCCATCAGACCAGAAACAACAGATCCGCGCCCTCGGGGAGGATCGGATCGAGCAGGCCGTAGACCAGTGGCAGCACCTCGGTGGAAAAGTAGTTGAGCACAAAGGAGTTGGCGATACTGCGGCCGAGGGCGGCCATCAGCGGGAACTCGATATTGCGGCCACCGCGCACGATCATCAGGTTCCAGAGCAGGGCGGCGAAGATCCCGATCAGCAGAGCGCCAAAGATCATCCCGAGCACCGAGCCAACGACCCGATCGACGAACTCCAGGCCGCCGGGCATGCGGAAGTAGCGGAAGGTGTACAGGCCAGCGATCGCAAGGAGCAAAAAGGCGAAGAAGAGCACGAGAGCAAAGGCCACATACTGGCCCACGTAGCGCTCGGTGCCGAAGTTACGCACAAAAATCTCGCCCAGGCTAGGGTAGTAGAGGCTGGCGAGCACCAGGGCAAGGTAGAACGCAACGATCACCACCAGCAGGCGCACCATGCCCTGGAAGAACCCCACCGCGAGCGTGGCGAAGAAGAGCAGGATGAAGAGGATGTCCATCAGGTTCATGCGAGCCTCCTCGCAGTGGGCCGGCCAGCCGGGCCGTGGCGGCCAGGGTTGAGGCGTGGGCAGCGGGGCGGCCAGTGCCACCCCCGGCCCAGGATGGGCCGGCGGCGCATCCGCAGGGCGATTATAGCATATGGGCCATGGAGGCCCGCCCGGCAGCGGCGCTCTCAGCCGGATCTCAGCCCGAAGGTTGTTGACAGGTTAGAGGGGCGCAGTAGGATTCAGTGGTACGACAGACGATCGGCGTTGATCACCGCCGCCCCATGGCGGGGCCTCACGGGCTAACAATAAGGATCGCCCCACATGAGCACGCTCTCACCGGTGCGCCAGGCTGCGCACCCGGATGGCGTTGCCGAGACCACCCCGGCGCCGTCCCATGACTCCGCACTGCCGCAGGCTGAGGTGCGCCGCGCGCTGCGTATTTCAACGTACGAGGCCGCCGTCGCGACGGTGCACATCAGCATCACCGGCGTGATCGGCGGCAGTGTTTTCCTTACTGGCTTCGCCCTGCTACTCGGCGCCAACAGCTTCCAGCTCGGCATTCTGGGCGCGCTGCCCTTCATCGGCCAGCTCTTCCAGTTTGTTGGCGCCTACCTGGAGGAGCGCATCGGCAACCGCCGAGGCCTGGTGCTCTACGGCGCGCTCGCCGGCAGGTTGATCTGGGCGCTACTCCTGGCCCTGCCCTTCCTGAGCTTCCTCGGCGGGGCCCAGATCGCGGTCTTCTTCGTGGGCCTGGCCTGCTCCTACGCCCTCAACGGCATCGCTGGCAACGCCTGGCTAAGCTGGATGAGCGACCTGGTGCCGGCGCGCCAGCGGGGCAGCTACTTCGGCATGCGCAATACCGTCGCCGCGATCGCCGCCATGGCCACCACCTTCCTCGCAGGCCGCGCGCTGGATGTGGCCCGCGCCCAGGGCCAGGAGATGCTGGGCTACGCGGTGATCTTCGGGGTGGCAGTGCTGGCGGCCCTTGGCTCGGCGGCCCTGGTGGCGCGGCAGGCCGAGCCGCCGCTCCAGCCCAAAGGGCAGGTAAACCTCGGCGAGATGTTCGGCGCGCCACTGCGCAACCCGCCCTTCCGCGCCTTCGTGTTCGCCGCCACTGGCTGGGCGGTCGTGACCGGGGTGGCCGCGCCCTTCTTTAATGCCTACGGCCTGAATACGCTCAATCTCAGCTTCTCAACCCTGGCGCTGCAGGCGATCGTTACCAGCGCTGTTTCACTCGTCTTCGGCCCCCTTGCCGGGCGCCTCCAGGACCGCTACGGCGACCGGCGGGTGCTGCTGGTGTGCATCGTAGGAACGGTCTTGCTCCCCTGGGGGTGGGTGCTCTCGACACCGCAGAATATCATCCCGCTCTGGCTCACGTCGATCTTTTCGGGGGTCTTCTGGCCGGGCCTGAACCAGGGCCTCGCCAACGTGCTGATGGAACGGTCGCCCGCCGAGCATCGCGGGGCATCGATGGCTGCCTACAGCGCCGTAACCGGCGTGGGCACACTGGTGGCCGGCCTGCTGGGTGGGCTCCTTGCCACCCTCCTCGCTGGGGCTCAGGTGGCCATCGGCCCGGCTCAGATTAGCGGGCTGGCCTTCCTCTTTGTGCTGAGCAGCGTGGGCCGCGCGCTCGTGGCGACGATGTTCTGGCGGGCGCTGTAGCGACGCCCGCCGGGCCATTGCACCAGCGAGTCGGCTACCCTCCCACACGGGTATGCCTTCGTCGCCTGCCGGCAGGGGTGGGCCTCCACCTGTGCGCAGACCGTTCGCGTGTCCTTCCCCCGCAAACGGGAACCCAGCCCTGTGGTCGTCAGCGCACCGTTCGCGTGTCCTTCCCCCGCAAGCGGGAACCCAGCCCGGTGGTTGTCAGCCCGGCGCACCGTACTGTCCTTCCCGCGCAAGCGGGAACCCAGCCTCTGCGGGCGACCGGCCCCGCACCCTGGACGCCCACATGCGCGGGCGTGACCCATTCCGCCGCCTCGTGCTGTCCTTCCCGCGTAAGCGGGAACCCGGCAACCCATCTTGCGCGGGCGTAAAGGCCGATCGAGCCCGCGTATGGTGGGCGGTCTGCGGCATCCCAACGGGTGCAACCCCACTTCGGCTCCGGGAGCGCGTCCCCTCCTGCGCAAGCGGGTCCCTGCCCCCGCTTGCGCAGGGGCAGCCGAATCCTCAGCCTTGTTCCATTTAGTTCCCCAGCGCCTCCAGGAGCAGATCGCCCTCCTCGGGGGAGATGCGGCCCTCGGCGATCATGCGCAGGATCGTTTCGCGCTCCTGCTCAATGCCGCCGGCCCCGCGCTGAGATGCCCCGGTTCCCGCTTCGGTGCCAGTTGCACCCCGCTCCTCCCGGTCAAGCTCGATCCGGATGGTCTGCCCAGTGGCGGGTGGGGGTGGGGCAGGGGGTGAAGGCGGCGCAGGGGCCACGCCGGGCGCCGGCGGCACCGGCGGCACCGGCGGCACCGGCGGCACGCCCGCGCGCATGCGGCTCAGGGCCCGCTCCACGGCCTCGAGCGCGCCCGAGAGGCCATCGGCGGCGGCCCGGCGGGCCTGTTCCTTGATCCGCTCGAGACGCTCCGGGTCGAGCTGCCACTCCCGGTCGTTGATCCTGATCCGTACCCGGGCCTGCTGTTCGGCGCGGCGCGCGTGCTCTTCGGCCTGCTCCTGCATGCGCCGGGCCTTTGCGTCGAACTTGCGCGCGAACTCGTCGGCCCAGACCCGACCGCCAGCTACACCCTCGGCTGCAATTGCCGCGCTCACCTCGTCGGCGATCTCGCGGCCGAGACGACCGAGCTCGCGGCCCAGTTCGCCCATCTCGCGGCCAAACTCGGCCCAGTCCTGGCGAGCCTCGGCACTCGCGCTGAAGCTCCGGCTGCTCGGGCGAGCGCCCCCGCTGATGCGCAGATCACCCCCTACCGTGAGCTGGATCGCGGCCTCGCCGGCGCCATAGCGCAGCTCTACCTGCTTGCGCCCGTAACTGTCCCACTCGTCGATCCCGCGAACGTCGCCCGTGACGGTGGCCGAGACGGTAAGGTTGGGATCGCCGCCTACGCGTACGGTCGCGTCGCCACCTACCAGGGCGTGGGCCCGGCTGCCAGGGCGCATCCGCGCCTCCAGCTTCAGGTCGCCGCTCACGCTACCGAGCTCCAGATCGCCCTCCAGACCATCCACCTCGGCATCGCCGGCGATATTGCCTACCTCGGAGCGACCGCGTGCGCCGGCCAGTTCCAGATCACCGCCCACGCTGCCAACCTTGAGCTCGCCCACGGGCCCGAGGGTGAGGTCGCCGCCAATCTGGCCCAGCGCGAGGCTCTCGCAACGCCCCTCCACTTCGGCGTCGCCACCAACGCGCCCGAATTGCAGCGTGTGCAGATCGCCACTGATGGTGAGGTCGCCACCGAGGGTGCCCAGGGCAACCACCGGCGCGCCGGCGGTCTCAACGCGCACATCGCCACCGATGTTTCCGGCGCCGAGCCGCTCGGCGAGGCCCTCTACGCTCAGATCGCCGCTCACCGACTCGATCGAGAGGGTAGAAACCTGCTCGGCGCGGAGATCGCCGCCGATGCTGGTGAAGGAGGCTTGCTGCACCTCACTGAGAGCCACATCGCCGCGCACAGGGCCTCGGGCAGCCACGAGTGGCGCTCGGTCGATGCGCAGATCGCCGCCTGCCTGGCCGATCACGACCTCCTCCGCGATCGCTTCGAGGGTCACGTCGCCACTGGCGCTCTCCAGCTCCACGCGGCGCGCACCCTCAACACGCACCTCGCCGCCACAGGCGCCGATGGCCAGGGCCGTCGCGGCAGGGATCAGCAACTCCAGGCCGTCACCACCGTCGATCACCAGCTCGTCACCTTCCCGATAGACCTCGCGGCCGCTGCCGCCCGCATCGACAAGGACACGATCCTCGTCCCAGCTGCGCACCTCGAGATCACCACGAGTCTGGGGGATGCGCACCCGCCGCACGGCGCTGGCGGGGAAATCCTGCTCGCTCATCGCTCGCTCCTTCCGGATTATTCGACAAACAGCTCGATCCGCTCGCCCTCCTCCAGGTCCTGCCATTCGAGCAGGCGGCCGGTGGCGCCGTGCTCGATGCTCCGCAGCAGCTCCTCGATGGCGCTACCACTGAGCTGGGGGGCGAGGCGGGCGCCAAGGCGCAGCCCGACGTTGATCAGCCCAACCGGGATGGTGACGTTCGCCTTCAGGCGCCCGCCGGAGAGGTCGCTGACTCGAACCCGCACCAGCCGCGCGCGAACCCGATCGCCGCTGCGCTGTTCGCTGCTCAGCGCGTCGAGCAGCTGGGCGGCCTCCTGCGCAGAGACCTGGCCAGCCTCGATCATCTTCAGGATACGGTCGCGGTCACTCGTCATTGACGTTCGCCTCTGTCCAATCACAATGCAGGGGCCGGGACCCTGCGGTGGACGGCCACCGAGGGGAGCATCAGGGTGCTCCGGGCCTGATAGGTGTTCCGATGCAACCTGAACCTTCGTGGGCGTCGTGGTTTGCACCGCGCATTGCGCCGGGAAGGCCGAACGGCGCACGCCGCGCCGGGCAGGCCGCCGCAGTGGCGCGTGACGGGCCATGCGGCGGCCCAACGCGGGATCACGGCATCGGTGCTAGGCCTTCAGCAGGCGCATCGCATCCTCGACGCTGATCTCCTTTGCGGCCAGGCGATCGAGGATCTGGCGGCGATCGACGCGCCCGTCGCCTTCGGGGACACCGCCGAGTGCGGTGACGATCTCATCGAGGCGGGCGCGGGCAGTGTTGTAGGCCACATCGAGCTCGGCGGCAAGTTTCTGGATGTTGCCGCGATTCTTGACCATCAGCTCGACGAAATCGAGCTGCTCGGGGGTGAGGCGGCCGATCCAGCCCAGGCTGAACTGGCCCTCGATCACGATCCCGCTCTCAGGGCACTCGAGCCGGGTGACGATCAGCTCGCCGCCGCTCACCGGGTCGCGCGTGATCATGCGATGCATAGGGATCTCCGTGTTCCAGCTGCTCCGGAGGAGCGCCTGCTCGCGTCAGTTCTGCGAGTAGCCAGGCGGAGGCATATAGGGGGTGAGGCCAGCCTGCGCGCCGCCATAGGCCAGCAACCGGGCGGCCAGGCTCAGGAGCAACTGGCCCCCGAAGCGCGCCGAAGCGCGGAGGAGTTGCCGCTGAGGGCCAACGGGCCGCCGGTGCCACGGAGCCTTCGCCGCCTGTTCGCGCGCTAGCCGCGTAAGCTGTTCGTGCAGGTAGATCTCATGCTCGGTCAGCATGGCTCCTCCTTGCCAGAAAACTGCAAATCAATTGGCATTTCTCACCACCAGCGCGGCAATAATACCATCACTAGCGAGAAATGTCAATATCTTTGGCAAATTTTGCTATCTGGCTAGGGAATTTTTGCAATGCAGACGGGCAAGGCGCAGCAGGAGGAGCGCCATGAGGATCACCCCATAGAGGGAGGGCGCCTGCAGGAGCAGCCCGGGCCCCGTGCGCAGGGCCTGGTCAAGGGCAGGGAAGCCACGGGACCACCCGGGGGGGAGGTAGAGCAGCGCAACGGCGAGCGCGAGGAGGCGCAGCGTGCCCAGCGAGGGGTAGCGGCGCAGGCAGGCGATGAGCACGAGGCAGGGGAGCAGGAGGGCGGGCAGATTATAGTACCCATTCAGCGGAGTGAGCAGCTGCAGCGCACAGAGCCAGAAGGCGAAGACGATGAGCCGTCCCAGGTGATCGGGCGCCGCGCGCACCCACAGGCAGAGGCCAACCACGAGAGCGGCGCTGAGGAGCGTGGCGCCGGTGGCAAGAACCGGCAGATCCACCCAGGGGCCAGCATAGGGGTTTGCCGTGAAGAGCCGGTCCCAGAGCCCGCGCAGCGAGATATTGAAGGCAGCGGGGTAGGGGTAGTAGCCACCGAGGAGCACCTTGCGCAGATAGCTCTCGTAGGGTGCGAGGCCGCTCAGCAGCGCTGGAATGGCGAGGAAGAAACCGCCGAAGGCGGCGGCCCACCAGAGTACCCGGCGCGGCCCCCGGACCAGAACATAGAGACCAATGAAGGCCGGGTAGAGTTTGAGCGCGGCGCCAAAGGCCAGCGCGGCGCCGGCTTTGCCCGGATGCCGGCTGGCGAGCGCAAAGCTCGCCACGGCGAGCAGCGCAAGCATGATACCGAGCTGCCCCAGGGCCAGGCAAAGGTAAGTCGGGGGGGCGAAGACGAATCCGGCAAAGATCACCCCCCAGAAGCGGGAGAGCGCGGGATCGGCCAGCAGCCGCAGGCTCAGGGCGAGGAGGGCGAGCAGGCAGGCGCAATTGATCAGGTACCACACGAGGCGGAAGGCCGGCTGCGGCAGCGGCGCGAGGGGCACGAGCAGATAGGCGAGCAGCGGCGGGTTGGGGTTGGCCGGCTCCAGCGGGCCCGGCGATGGTGTCGTCGCGTAGGGATCGCCCGTTTGCAGCAAATTGCGCGAGGCCTGCCGGTACTGAGCTGAGTCGTCGGCCCCGTTGCCGAGGTTCGCCCCCGTGCTGAGGAGCATCAGCACGGCGAGCGCCACGGCGAGCAGGTTTGCCATGCGGATGGCTCGTGGCGAGAGCAGGAACGTAGGTTGGGGCGAGGTCTGCTCGATCATGGTGCCAAGCGTAGCACATGGCTGCAACAGCGCCATTGGGCCAGGGCGTGCCGCGCAGGTCCATGCCCCACAAATTATGTCTATCAAATGACATGGAGCTCGCGCACTTGTGCTATAATGCGGCCCTGAGCCATATCGGCGCGCACCACGAGGAGCCAGCATGGCCGCCAGAGGCAGCAACAAGGCGTCGGGGGGCCGCAAGCCGGCAAGCCGCAGCCGCGCTACCCGCAGGTCCAGCCGGGGCGAGCCGCGCCTGGGCATCGAGCTGCGCCCGGAGCACCAGCGCGATCTCTTCGCCCTCGGGCTGATCACCATTGCCCTGGTGACGATCATCTTCTTCGCCACAGGCGTCGCTGGCGGCGCCGGGGCGCTGTATGTCGCCGGGGTACGGCAGGCTTTCGGCAGTGGGGCGATCGTGGTCCCGCTCACTCTCGGCCTGCTCGGCGTAGCCATCCTCATCCAGGAACAGTTCCGCGACTCGAAGCTCAGCGGAGCCAACGTCGCCGGCACACTCCTGATCATCGGCGCGATCCTCGGGCTGCTGGAGTTCCCGAGCCACGCCACTCCGCTCGCCGAACGCCTGAATACCGGGGGGGGCTGGTTCGGCTTCTGGATGGTGCGGGGCCTCGATAGCGCCGTTGGTCGCCCGGCCGCCGTGCTGCTGGTGCTCGTGCTGGGCCTGGCCGGGGTGCTGCTAACCTTCAACATCACCCTGCGCGAGCTGCTGGTGGGCCTCGGGGAGCGCCTCGCGGCCTTCTGGACGATGCTCTGGAGCGCCCCGCGTCGCCAGCGCACCCAGCGGCCCTCGCGGCCCGCCCTCGCCGACGCTGACCTGCCGTTCACCCCGCCACCTCAGAGCGTGAGCGACGACGAGATCGTCCCAACGCCGATCGCGGCGCGCCCCACCCGGGCCAGCCTCTTTCAGCGGCCGGGCGAGGTTCCGCCTCCGCCACCCGTGGCTGCGCCACTACGCCCCACCACTGGCACCACGATCGGCACATCGGTGGCCCCGCGCCCGGCGGC
>SFCB01000058.1 GCA_004367505.1 Chloroflexi bacterium OHK40 | reverse complement strand
GGCAGCGCCGTGATTGTGCTCGGCGCCGTGGTCGGCGAGCGGCCCCAGCTGCTGGCGATGGTCACCCCCGACCTGGTGAGCCGGGGCTACCACGCGGGCAACCTGGTGAAGGCGCTTGCTGCGCTGGTGGGTGGCGGTGGTGGTGGGCGCCCGGAGATGGCCCAGGCGGGCGGTAAGGACGCCAGCAAGCTGCCCGAGGCGCTCGCCCGCGCGCCCGAGATCGTGGCCGGCCAGGGGCAGCGCTGAGCGTGGAGGGGGCAGGGTGAGCAACGAGACCGCCCTCGTGCTGGTGTTGCCAGAGGATGGCGCCGAGGCGATTGTGGCCAAGCTGCGCGGGGCCGGGGCCCAGAATGTGCAGCTGCTGGTAGCGGAAGGCGCTGTGGCGCTGCGCCGGCCCGACGTGGCCGCGCGTCTGCACGAGCTTGCGATCGCTGCGGGGATCGACCTGACCTTGATCAGTTCGGATCCGGCTACGCTCGCCACTGCCCGGGCCTGTCACATCCAGACCCTCGCCGTGCGCGATGCCCGGGTGCAGGCCCCTGGCCTGAGTGGGCGGCCCGCCAAACCCGCGAGCCCCTACAGCACGCGCGTGCTCGCGCGCCCCGCACCGCCGCCCCGCGCCGGGGCATCCAGCGATGAGCTTGATACGGCACCCCCGCTTGATCCGGCCGAGGCGGAGGAGCTCGACGCGCTTGAGAGTATCACTGCGGCGCTCCAGGCCCCCGAGCCGCCCGCCCGCCGCCGCTCGTCCGATGCGGAGTTTCTGGCGGCGAGCCTGAGTGTGGCCCCGGGAACCGGCCCGCGCCCGGCGGTACCGCCACGGCCTACCGCGCCCCCTCCGCCGACCCGGCCGATCGCGGCGCGCCCGGCACCCGCCCCTGAACGGGCACAGCCCCGGCGCCGCGCGCTGCCGCTGATCGCCCTGACCATAGGGCTGATCGGCCTGCTCGCCGTAATCGCCGCCGTCTTGCTGCTCACCGCCAGCGTGGAGGTAACGGTCACCGCACCCCGGCGGCCCGAGACGGTGGAGCCGATCACGGCGCTGCCCGTCCCGATTGCGCCGGCGGGTAGCGGTGCCGCCGGTACCGCCGTGGAGGCCGAGGCACTGAGCAGCGAGATCGCGGTCAGCGAACAGGGTGAGGTAACCGAGGGCACGCTCACGCCGTCGGGCACCGCCTCGGGCAGTGTGACCATCCTCAACTCCAGCCCTCAGGCGCTCCTGCTCCCGGCGGGCACCGAGTTTGTGGCTGTGCGGGCCGATGGCCAGGAGGTGCCCTTCGTGAGCAACGCCGAGGTGCTCGTGCCCGGCGCCACCACCGCCGACCAGGGCGCCCAGATCGTCACGACCCGTGGCCAGGCCCAGGTGGAGGTGGTTGCCCGTTCCCCGGGGAGCGGCTCGAACGTTGAGGCGAATACGATCCGCCGCATGACGCTCCCTGGCGGCCCGACGATCAACACCGCCACCGGGAACTTGATCGTCACCAATACCCCGATGACGGGCGGGAGCGAGACTGAGGTGCGCATCGTCAAGGATGGGAACGTTCAGGCGCTGCTGGCGCCCGCGCTTGAGCGGCTCGACGCCGAGGGCCGCGCACAGCTCCAGGCCCTGGCAGAGGCCCGTGGCCTGACGCTCGACCCGACCACCGTGACACCGCGCCGGTCCGACCTCGAGCAGCTCCAGGGCTTCGAGTATCGGGTGGAGCCCCCGGTAGGCAGCACGCTCGATCCGGCCAACCCGCGCTTCACGCTCACGGTGGAGGCGCGCTATGGCGGTCTCGCCGCGCCAGCCAGCCAGCCGATCGAGCGGCAACTTGGCGCCGCAGTGACCGAGCAGTTGCGCCAGGGTGGCCTGCTCCAGCCCGGCGACTGTCGGGCCCCCACGGTGAGTGATTGGCGCTGGGACGGCGAGCGCCTACTGGTGGATGGGGAGATCCGGCCCGATACCCAAAGCCCTGGCTGCCAGGGCGGGCTCGACGCGGCGGTGCTCGATCGGGTGCGCGAGGCGGTGCGCGGTAAGCCCCGGGCCGAGGCCGCGGCGGTCCTCGATGCCCTGGTGGCCGAGGGGGTCATTGGGAGTTACACGCTACCCGACGCGGAGCGCTTGCCGCGATTCGATTGGCAGCTGCGGGTTGCGGAGCGCTAGCGTAAGGGATGAGGAGACTGGTGTGCCGATTGCCGAGCAGCGCTTGCTAGGGCTCGATGTGGGCGAGCGGCGGATCGGGGTGGCGTTGAGCGATGCGTCGGGGCGCCTGGCCACGCCGCTCACGACGATCGGCGCGGTGCCCCAGGCCCAGGCCATCGAGCGGATCGGCCGGCTGTGCGTCGAGCACCAGGTGGTGGCGCTGGTGGTGGGCCTGCCCCTTACCCTGCGCGGGGAGGTGGGACCCCAGGCCGCTGCGGTCCAGCGCTTCGCCGCGCAGCTCGCCGAGGCTGTGGGCCTGCCGGTGCACTTCTTTGATGAGCGCCTGACGAGCGCCGCCGCCGACCAGTTGCTGCGTGAGATGGGGGTGAAGCCAGAGAAGCGCAAGCTGCAACTCGACCAGGTGGCCGCGTCGATCATTCTCCAGGATTACCTCGACCAGCAGCGGGCGCTCGATACCGAGCTTTAGCGCAACGGTGGTGCCATCTGCGCCGCGATGGGTGGACATCGGCACGTGGTGGCGCTTGCGTGCCTCGCAGGCCAGGCGGCTGAAGCCACGGGCCACTCCCCCGCGAAGCTGGCCTGCGCCGGCTCGCTCCGACCGCGCTGGTGGTGCACCCCTTCCGAACGATGGACGAGGCTCAGGCGTAGCGGCGCCGGCGCCGGCGGTGGATCGCGTCGTCGTGGCTGCGGTAATCGCGCACGATCCGCACCCCGAAAAGTCGCAGCACCCCGCGCCCACTGGTGACGAGCCAGTCGGCGATGGTGTGGACGGCGCTGCCCAGACAGAATCCAACCAGGACGAAGAAGGTGATCTCGGTGTTCGCTCCGAGGAGCGCGCGCAGGTTGTGAAAGAGCTGGATATGGTAGTCGGGCACCACGACACCGAGGCGCGCGAGCAGCCAGACCCAGCCGAAGAGCAGCAGGGAGACGACAAGATAGAAGTAGCCCAGCCGCATGAGTGGCGCGAAGATGAAGCTGTGGCTCCAGAAGTGGCGATGTGGCACCATCCACATGTAGGGGCGCCAGATCCAGTACAGGATACCCCAGCGGTCGTCGATCGCCGAATCCAGATCCAGGTCGGGTGAGAAGAGCACGCCCGAGACGACGTGGGCGCCGACGAGCCAGAGGGTCAGTGCCATAGCGTCGGGGTGGGGGCGCGCGAGCGGGCCGCTGAAGTAGCCGTAGGCGAGCGGGCCGATGGCCGCGCCGGTGGCAAGCGTGATGAGATCGTGGGTGCGCGCGTCGGGCATGGACGCTCCGTTTCTGTGCTACAATTGGCATTAGGATAGCTCATGTGTGCGATGCTGGCAAGGGCGGTGGTGTATCTGGGAGTGCCATATGCCCCTGCACCTCCGGGGGCCGTGGCGCTCAAGCGCGCGGCAATGGATCGGCGACACCCGCCTGCGTGAGGACGACACCCCATTGGTCGGTGTGCCCGTAGACAGCGTGGGGATGAACTGATGACAACCGATCGCACGAGCGAGGACCTGGTAGCACTGCTTGAGGCTGGCGAGGGCCCCGGGCTGGCCTTTGCCCGCGAGCGTGCCCGCCCCGATGAGCTCGCCGAGACGCTGGCGGCCTTTGCGAATGGCCACGGTGGCACCCTGGTGCTTGGTGTGGCGGGCCGGGCCCGCGCGAAGCTCGAGGGTCTGGCCGACCCGCAAGGCGCCCGTGAGTTGCTGCTGGAGGCGGCACTCGCCTGCACCCCACCGCTGGTCCTGCCGATGCCCCACCTCGCCCGCGTGGGCAACGCGACGCTGCTCATCGCCACGGTGCCGGCCGGCCTCTCACAGGTATACGCGTTGCACGGCAAATACCTTCGCCGCGAGGGGGCCACCAACCAGCCTCTCGGCCCCGACGCTCTCCGCCGCCTGCTAACCGAGCGGGGGGAGGTGAGCTGGGAGCGTGGCGTGCCCGAGGGCGCTAGCCTGGACGAGCTCGACCCGGCACGGATCGCGGCCTATGCCCGCCGTGTCGGCCCCGGCGCCGAAGAGGACCAGTGGGGGCTCCTCTACCGGCGGGGCTGTGTGGTGCAGCGGGTTGCGAGCACAGCGCATACCGGGGCGGATCTGGTGCCCCGCTCGCCCGACGCAGCGTTCGCTCCGACCAACGCTGGCCTGCTACTCTTTGCCCGGCGGGTGGAAGCGCGCTACCCCCAGGCTGAGATCACCCTGGTCCACTACCGGGGCCGGGACATGGCTGACGTATTCGAGCGGGAGGACGTGCGTGATACGCTTGTGGAGGCGGTGCGCCGGGCCGAGCGCTGGCTCATGGAGCATATGCGCAAGGGCAGCCGCATGGTGGGCCTCGAGCGCCAGGACTGGACGCAGTTCCCGCCCGGCGCCGTGCGCGAGGCCCTGGTGAACGCTGTGGCCCACCGCGACTACAGTGTGCGCGGCGAGGGCATCCGCGTGGCCCTCTTCAGCGACCGGCTCGAGGTCTACTCGCCCGGGCGCCTCCCCGGCCACGTAACGGTGGAGAATATCGTGGAGGAGCGCTACTCGCGCAACGAGTGCCTGGTGCAGGTGCTGGCGGACCACGGCCTGATCGAGCGGCTCGGCTACGGCATCGACCGCATGCTGCGCCAGATGGAGGAGGCGGGCCTGCCGCCCCCCCGCTTCCGCGAGACGGCTGCGGGCTTCCTGGTAACACTAACGGGCCAACCCCTGGAGGGTATTGGTCCCGATGGCCTCGACACGCGCGAATGGGCCAGAATGGGCCTCAACGAGCGCCAGATCGCCGCCATGCTTTATCTGGCCGAGCAGCACCGCATCACCAACCGCGACCTCCAGGAGCAGTACCCGGAGGTGAGCCCCGAGACGATCCGCCGCGACCTGGCCGACCTCGTCGAGCGCGGCCTGTTGCTCAAGGTTGGCGACAAGCGGGCGACGTACTATATCGCAAAGTAGGGGTTCGCCGGCGCCAGGCGCCTCGCGCTGGAGCAGCGCCGGGAGTCCGTCGCCCGGCAGCAGGTGGCCGGATGCTCAACGAGTTCATCGTCGTGCTGCACCAGCCGCAGGATGTACGCAACATCGGCGCGGTGGTACGGGCCATGAAGAACATGGGCTTCGCCCGCCTGCGCCTGGTGCGGCCGGCTCCCTTCGATGCCGAGGACCTGAAGGGGATCGCCCACCGGAGCGAGGATGTGGTGGACGCGATCGCGATCGTCGACCGCCTGGACGATGCACTGGCCGACGCCCGCTTCGTGCTTGGCACCAGCGAGCGCGCCCACCCTGGCCGAACCATGCGCAGCGACCTGCGGCCCCTCGCCGCCGAGCTCGTGGCCCGCGCGGCCAGCGCCGGGCCTGTGGCTGTGCTCTTCGGCCCGGAGGACAACGGCCTGGACAACGCCGCCCTCGACCGCTGCCACACGATCCTCTCCCTCCCCGCCAACCCGGCCTACCCTTCGCTGAATCTCGCCCAGGCGGCACTCCTCCTGCTCTACGAACTGCGCATGGCTGCCTCCGGCCCGCCAGCCCCGGCGCCAGAACGCGCCCTGGCGACCGCCGCCGAGATGGAGACGCTGATCGCCGCTACCGCCGAGTTGCTCGCGGCGGCACGCTTCGTCAAATCGGGCGACGGCCAGGCAACGTTGCGCCGCCTGCGCGCGCTGTTGGCCCGGGCCGAGCCCGACAGCAGCGAGGCCGCGCTGCTCACCGCCCTGGCCCGCGAGCTCGTGAAAGCGCTCCGGCACGAGGGGGCGGAAAAAGCGTACGAATGATCGCACCGCAGCAAAGGCTTACCCACGCGGGCGGGCGAGGATCGCGGGGGGCTACCGAGCCCGCGCCGGTGCGGATGGCACCGCGCCATCTTGCCGCACGACGAGGCTGATGCGATAGGTTGCTATGCAAGCATGGGCAATCGGGTATAATGCGCCAGGCAGCAACTATTTGACGAGTCCAACATATGGCGCAACACCGACCCCTGGCGGCATTTCAATCGCGCGACTTCACCCTGCTCTGGCTGGGCAACCTCTTCTCCCTGACGGGCACGGAGATGAGCCGCACCGCAGTTGCCTGGCAGGTCTACCAGCTCACGGGTGACCCACTCGCCCTCGGCGCGATCGGCGCGGCGCGGCTGATTCCACTGGTCATTTTGGCGCTGGGCGCGGGAGTGCTGGCCGATGCCTTCGACCGGCGCAAGCTGATGCTCGGCGCGCAGGTGGCCATGCTCCTCTGCTCGCTCACGCTGGCTCTGGCCACCAGCCTGGACAGCGCGACGATCTGGGTAATCTACGCAGTCACGGCCCTCTCGGCGGCGGCTCACACCATCGGCCTCCCGGCGCGGCAGGCGCTCATCCCCACCCTGGTGCCGCGCGAGCACCTGGCGGGCGCGCTGAGCCTGAACATCACCGCGTGGCAGCTAGCGACCGTGCTGGGTCCAACCATCGGCGGCCTGGTGATCGCCGGAGCGGGGGTGACGGCGGTCTACTGGCTCGACGCGGCCAGCTTTCTGGTGATCATCGGCGCGCTGGCGCTCATGCGCTCGCGGACCGTGCCGACCGAGCGGCGCGACGTCAGCCTGGGGGCGGCGCTGGAAGGGCTCCGCTTCGTGCGGCGCAACAAACTGATCTGGAGCACCATGCTGCTCGATTTCATGGCCACCTTCTTCAGCGCGGCCACCACCCTCCTGCCGCTCTTCGCCGAAGAGATCCTCAAGGTGGGACCGCAGGGGATGGGCCTGCTCTTCGCCGCGCCGTCGGCGGGGGCGGTGCTCGC
Organism: Chloroflexi bacterium OHK40; assembly: GCA_004367505.1. Taxonomy (GTDB): domain Bacteria; phylum Chloroflexota; class Chloroflexia; order Chloroflexales; family Chloroflexaceae; genus OHK40. Next base: position 9,733 of record SFCB01000058.1, on the reverse strand, counting down.
CAGCCTGGTGGCCTCCTGGGTCGGCGCGGGCCGGCGCCAGGGGCCACTCCTGATCGGGGCGGTGGTGATCTACGGACTGAGCACCGCCGTCTTCGGGCTCTCCACCTCCTTCTGGCTCTCGCTGCTGATGCTGGCGCTAAACGGTGCAGCCGATACGGTGAGCATGGTGGTGCGGGGCACCATTCGCAACCTGGAGACCCCCGACGAGATGCGCGGGCGGATGGTGGCCGTTGGCATGCTCTTCTTCGCCGGTGGGCCGCAGCTCGGCGAGATCGAGGCGGGGGTTGCGGCCAGGCTGCTGGGTGGCCCCCTCTCGGTGCTGGTTGGCGGGCTGGCCTGCGTGGCGAGCACGGGATGGATCGCGGCCACCACGCCCGAGCTCCGGGCCTACCGCGATGGCACGCAGCCGGCGCGAGCGGCGCCTGCCCCGGTGGCGCAGGCGGCGGACTGAGGCCTGCTCGGCTCGGAGCGGATCTGCGGTACTATGCTGCCGTAGCAGCGTCCGATCAGACATACCGGCGAAGGAGGTCGAGGATGACCGGGCGGGTCGCACTTGTGACGGGCGGCGGCAGCGGGATCGGCCGCGCCGTGGCGGAGGGGCTGGCGGCCGAGGACTGGCAGGTCGTAGTGGTGGACCTGCCACGGAGCGAAGGGCAGGCGGTGGCGGACGGCATTGGCGGGCTGTTCGTGCCAGCCGATCTGGCCCAGCGGGAGGCGTGCCGCGCGGTGGTGGCGGCGGCCGAGGCGCGCTTCGGGCGGGTAGACGTGCTGGTGAACAACGCGGGCTACCAGCATATCGACGCGATCGCCGAGTTCCCCGAGGACCGCTGGGACAATATGCTGGCGGTGATGCTCACGGCGCCGTTTCTGCTGATGCGCTACACCTGGCCGGGCATGCAGGAGCGAGGCTGGGGCCGGATCGTGAACATCGGCTCGATCCACAGCCTGCGGGCCTCACCCTTTAAGGCCGGCTACATCGCCGCCAAGCATGGCCTGCTGGGGCTCACCCGTACGGCGGCGCTCGAAGGCGGCCCCCACGGGATCACCGCCAACCTGATTGCGCCGGCCTACGTGCGCACGCCCCTGGTCGAAAAACAGATCGCCGACCAGGCGCGCACCCGTGGCATCCCCGAGAGCGAGGTGATCGAGAAGGTGATGCTCGAGCCTGCGGCGATCAAGCGGCTGATTGAGCCGGAGGAGGTAGCCCGCCTGGTGAGTTACCTCTGCTCCGACGCCGCCAGCGGCATGACGGGCTCGGTGTTCGAGATTGGTCTGGGGTGGACGGCCCGCTGATCATCGAGGGCCAAGGGCTGGGCGGGGCCGCGACGGGCATCATTTTGGGAGCGGTTTCAATTGCCCCTTGACAGACGCGGCGCAGCGGCGTATAGTAGGCTCATCCTGGGAGCGGTTTCAATGTCACACGATTCAGGGCCAGGCATGCGTCTTCCCGTCACCATCGAAGAGATCGCCCGGCTTGCCAACGTCTCCCGCTCGACCGTCTCCCGAGTGCTGAACAATCACCCCAATGTGCGGGGAACGGTGCGCGAGAAGGTGCTGCGCGTGGTGCACGAGCACAATTACGCCCCGAACGCGGCGGCGCGGAGCCTTGCGAGCAGCCGCAGCTACACGATCAGCCTGGTGATCCCGCGCACCGCGGCGGCAATCTTCGCCGATCCCTTCTTTCCCCAGGTGATCCAGGGCATCAGCGAGGCGGCGAGCAGCGCTGGCTACGTGCTGATGCTCTCGATGCTCAGCGCGGAGATGGAGCAGCCCTTCTACCAGCGCATGGTGCGTGGCCGTCACTTCGATGGAGTGATCATGCTCTCCAGCGATATTGACGACCCGCTGCTGCCCCGGCTCGTGCGCGACAAGGTCCCGCTGGTGCTGATCGGCCGTCACCCCTTCATCGAGCCCCTCGCCCACGTGGATAGCGAGAACCGCGAGGGGGCCAGGGTGGCGGTGGAGCATCTACTCGCCCTTGGTCACGAGCGGGTGGCGACGATCACCGGGCCGCTGCGGATGCAGTCGGGCCTTGACCGGCGGGATGGCTACAAGCAAGCCCTGCTCGCCCGCGCGCTGCCGATCGATCCGGCGCTGGTGGTGGAGGGGGACTATACGCAGCAGGGTGGTTTCGAGGCGATGCGCCAGCTCCTGGCCTTGAGCCCCCGCCCGACGGCCGTCTTTGCGGCCAGCGACGCGATGGCTCTCGGAGCCCTCGGCGCGGCCCACGCTGCGGGGTTCCGTGTTCCCGACGATGTGGCGGTGGTGGGTTTCGACGATGTGCCCGCCGCTGCCTTTGCCAGCCCGCCCCTCACGACGATGCGCCAGCCAAGCGCCGAGCTTGGCGCTGCCGCGGTGCGCGCGCTGGTAGCGATGCTCGACGACCCGACCATCCCGCCCGCCGCCCTGCGCCTGCCCACCACGCTTGTGGTGCGGGCATCATGCGGCGCCGTTCGTTCGTAGGCGTGGAGACCGGCATGCGGGCCATGGAAGCGCCCGGCCGCTGAAGGAGCCTGATGCCCCACCACTGGCGGCCATCCCGGTCTCCCCATTCGCGTACCTGAAAGGAGGCCCGGTCACGCCGGGTGCGGAGCCCTGTGCGCTTCGGCACCCACGGTGCCGCACGTCCGCGATTTGTGAGAGCGCTCCCAAACTGCCGCCGCCCCGTTGGATCGTCGCAAAGGAGCACCCCTATGCTCAGGCGCATGTTCGCCGCTATCGCGCTGTTCGCCTTGCTCGCCTCGGCCCTCGCCGCCTGCGGCCAGACACCCCCGGCCACCGGGCCGACCGCCGCCCCGGCTGCCGCAGAACCGACCGCTCCGCCCCCAACGGCGGAGCCAACCAGCGCCCCGGCGGCCGAGGCACCGACAAGCGCGCCCGAGCCGACGGCCGAACCGACGGCCGCCCCAGCCGAGCCCACCGTGGTCCCTTCGCCCACGCCCGTAGCCGTGAGCACCTTCGATGAGGCGGCCGCCCGGGGCCGCACCGTAGTCCGCTGGTTCGTCGGCCTCGGCGCCGGCACGCAGCCCGCCCAGATCCCCCTCGAAGAGGCCGCCGTCGAGAAGTTCAACCAGTCCCAGGACGAGATCTACCTGGCGCTGGAGATTATCGACAACACCCAGGCCTACAACGTGCTCGCGACCCGCATCGCCTCCGGCGACGTGCCTGATATCCTGGGCCCGATCGGCCTGCGCGGCCGCAATGGCTTCCCCGGCCTGCTCCTCGACCTGGCGCCGCTGATTGAGCAGTACGACGTGGACCTCTCCCGGTATCCCCAGTCGCTCGTCGACTTCTACAATGTGCCTGGCCAGGGCCAGATCGGCCTGCCTTACGCCCTCTACCCCTCCTTTATCTACTTCAACAAGGATCTCTTCGATGAGGCGGGGTTGCCTTATCCGCCCCAGCAGTATGGCGAGCTCTACGATGGGAAGGAGTGGACGATCGAGACCATGAGCGAGCTGGCGATGCTGCTCACGGTGGACGAGGCGGGCAACGATGCCACGATGCCCGAGTTCGACCCGAATAAGATCGCGCAGTTCGGCTTCCACCCCCAGTGGATCAATAACGATCGTTCGGTGGCGACCCTCTTCGGCGCAGGATCGGTGAGCGACGAGCAGGGCAACGCTCAGATCCCCGACCACTGGCGGGCTGCCTGGAAGTGGTACCACGACGCGATGTTTACCCAGCACTTCGCGCCCAGCGATAACTATACCAATAGCGATGCCTTCGGGAATAGCAATGTCTTCAACTCGGGCAAGCTCGCGATGGCCTGGAGCCATATCTGGTACACCTGCTGCGCCGACCAGGTGGCGAACTGGGATATCGCCGTGATGCCGAGCTACGCCGGTACAACCACAGCCAAGATCCACGCCGATACCTTCTCGATCATGGCCGGCAGTAAGAACCCCGACGCGGCCTTCAAGGCGATGCTCTACCTGCTGGAGAGCCCTGAGCTGATCGAGGCCTACGGCGCGATGCCCGCCGTCGAGGCTGAGCAGGCAGCCTACTTCGCTGGCCTCGATGAGCGCTACGCCGCCACGAACAAGACCAGGGTGAACTGGCAGGTGGCGATCGATAGCCTCAACTACCCCGATAACCCCAGCCACGAGGCCGATATGCCCAACTTCCTGAAGGCGCAGAACATCTTGCAGGCCTTCTCGACCACCCTGCGTACGACGCCGGATCTCGACTTCGATGCGACGATCGAGCAGCTCCAGCAGGACTTGCAAGCGGCCTTTGACGAGGTGAAGGAGTAGCGGGGGCCGGGGCCAGGGGATGGCGCTCTGACGCCGGGCTCCACAGCACCATGGCGCCCCCCGGCCCGTTCCGGGCGTAGCACACGCGCCACATCCACGGAAGGAGCAGCGATGACCGTTCACACACCAGCCGCCAGGTCGAAGCCGGGTCGTTCACCGCTGCGCCGCCACGAGATCCGCTGGGGCCTGACCTTCATCGCGCCGTGGCTCCTGGGATTCAGCCTGTTCTTTGCGGCGCCGATGGCCCTCTCGTTCAGCTACGCCTTCACCGACTACAACCTGCTGGCGCCGGGGCCGCCGAGCTTCATCGGGCTCGCCAACTGGCGCCAGATGCTGGTCGACCCGGCGGTGCGCCAGTCGCTCGGGGTGACCATGCGCTTCCTGGCGCTGGCGGTGCCGGTGGGTATGGCCCTGCCGCTGCTCTTTGCTCTGCTGGTCAACTCACGCTATCTGCGTGGCCGGCGCGTCTTCCGCACGCTCTTCTACCTGCCCACGATGGTGCCCCTGGTGGCCGGAGCGATGATCTGGCGCGGAGTGCTCAACCAGCAGTCGGGCTGGGTGAATCGGCTCCTGGAGTGGTTCGGCGTGCCCGCCCCCGGCCCGGCCTGGCTGAGCGATAGCGCCCTGGCCATCCCTACGCTCACGCTGGTCGGGATCTGGGGCGTGGGCGGAGCGATGCTGGTGATGCTCGCCGGGCTGCAGAACATCCCCGGCGAGCTCTACGATGCCGCCCGCGTCGATGGGGCTGGCCCGCTGCGCAGCTTTGCCGCCATCACATTGCCGCTGCTCTCACCGGTGCTCTTTTACCAGCTCGTGCTCACCACGATCGGCGCGCTGCAGGAGTTCCTGCGGGCCCTGATCATTTACAGCGAGAGCACCGGCGCCGGGCCCGAGAATGCCGCGCTCTTCTATATGGTCAATCTCTACCGCGAGGCGTTCGTCTACTTCAAGATGGGCTACGCCTCGGCTCTGGCCTGGGGCCTCTTTCTGGTCGCCCTGCTGATCACTGTTGCGCTCTTCGCCAGCGCCAGCCGCTGGGTCTACTACGCCAGCGAGCGCTAAGGAGGAGGCTCTATGTCCGCCCGCATCGACCCGCTGCCGACGGCGCGGGCGCGTGCCAGGCTCAGCGCCGCCCGGGGCCGAGCCGTTGCCGGCTCAGTGGCGCTCACGCTCGTCGCCACGCTGCTCGCGGCGCTTTACCTGCTGCCGATGGCTTACGCCGTGAATACCGCCCTGCGCCAGCCCACGGTGGAGACCGATGCGCCTTTCTGGCCGGCCCGGCCCCGCAGCGTCATCTACGAGGGCGAGGCGTACGACATCTACCGCGTGCCGCTCGAGGGCGGTGTACGTGAACTGGCCCTGGTGCGCAAGGGCCGTGAGCGCAGTACCTTCGTCGACCCGGCCAACCCGGCGGCGCCGATCGTCTGGGAGGGCCGCTGGCGCACCCTCGAGCGCGTCTGGGTCTTCAGCCCGAACTGGGGGAACTTCAGCGAGGCCTGGACGACGATCAAGTTCGGACGACTCTTCTTCAATACCTTCGCCATCGCCGTTCTCGGCACCGTGGGCACACTGATCTCCTCGACGCTGGTGGCCTACGGCTTCGCCCGCTTCCGGATCCCGGCCCGGCAGGTGCTCTTCCTGATCTTGATCGCGACGATCATCCTGCCGCCCCAGGTGACGCAGATCCCTACCTACACGATCTTCCGCGCGCTGGGTTGGACGAACACCTGGCTCCCGCTGATTATTCCGCACTTCTTCGCCAACGCCTATAATGTCTTCCTGCTGCGCCAGTTCTTCATGGCCATCCCCCGCGAGCTCGACGAGGCCGCCACGATCGATGGTGCTGGGCCATTGCGGGTGCTGATCGCCGTGATTGTGCCCCAGGCCATGCCGGCGCTCTTCACCGTGGGCCTCTTCCACTTCTTCTGGGCATGGAACGACTTCTTCGGCCCGCTGATCTACCTGAGTGGCCGCCGCGATCTCTGGCCGATCTCGGTGGGGATGCAGGCCTTCAACGCTACCTACGCCCAGCGCCCCGACCTGATCCAGGCCACGGCGCTGATGGCGATCGCCCTGCCCGTGATCGTCTTCCTCCTCGCCCAGCGCGCCTTCCTCCAGGGTGTGGTGTTCACGGGCGTGGAAAAATAATGCAAGAGACTCGCAATGAAGCGACCCTGCCTCACCCTTACCGTGTGCCTTACGCTCTGCGCGCTGATCACAGGATGTGGTCCTATGCCCATGCTTCCAGCCGGCTCCCCCGACCCTGCCGTGATCCCCGAGGCGGCATGGACGCGCCCCCTCGGGGAGCCCTTCCCCAACGCCGCGCGAGCCGCGAGCGTGGGCTACCCGCTGGTTGACGACGGGCCATACCAGGGGCTGCCGCTGGGCGGCCTGGGCAGCGGCGCGATCGGCCGCAGCTACCGGGGCGACTTCGCCCGCTGGCATACGCTGGTGGGTAGCCATCGCTACGGACCCGCCTGGGCCAACCAGTTCAGTGTCGCTGTCGAGCAGGGCGCCGTTCGCCAGACCCACGTGCTCTACGCCGGCGAGCGCCCGCCGATCCTGGCCGATTGGGGCTGGGGCTACCCGGTGGGCGCCGGTAGCTACGCCGCGCTCTTCCCACGGGCCTGGTACCGTTACACCTGGGAGCAACTCCCGGTACGGCTCACCCAGGAGCAGTTCTCACCCGTGATCCCGGGTAACTACCGCGAGAGCAGCTTTCCCGTGGCCGTCTTCGTCTGGCAGGCCGAGAATCCCTCCGATGCCCCGGTCACTGTCAGCCTGATGCTCACCTGGGAGAACTTTCTCGGCGCCGACGAGGCTGCTCAGCATGCCGGCGCGGTGAACCGGGTGCGCCGAGAGGGCGATCTGGTCGGGATCGAGATGGCGCGCGCGGGCGAGGCCGGCTCGATCGCCTTCCTCACCCGTGAGGGGCCGGGCCTCGACGTGAGCTACGCTGGCCGCTTCGCCGTGGATGAAAGCGGCAAGGCTCTCTGGGATGACTTCGCCACCGATGGGGTCCTGGCCAACCGCGACGATCCTTCACCGAGCGCCGGTGAGCCGATCGCCGCCGCCCTGGCGGTGCAGTTCACCCTTGGCCCCGGCGAGCGCCGGGTGATCCCCTTTACCCTCGCCTGGGACCAGCCAGCCGCGCGCTTTCCCGCAGGCACAACCTGGTACAAGCGCTACACCCGCTTCTTCGGCCGCGACGGCGACAACGCCTGGGCGATCGCTGCCGAGGCCCTGGCCGCCCACCCGGCCTGGCGTGAGCAGATCATCGCCTGGCAGCAACCCATCCTCGCCGACCCGGAGCGGCCTCTGTGGTACAAGACGGCCCTCTTCAACGAGCTCTACTACCTGGTGGACGGGGGGACTCTCTGGGGCGACCGGGCCGGCGACCAGGAGACGACCACGCTCCCGCCCGAGGGAATGGGCGGCTTCGCCTACCTGGAGTGCTTCGACTACCCCTTCTACGCCACCCACGACGTCGCCTTCTACAGCTCCTGGGCCATGCTCCAGCTCTGGCCCGAGCTAGAGCGCGCCGAGATGCTGGCCTTCGCCGAGACAGTGGGCCAGCACGATCCCCGCGAGGTACGCATTGGCGCCACGGGGGCAGTTGCGCGGCGCAAGCTGCCCGGCGCCATGCCCCACGACCTCGGCGCGCCCTTCGAGGATCCGCTCGTCCAGGCGAACGCGTACACCTGGCAGGATATCAACATCTGGAAAGACCTGAACCTGAAGTACGTGCTGCGGGCCTACCGCGACTACCTCGTGCTCAACGATCGGCCACTCCTCGATGCGCTCTGGCCGAGCATCCCGGTGGCCCTGGACTATGTGCGCCCCTTCGACCGGGACGGCGACGGTTTGCTTGATCACGAGGGTGCCGACCAGACCTACGACACCTGGGAGATGAAAGGCGCCAGCGCCTATACCGGCGGCCTGCTGATCGCCGCCCTGGAGGCCGCCTCCGCCATGGCCGATGTGCAGGGCGACCGGGGCCGGGCCGCCGAGTGGCGCGACTGGGCTGCGCGGGCGCGGGCGAGCCTTCAGGCCCGGCTCTGGAACGGGCGTTACTTCAACTACGACAGCGGCGCCGGGCCGAACCACGACAGCGTCATGGCCGATCAGCTGGCGGGCCAGTGGTACGCCGGGGCGCTCGGCCTACCCGACGTCGCACCGAAGGAGCAGATCCAGAGCGCCCTGCGCACTGTTTACGAGCTGAACGTGATGGGGTTCCAGGGCGGCACGATGGGCGCGGTGAACGGGATGCGCCCCGATGGCACCGTGGACCAGAGCGACATGCAGTCGCGCGAGGTGTGGACGGGCGTCACCTACGGCCTGGCGGCCCTGATGCTACAGGAGGGTCTGGAGGAGGAGGCCTGGCAGACGGCCTGGGGCGTGTACAACGTCACCTATGTGACCCACGGGCTCTGGTTTCGCACGCCGGAGGCCTGGTACGCCGACGGCACCTACCGGGCCAGTATGTACATGCGCCCGCAAGCGATCTGGGCGATCGAGCACGCCCTGGCCCGCTGAGGCGGGCGTCGCTGCGTGCGCGGGGGGCGCTCACAGGGCGGTGATCAGCCGCGTGAGCAGCGCGGCGCGCTGGATCAGCCCGGCGACGCTGATCTGCTCGTGCTCGGCGTGGGCGCCCTGCCCCGGCACGCCGAGTCCGTCGAGCGTGGGTACGCCGATGGCAGCGGTGAAGTTCCCATCGCTGCCGCCACCGGTGGCCCCCTCCGTGAGCGCCAGCCCCAACTCGGCGCCGAGCGCCCTGGCCCGCTCGAAGAGTGCGATCGACGCCGGGGTGCGCTCCATCGGGGGGCGGTTGAAACCGCCGTACACCGTAAGGCTCACGCCAGGGGTAACGGGGGCGAGGCTCGCAAAGGCCTGCTCGACCCGTGCCGCCTCGGCGAGCGTCCAGGCCCGGGCGTCTACCTCCATGCGCGCGGAGGCCGGCACCACATTGCGGCCACTGCCGCCACTTACAACCCCGACATTCACCGTCGTACCCCGGGCCGGGTCGGCCAGGGCCGTGACGGCGAGCACCTGGTAGGCGAGTTCGGTGATCGCGCTGGCGCCCTTCTCGGGCTCCACACCGGCGTGGGCGGCCCGACCGGTCAGCTCGACGGTGAACATGCCCACGCCCTTGCGAGCCGTCTTCAGGGCACCGTCGGGCTCCACGGGTGGCTCGAGCACCAGGGCGTAGGCGCAGTCCCGGGCGGTTGCCTCGATCAGCGCGCGCGAAGTTGGGCTACCGATCTCCTCGTCGGACGTTATCAGCAGCGTTACGGGCCGGGCCGGGGCCAGCCCGAGCGGACCGAGAGCCCGCAGGGCGACGATCGCCATCGCGATGCTGGCCTTCATGTCGTAGAGGCCGGGACCGAAGGCCCGATCACCATCGACGCGGAAGGGGCGCGCGGCAAGGGTACCGGCAGGCCAGACAGTGTCGTAGTGGCAGAGCAGGAGCGCGGGGC
>SFCB01000018.1 GCA_004367505.1 Chloroflexi bacterium OHK40 | reverse complement strand
TCCCACAGGCGGCCAGCACCGCATTGATGGCCGACAGCGAAAGACCGAGCGCGAGCCCACGCCGCAGAAAGGCCCGCCGGCTCAGGCCGTGGGCCGCCTCGCGCCGCACCAGGGCGGCGAACTGCTCCAGGCGATCGTCGTACTCCATCGGCGCTCATGGGCTGCGATACGGATGCCGGGCGCAGACCACGACGCTGAGGCTACGCGCTGAGTAGCGTAGCGCGCCGATGTAAACCACCGGTCAACCAGGCATTAACGGGACGCGATGAGCAGCTTAACTGCTGAGAGGCAGGCCCCCCGCTTGCGCGGGGGCCTGCCCCTGCGCAAGCGGGGGCAACACCAGTTGCTCACGCCGTGGTTGGCGCCAGGTCCTTCAGCGTCACCCGCGCCTGCGACTCGACCGCAGCTTGCGCGGAGGCACGCTCGGCGAGCACCACCAGCGAGCGGGGCTGAAGCTGAAACACCTCGCTCGTAGGCGCACGGCTGCCATTCCCGCACGGATCGGCGGTATCCACCAGCACCTCCCAGACCGGGTCGTCGGGCCAGTCGGGCAAGATGAATGGCAGCGTCTCGTGCCCAGCGTTGAAGAGGATGAGCAGCACATCGTCGTGGACCGGTTGGCCGAACTCGTCCTGCTCGCGCATCACCCGGCCATTCAGCAGCAGGCCGAAGCAGCGCAACTCGGGGCTGTTCCAGAGGGCCGGACCGATCTCCTGGCCGTCAGGGCTGAGCCACTCCACATCGTAGTCGGCGCCGCCGGGAGTGAGGGCGCCTTTAAAGAAGTTCCGGCGGTGCAACAGCGGGTGGCAGCGACGCAGTGCAACCAGGCGGCGCGTAAAGTCGAGGAGCTCGTCGGCCTCAGGATCGGGCGTCCAATCGATCCAGGAGATCGGATTATCCTGGCAGTAGGCATTGTTATTGCCGCCCTGGGTGCGGCCGCGCTCGTCACCGGCCACGAGCATCGGCGTGCCCTGGGAGAGCAGCAGGGTGGCGAGGAAGTTGCGGATCTGGCGCAGGCGCGCCTCGCGGATGGCCGGGTCGTCGGTGGGCCCCTCGACGCCCATGTTCCAGCTGTTGTTGTGGCTGTCGCCGTCGCGATTGCCCTCGCCGTTGGCCTCGTTGTGCTTCTCGTTGTAGCTCACCAGGTCACGCAGGGTGAAGCCATCGTGGGCGGTAACGAAATTGACGCTGTGGTAGGGGCGGCGCCCATTGTGGTGGTAAAGGTCCATCGACCCCATGATCCGCGAGGCGAGCTCGGCGGCCTGTCCGGCGTCACCCTTCCAGTACTTGCGCACATTGTCGCGGTACTTCCCGTTCCATTCGGCCCATGGCGCCGGGAAGCGACCCACCCAGTAGCCGTCAGGGCCTACGTCCCAGGGCTCGGCGATCAGCTTGACCTGGGAAAGCACCGGGTCCTGCTTGATGATCTCGAAAAAGGCGCTGGGCCGGTCGGCGTCGTTCACGCCACGGGCAAGGGTTCGGGCAAGGTCGAAGCGGAAGCCGTCCACGTGCATCTCCTGCACCCAGTAGCGCAGGCTATCAAGCACCAGCTGGAGCACGCGGGGGTTGGTCGTGTTGAGGCTGTTGCCCGTGCCGGTATAGTCCATGTAGTAGCGCGGGTTGTCGGGCACGAGCCGGTAGTAGGAGGCGTTGTCCACACCCCGGAAGCAGATTGTGGGGCCGAGCTGGTTGCCCTCGCCGGTGTGGTTGTAGACGACGTCGAGCAGCACCTCGATCCCGGCGGCGTGGAGCGCCTTGACCATCTGTTTGAACTCGGCAACCTGCTCGCCGCGCTCGCTCACCCGGGCGTAGCGCCCATCCGGAGCGAAGAAGCCGATACTCTGGTAGCCCCAGTAGTTGATGAGGCCCTTGTCGACGAGGTACTGATCATCGACAAAATGATGGATGGGCAGCAGCTCCACGGCGGTCACACCCAGGGCCTTGAGGTATTCGATCACGGGCGGGGTGGCGAGGCCGGCATAGGTGCCGCGCAGCTCGGCGGGGATGTCGGGGTGAAGTTTGGTAAAGCCCTTCACGTGCAGCTCGTAAATCACCGAGTCGTGGAGCGGTGTGTTGGGCCGGTGGTCTTTGCCCCAGTCGAAGTGTGGGTCCACCACCACGGAGCGCGGCGCGTAGGGGGCGCTGTCGCGCTTGCCGATCGTCAGGTCGGTGTAGGGGCTACCCACGCGGTAGCCGTAGAGGGCGTTATCCCAGCTAATCGTGCCGGAGAGCGCGCGGGCGTAGGGGTCCACGAGCAGCTTGTGGGGGTTGAAGCGATGGCCCTGGGCGGGATTGTAAGGGCCATAAACCCGGTAGCCGTAGAGCTGGCCGGGGCGAAGTTCGGGGACATAGCCGTGCCAGATATCTTCACTCCGCTCCGGGAGGGTGAGGCGAACCGACTCGCGGGTGGCGTCGGGACCATCGAAGAGGCAAAGCTCCACGCGGGTGGCGTGAGCGGAGAACAGTGCGAAATTGACTCCCTGCCCGTCCCAGGTTGCGCCCAGGGGGGAGGGTTTTCCGGGCCAGATCACAGACATGCAGCATGCTCCAGGTCGATTCTGCAAGCGCGTGGCCGCCAGGCCACCGCGCCAGCATATAACAACGCCGCGTAGCCCCGATGCAGGAGGCTCCACGGCGAGCGAACGGGCGTGCGGCGCCCACGTGGCATGATATCACGGCGTGTCAAGGCGGGGCGGCATTCTGAATGTGCCGTACCGTTCTGCCAACCCAGCCCGCCCCCGCTTGCGCGGGGGTAGGCATCACCCGCAGGAGCCCGCGCAGGCGCGCTGCGCGGGCCCCGCGCCGCATGCTCTAGCGCTACGGCACGCAGGGGTACAGGACGATTCGTCACATCCTCGGCCTCTCGTCGGATTGACAGGCCCCCATGGCTCCGGTATGCTCTGCTGCATGACGATGGCCGGCCGCCAGAGGCCGGGGGCACGCAGGCCCCCCGGCTCTTTTGTGTTGGCTGAGGAGGATGGGATGCGCGTAGGGCTCGACTTCGGCACTACCAACTCGAGCGCGGGCGTCTACGACGGCGAGCGGCTCACGCTGCTCCCGCTCGACCCGGTGAACACCAGCCCGACGATCATGCGCTCGACCCTGTTTATGACCCGCGAGGGAGCGGCCTACATCGGGCGTGAGGCGATCAACCGCTTTACCGAGGGCAATGTCGGCCGCGAGATCGAGTACGAGTGGCGCTATATCGGCGATGCGGAGGTGACCTTCGCGGAGTTCGGGACCGTCCAGCAGGCACTCTATGTGCAGGTGGATGCCAACGCTCCGGGCCGGCTCTTTCAGTCGCTGAAGACCGGGCTACGCGATAAGAGCTTCACCCGCACGAATGTCTTCGGCACCTACTACACCCTTGAGGAGCTGATCGCGATCGTCTTGCGCCTCATCCTGGAGCGGATCGAGACCTCTCTGGGCGCGCCGGTGACCGCCATGGTGATTGGCCGGCCAGTACATTACAGTCTGGACCCGAAGATCGACTCGCTGGCCTTCGAGCGTATGCAGGCCGCCTGTAAGCTCGCCGGCTTGCCTGAGGTGACAGGACTTACGCGGTGGGGTAGCCCGCCGCTAGCACGTGAACAACACAAGAGACGCCACTGTTCGGTAGACTGGAGGTACCACCCAAGCCAACCTG
>SFCB01000064.1 GCA_004367505.1 Chloroflexi bacterium OHK40 | reverse complement strand
GCCCACCACCTGCGCGTCACCTCATGGGCGGGGGAGCACCAGGCTAATCCGCAGGCGCCTCAATGATCTTGAAAGGCGCCCCGCTCGGGTCTGCCACGCCAACAAAGCGCCCGAAGGGCGAATCCTCGATCGGCCCGTCCACCGTGCCGCCGAGTCGCTTCACCGTTGCCACCGCGTCGTCAGCGTTCGTCACGGCGAAATAAGTGAGCCACTGGGCGGGCAGCGCCCCGTCGGACGGATCACGCTGCGTGATCCCGCAGAGCTGTTCGTCACCATGCTTGAGGACGTAGTACGTAAACTCGCCGGGCATCCGCTCCGCCGTCGCGCCGAGCAGGGCGGCGTAAAAGTCGCGGGCCTGCTCGGCATTCGGCGCGTAGAGCTCGTACCAGGCCGCCGCGCCCGGCTCGTCCGTTAGCTGCGCGCCTGTGTGATCACCGGCCTGCCAGAAGCCGAACGGCGCCCCCAGCGGGTCCGCACAGATCGCCATGCCGCCGTAGGAGTCGATCTGCATCGGGGGCGTGAGCACCGTCGCGCCGAGGCCCACTGCGCGGGCCACGTCGGCCGCGAGGTCGTGGGAAGCGAAATACACGCCCCATGCCGCCGGCATTGGCGGCGCGCCTGGCGGCGCGCCTCCGATCCCGGCCACCAGGTGCGCCCCCATCCGTGCGTTCGAGTAGCCACCGTACTCCGGGCCCCCGATCTCGTACTCCCATCCGAAGAGGTTCTGGTAGAAGCTTCGCGCGGCCTCGATGTCGGGCGCCATCAGATCGACCCAGGTGGGCGTTCCGGCCGGTTTCGGACCTGCATGTGTCGGCATGGGTTCTCCTTTTCCGCGAGACGTGGGCATATAATAGCACACATGTTCGCTCGCGGATAGGGACTAACGATGGAGAAGGGAACAGGGGACCGGGACGCGGCGTGCGGTGTTCCGACTACGCCACGATCGCGCCCCGGCCCCATGCCGTCCGCCCACGCCGTGCATAGGGCATGGTCTCCGCGCCTCAATACCAGACCCCCATCACACGGTAGCGGGGGCGGCGCACGAGGGGCCCGAAATGGGGCGGGAGTTCCGGCAGTGCCTCCGGATCGGGGAGGAAGCCCTGTCCCTGGGCCTCCGCCATCTGCTCCAGGCGCAGGATGCGCTCCCGGGTGGGCGGGTGTGTGCGCAGCACGGACGGCTGGGGCACGCCGTGCCCCGGTACAATCACCTGCCGGAGCAACGCGGCAGTGTAGCGCTCGAGCTTGAGGAGCGCGCTCGCGAGCCCGGCCGGATCGCCCGTGAGCTCCACCGCGCCACGGTCTGCGTCGTACTCGCGGGTGCGCGAGATGGCCAGCTGTAGCAGTCCATTGACCACAGGGGCCAGGATCAGCAGGCCGATCGCGAGCCAGGAGATCGTCGCCTCGCCGAGCAGGATGAGCGGCAGGTTGATCAGCAGCAGGATCTGGCCGACGTTGGCCAGCAGGCTCGTGACCCGGCTGAGCACGTCGGCGAAGTTCAAGAGCCAGAGATCGTTGTGGCGCACATGGGCTACTTCGTGAGCTAGCACTCCTGCCAGCTCGCGCAGGTTCAGGCGCCGCAGTAGCCCGTCGGTAACGCCGATCGCCGCGTCGCTCCGGGAACCGACCGCGAAGGCGTTGGTGAGCTGGCTGGGCACATAGTAGAGCTGCGGCGCGCGGGGCAGGTTGGCCCGGCGCGCCAGCTCGCGCAGCAGCCCGTCGAGCGCCGGTGCCGCAGCCGCCGTGAGCGGTACCGCGCCGTACATTCGCAGCAGGGCTCGTGGCGAAATCCGTGGCGCAAGCGCGAGCGTGAGCACGACAAGCACCAGCGCCCCGAGCAGGCCGCCCGGCCCGGCCAGCGCGTAGCCAGAGCCCCCAAGCACGAGCAGCATGCCCCCAACCAGAATGGCCGTATGAAACAGGTTGAGCGCCGTGTGATTGATTGTCGCCTCGCGACGCATATCTTTTCTCCCTGCGGGCTCTCGACGAGCCGGGCCTGAAACCTCTCCCCTGTTGATCGGTCAGCGCATCCTACGACGCAGCGGCCGCGCTGCGCCGGTAGTCCGCAGGGTGGGTGAGGCCCAGGCAACGACAATCGCGATGAGCAGCGCAATGCCAGCGAAGACGATCGTCATGGCCCGTAGGCTGATCTCGTCGGCGCCGACCCTGGCGACCAGAGCGCCCACAGGGGCAAGGCCCGCGCTCAGGGTGACGATTCCCGTGACGCGGCTTTCTGTCGGCCTAACCTGCTACGTGGGCGTAGGTGGTACGCACGCGCTCGTCGAGCAGAGGCACCACCTCGCCCTCGATGATCGCCTTGAAGTGAGGCGTCTCGCGATGGGCGGCGAGGGCGGCCTCGTCGCGGTAGTGTTCGTAGAGCAGGAATCGGTCGGGGTCATCGGTGGCGCGGCAGCAGTGGTAGTGCAGGCAACCCGGCTCATTGGCCGCCACGAGGGGCGCCATGCGCCGGAGCGCGGCGGCCACCTCGTCGCCGCGACCGGGCTTGCTCTTGTAGTGCACAACAAGGACGATCACAGGGCACCTCCTCGCTCCGCCAGGCTCGGCTTCGCGCAATTGTACCCTATTGGCGCCCGTCCGGCGGCAAGTTCAAGGCCCCGGACGCACGGCGAGCGTAGGCGTGCTCAGCGGCACAGCGGTGGCGACGAGCCGCCAGCGAGGGCGAGACGGCGTGGCACGCTGCACCCATCGGCCCACGCGGTTCCTGCGTTTGCTACAATACCGCTGCTGGCCACGACCATCTCAGCCTCGCCCAGGGCTCACCCCATGAACGACGCTACCCTGCCCCCGCTCGGCGCCGGTGATCCTCCCGGCCCGCGCCGGATCTCTCCCACCGACATCTCCCAGTACATCCGCCTGGATCAGTGCGCCCGCTATTTGCGTTTGCGCCTCCACGAGCGCGCCTACGGCCGTGATCTCCTCACGCGCTACGGCGTCGCGGCCCAGGCCATCCCGCCCATCCTCACCCGCGCTGGCGCCAGCTTCGAAGATGCCGTCGAGGCTCGGATCCGCGCCCACGCTCCGCCTGGCGGGGCCATCCACTGCAACGAGGCAGCCGCCCACGACCCGCGCTTCGCCGTCGCCTACCATAATGCGGTTGTCGTCGATCTGGCCCGCGCGCTGCCGCCTGGCGGCCTGCTCTTCCTCTTTCAGCCGCGCCTCCAGGTGCTTGTCGGCCAGTGGCAGATCCGTGGTGATGTGGACCTGCTGCGTCTCGAGCGTGATCCCGATGGCGCACTACACGTCCTGATCGCCGATATGAAGAGCTCGACGAGTGCTCGGGTTGAGCATCGGCTCCAGGTGGCCTTCTACCACGAGATGCTCGCCGCACTCTGTGCCGACGCCGATGTGTCGGCCAGCTTCCGCACTGCCATCCTCTATCGCGGGCCGGCCGAGGGTACGCTCCCGGCCTCGCCTGAGGAACGTCGCCTCCAGGAGGAGCAACGCGCCGCCGCCCTGGCGCTCTTCGGCGTCACCGGCGCCCTGCTCGAGTTCGTGCCAACACCGGAGAACTATCGTGCCGAGGTGGCCAGCCTCGTTACTTCGCCCCGCTCCACCGCCGCCCGGATCGCCGAGGCGCCGTTCGTGGAACTGCCCTTCCACCTGAGCTACAAGTGCGATGGCTGCCTCTACAACGAGTTCTGCCTCAAGTGGAGCGCCGAGCACGACGACCTCTCCCTGCTGCCGCACATCACCGACCACGAAAAGAATGCGCTGCGCCGGGCCGGGGTGACGACCACCGCGCACCTGGCCGGGCTCAAGCAGTTCTCCTCCCCCGACACGACTGACCTGGCGCCCACGCCCGCTACCGAGGCGACGGTGCGCCGCCTCGCCGCGATCCCACGGATCGGTCCCCGACTCGATGAGCTTATCCACCGCGCGAAGCGCTACCGGGCCTGGCGCGGCGATCCGGGGCGCGCTATTCCCTTTATCCCCAGCAAGGGGCGCGGCACCCTGCCCGCCAGCGACGCCGCGCTGCACCCGAACCTTGTGCGCGTCTACCTGGACGCCCAGCATGACTATCTGCACGATCGTCTCTACCTGGTCGGGTCGCTCGTGGTGGGGTGCGAGGCCGGTGAGGAGCGCCCCGGTCGCCGCCGCACCGTGGTCCACCTGGCCGATGGACCGCCTCGCGAGCCGGCCGACGAGCGCGAGCTGCTGGTCGCCTGGATTGACGCCACGCTCCAGGCGATCGCCGAGGTCGCCGCCCCGGCCGCCGACGGGCGCCCGCTCGCGCCGATCCACCTGATCTTCTCCAACAGCTATGAGCAGCGCATCCTGCTCGACGCCCTCGCCCGCCACTTCGGCGCGATCGCCGCTGCCACTCCGCTCTACGACTTCATGACCCAGATCGCGGCCCTGGATTCGCCGCTGGTCACCTTTCTCGACCAGGAGATCCGCGAACTGAAGAACTACCCCATGCTCTGCCAATCGCTCCAGGCCGTGGCGCGCTACCTGCGCTTCGACTGGAGCGCCCCCGCCGATTTCCGGGCGATCTTTCGGGCCCGGCTCTTCGATGAGCAGGCCCGGCTCGACGACGATGAGGGCACCTGGTACACCCGCCGCGCCCGCTTTAGCAGCCAGATCCCCCTGGAGTATGCCTACGCCGCCTGGGGCGAACTCCCTGTACCAGCCAGCGAGCCGGACGAGTTCGCCGACTTTCGCGGCGCTACCCCCGCGCTCCTCCGCGCCTTCCACGCGCGGCGCCTGGAGGCCCTGGAGCATATTACCCACGACTTTGCGGGCAACCGCGACACCGCCAAGACCGCCTTTGACCTCGGCGTGATTGCGCGCTTCAGCGGCAAGGCCCGCAGCCTCGCCGACGCGCTCGACGAGTTCCTGACCCTGGAGCACCACGCAAAGCTGGGCGCCTGGAAGCAGGCCCGCCTGGCGCCGCCCGAGCGCCGTGTGCTGGCGGGCGAATCGCTGATCGTGAGCTACCACGAGGCCGACCAGCCGCTCCAGCTGCTGGAGGCCCTGCGCGAGAATGAGCGCCGCCGGGCTGCCGTGGAGCAACTCCGGGCCGAGCATCAGGCCCGGAACCCGGGGAAGCAGTTTCGCCGCACCTCGGCCCAGAAGGCCGCCACCGACCCGCTGCCCCTGCCCGTACCGTATCGGCTGCGGATC
Source organism: Chloroflexi bacterium OHK40 (assembly GCA_004367505.1). GTDB lineage: Bacteria > Chloroflexota > Chloroflexia > Chloroflexales > Chloroflexaceae > OHK40. The sequence goes on along the minus strand of SFCB01000064.1, from coordinate 62,229 downwards.
GACCTGCGCGACGTGGCGTGCGACCTGCCGACCGCCCTCGCCCTCACCGGGCTCCAGCCCGACGACCGCCTGGTGATCGCCCCCCGCTGGAGCTTCGACGAGCGCTTGCCCCCCGAGCAACGCCGCCCGCTCACTCCGACGGCCAAACAGTTGCTCTACGGGCGGCGCGCGCGGCTGGTCTCCATCGACGCCGCGAGCGGCACGCTGGAGCTGATCCTCGAGGAAGCCCGTGGTGGGGAGTGGTCCCACGGCTACATCTTCCCTACCGCCTCGGCTTTCGTGCAGCCCCTGGCCGATGGTGAGCGCTATACCCTCGAACCGGAGCCGAACGACTGGTATGGCTACTTCTGCAAAGAGGTAGTGCTCGGGCTCCGAGATGGGCGGGCCAACACGCTCTACGCGCGCCTGGCTAACCCGCTCGGGGAGCAGGTGTGCTGGCCGCCTGCGGCCCTGGCGGGGCAAGCGCGCTTCGTGGCCGGCCTGGAGGCCCTGCGATCAGCCGGCGCGCCGCACAGCTTCGACGCCAATCAGCGGGCCTTTATCGAGGGCTACGGCGCTACGCCGACCCTGCTGGTGCAGGGGCCTCCTGGCACCGGCAAAAGCTACACGACCGCATTCGCCCTGCTCGCCCGGCTCCAGGGCGCCCTGGAGGCTGGTCAGGGCTTCCGTGCGATCCTCTGTTGCAAAACCCACGCGGCCACCACCGTGCTACTGGAGCAACTGGTACGGGTGCGAACCATGCTCAGCGAGCTAGCACGCCAGCACCCGCTGATCGCCGCCACCTACTTCCACCCCGGCCTGCTCGACACCCCGCTCTACCGCGCGCGCCCGAGCGACAGCGTGCCAGCCGGTGTGACCGTGCTCCCCCGAGGACCCGCCGAGGTCGCGACGGTGCAGGCCGCGCCCCAGTGCTTCGTCGGCGCCACCCCGGGCGCGATCTACGGCATGCTCAAGGACGCGGGCAGTATCTTCGGGCACGGCTTTTGCGATTGCCTGGTGCTCGACGAGGCCTCGCAGATGAGCCTGCCAGAGGCGATGATGGCCGCGCTGCCGCTCCGCGAGGACGGGCAACTGATCGTCGTGGGTGACCACCGCCAGATGCCGCCCATCATCGCCCACGGCTGGGGTGACGAGCGGCGCCGCACCTTCCAGGAGTACCGCGCCTACGAGTCGCTCTTCGTCAGCTTGATGCGCCGTACCCCCGCGCCGCCGATCGTCCGCTTCGCCGAGAGTTTCCGCCTCCACAGCGCCATGGCCGACTTCCTGCGCCAGGAGATCTACGCCCAGGACGGCATCCCCTACTACTCTCGCCGCACCGCCCTGCTCGATGCCCGCCCCCACCCCGATGCTTTCGTGGCGCGGGCGCTGGACCCCGCCTACCCCCTGGTGGTCGTCGTGCACGACGAGGCCGCAAGCCAGACCACGAACCCCTTCGAGCAGCGGCTGGCCACCGCCCTGCTCACTGCCCTGGCCGACCCGGCAGGCCACGCGCTCGACCACCGCTCGGGACTGGGCGTCGTGGTCCCTCACCGGGCCCAGCGGGCCGCGCTGCAGGCGGCCCTGCCGCACCTGGCCCCGCGCGATCCGGCCACAGGCGCGCTGCTCGGCTCAGCCATCGATACCGTGGAGCGCTTCCAGGGCGGCGAACGGCGAGTGATCCTGGTGAGCGCGACTGAGAGCGACCACGACTACCTGCGGAGCTCGGGCGAGTTCCTGCTCGACCCACGCCGCCTGAACGTGGCCCTCAGCCGGGCCAAAGAGAAATTGATCCTCGTGGCCTCGCGCTCGGTCTTCAGCGTCTTCAACGCCGACGAGGAACTCTTCACCAATGCCCAGATCTGGAAAAACCTCCTGCGGCGCGCCTGCACCTGCCTGCTCTGGGCAGGCGAGCGCGACGGCCACCACGTAGAGGTGTGGGGCGGCCCCTCGTAGGCGTGAGTCCAGGGGTGCAGGGCCATCGATGAGGTGTCGTTCCCGCGGAAGCGGGAACCCAGCGCCCCCTGTGCGGGGGGGATGGGCGAACCGTGCACCGTAGCGGTGAGACGCGCGCCGGAGCCGCGAAATCCGGCGCGAAGCGTGGTATCATTGCCAGCGCCCAGAACCTATCCCCGACCAGCGAGGCCAACCCATGCTTGAACGCGCCCGTGCGCTGCAAGATGAGCTCATTCGCCTGCGGCGCGACATTCACGCCCATCCTGAGCTCGGATTCGAAGAGCGCCGCACCGCCGCGCTCGTGGCCGACACCCTGCAGGAGATCGGGGGCATCCGCGTGCAAACCGGCGTCGGCCGCACCGGCGTGGTCGGCGAGCTCGGCGACGAGGATGGCCCCACTATCGCCATTCGCGCCGATATGGACGCGCTCCCCATCGAGGAGGCCAACGACGCACCCTACCGCTCCACGAACCCGAGCGTGATGCACGCCTGCGGCCATGATGCCCACACCGCCATGCTGCTCGGCGCCGCCCACCTGCTGCGCGAGCGCTTCGCCGCCGAGGGCTTGCGCGGTCGTGTACGCTTCCTCTTCCAGCCATCGGAGGAGCGCTGGGAGGAGGATGGCACCAGTGGCGCCACCGCGATGATCGCCGATGGCGCCCTGCGGGGTGTGGACGCGGTGATCGCGCTCCACGTCGACTCGCTCGCCCCCGTTGGCACTGTAGCCGTGCGCTCAGGCTACGTTTCCGCCGCCGTCGATACCTTTCATGCCTGGATCACCGGGACCGGCGGCCACGGCGCGTACCCCCACACCGCCACCGACCCGACCTTCATGGCCATCCCGGTGCTCACCGCGCTCCACGGCATCCGCGCTCGCCGGCTCCACCCGATGGCCCCCGGCGTCGTGAGCGTGGGCGCGCTGCACGCCGGCAACGCCCCCAACGTGATCCCCAGCGAGGTCTATCTCAACGGCACCATCCGTAGCTTCAGCGAGGAGGTGCGCGCCCAGATCCACACCGAGCTCGAGCAGGCCCTCGCCGTCGCCCGCGCCCTCGGCGGCGATTACCGCCTGCGGCTCGATCGGGGCTATCCCGCCGGCTGGAACGATGAGCGCGTCGCCGGCTGGATGGACGGCATCGCTCAGGAGCTCCTTGGCCCGGACGCGATCCAGCGCGATAAACAGGGCATGGCCGGCGAGGACTTCGCCTATATGTGCCGCGAGGCCCCCGGCGCCATGATCGGCCTGGGCGCCATGCTCGACGACGGCGTTCACCGTGGGCACCATACGCCCTACTTCGATATCGATGAACGCTGCCTCCCGATCGGCGCCGCCCTTGTCGCCGAGGCCGCCGTCCGCTTCCTGAAGGGCGACCGCCCGCTGTAGGCTGCGCTCGCCATGGGTGCAGTCGCCGCGTTCCCACGGGCCAGCCGATGGACAACGACACCTTCGAGCTCTACGACCTCGCCGTAGTAGTCGAGGCAATCGAGGGCCACTGCACCTGCAACATGGCCGTGGGCGATACCGTCTTCTTGCGCGGGGGGAAGCTCGCGCTGCCCGAAGGCCAGTCGTTCTGCCTCTACGCCCTCCAGGCCGCCATCCCGCTCCTCCCCGCCAGGCAGCGCCGCAACCACCCCGCCGACTGGATCGAGACCGATACCCGCGTCACGTGCCCCGACCCGGCATGCCGACTCGTGATGCGCCTCGACCGGATTGGCACCCGTACCCTCCGCCACGATGATGTCAGCCCCATCCCGTGGGATTCGCTCTCGGGCAATCAGGCGTAGATCGCATGCGTTTCGGCATCCGCTTCAATAGCGAATCCGGCACCATCCGCGAGGTGGTGCGCTGGGCTCAACTGGCCGAGGCACTTGGCTTCGACGATGTCTGGTACTGCCAGGATCTCATGAAGCGTGACGCCTGGGTCGCGCTTACCGCCGTGGCCGCCGCCACCAGCCGCGTCCGTGTCGGCACCTGCATCGCCAACCCCTTCAGCGCCAGCCCCGCCGAGCTGGCCATGCGCACCGCCAGCCTGCAGGAGTTCAGCGCGGGCCGCTTCGTGCTCGGTATCGGCCCCGGCGATCCGCCCTACCTCGAGTGGATCGGCGCGCGCCAGCGCCGACCGGTTGCCGGCCTGGCCGAGGCCGTCGGTCTGCTGCGCCGCCTCCTGCGGGGCGATGAGGCCGGCCCACCCGGCGAGGTGTTCGACAGCTGGCACCCCGGCGCGCGCCTGCGCTTCACGCCACCACCACAGCCCGTGCCGATCTACATCGGCGGCCAGGGCCCCCGCGTGCTCGAATTAATGGGCGAGCTAGCCGATGGTGGCCTGCCGATCCTCTTTCCCCCGGAGACCATCGAGCACGTGCGCGAGCGCGTGCAGGCCGGCGCCGCCCGGGTGGGCCGCGATCTCGCAAGCTTCGACCTGGCCGCCTGTGTCTGGTGGTCGGTGGCGCCTACCCGCCGCGCAGCCGAAGATGCCCTGCGCTACCTGGTGGCCTACTACGGCCCTTCGCTGCGCGCCGAGACCCTTGCCCCGATCGGCCTGCACCCCGACGACTTTGCCGAGGTGCGCGCCGCCTGGCAAGCTGGCGCCATGGATCGCGCGATGAGCCTGCTCACCCCGCCCATGTTTCGCCTGGCGATCTACGGCGACCCGGAGGCCATGCTCGAACGGCTGCGCTGGCTGGCCGCCCGCGGCGTTACTCAGATCAACATCGGGCCACCCCTCGGCCCCGACCGCGAACAGGCCCTCCGCGCCACGGCAGAGCTTATGCACCGCCTTTAAGATCGCCGGTCTCCCTCCCACGATGGCGGTCAGCGCCCCGGCGTGCTCCGGTGCCCCGGCAAGCCTGGCGCCGCTTCCCCGCTCCCCTGCGCGTTCCGGGGCGGGCAGAACCGGTCTTCGAACGGCGGTTTGCCGTATCCTGATGAACTACGTTCCCCCGCTCTCGCGCTGGGGGCGGGGGCAGGGCTTGCCCACGCGCACGCGGGGGGGCTGGGTTCCCGCTTTCGCGGGAACGACACCCGGGCGTTGATGTCACGCCCGCGCGGGCGGGCCTCCAGAGGTGGGAACGACGCCCGGGCGTTGATGTCACGCCCGCGCGGGCGGGCCTCCAGAGGCGGGAACGACACCCGGGCGTTGATGGCACGCCCGCGCAGACGGGCGTCCATACGACTATCTTCGTTCTGTTCGATGACTGGCATCTGGCTTCCCCAGTCACCTGTCCCCTACTCCTTCGGTGTGGTATAGTTGGGGCATCCCGGTGGACCACCAGAAGAGGACGATGAGCACGCACGCGCGGACCCTCTCGATCACAACCGACCTGCACGGGCTCGACGATGTGCGGGGCTTCGTCGAGCGGGCCGCAATCGAGCTCGGCGCCGACCCGGAGCGCGCCACCGACATGCTCGTCGCCGTGAACGAGTTGGTCACCAACATCGTGGTGCATGGCTACGGCGGTCGTCCCGGGCCGATCGATCTGCTCATCGCCCCGCTCGGCGCCGACCTGCTAGTGCGCCTGGGCGATCGCGCCCCACGCTTCGACCCGACCCGGGTGCCAGCGCCGCGCACTGATCTCCCGCTCGAACTACGGCCCCCCGGCGGGATGGGCATCCACCTGGCGCGCCATTTCACCGATGAGCTGCGTTACCGCCCACGCGATGGCGGCGGCAACGAGCTGACGCTGGTCAAGCGCGGACTGCTCGGCAGTTCGCCCGGGGAGGAACGTGATGGAGCTGACGGTTGAAGAGGTGCCCGGGGCCACCCCGGTAACGGTGCTCGCCATCCGAGGCAAGCTGGACGCCAGCAACTACGAGCAGGTCATCGCCAGGGGCCACGAACTGGTTGCCGCCGGCACCCGCCACGTCCTCCTCGACCTCGAGGAGCTCACGTTTATGGGCAGCTCCGGCCTCGTCGCCCTCCACAGCCTGACGCTCCTGCTACGCGGCGAGCCTACCCCCGACCCGAATGCCGGCTGGTCGGCGCTGCGGGCCGTTGAGCATGCGCTCGCCGATGAGCCCCAGCCCTACCTGAAACTGTTGCGGCCCCAGCCGCGCATCGCCCAGATGCTCGCGGTGACGGGCATGGACCGTTACTTTCAGGTCTTCAGCGACCGGGAGGCCGCGCTGGCCTCGTTTACGCGCTAGGAGGGAGCCGTGGACATCTTCGTCGCCCAGGCCCAGGGCCGCGTTCCCGTCACCGTCTTCCGTATCCGCGGGCCGATTACGTCCAACGTTGAGCTTGAGCAACAGGCCCGAGCCGCCTACGATGCTGGCGCCCGCAATATTCTGCTCGATCTCAGCGAAGTGCCGTACATCGCCACCTATGGCCTGCGGGCGCTGCACTACATCTACACCCTGCTGCGCACCAGCGCCCCCGAAGAGAGCGATGCGGCCGTCCACGCGGGGATCAGCGCCGGTACCTTCACCTCACCCCACCTCAAGCTGTTGAAGCCCTCCGCCCACGCACTCGAGGCGCTGAAGGTCGCCGGCTACGATATGTTCCTCGAAATCCACCGTGACTACGACAAAGCTATTGCTTCCTTCTGAGCAGCTTGAAGCCCTGCTCCGCCAGGTGCCGCTCTTTGCCGAGTTGCCGCTCGACGAGATCCACCGGCTCGCCGCATCGATGCGGCTGCTCACCTATCCCGTCGGCACCTTGCTCTTTATCGAGGGAGATGCCGGCGACCGCCTGTTCGTTATTCTTGAGGGTTCGATCGCGATTATCAAGTCGCTCGGTACCCCCGACGAGCGCCTCGTAAACGTGCGCGGCCAGGGCGAGTTTATCGGCGAGATGAGCCTGCTCACCGGTGACGGTCGACGCACCGCCAGTGCTCGTACCGCCGCCCCTACCCGCCTGCTCGAGCTTACCCGCGACGACTTCGAGGCGCTCATGGCCAGCAGGCCCGCTCTCGCCCACCAGATGCTCCGGGTGCAGAGCCGCCGTCTGCGCGACGCCCACGACCATACTATCCGTGACCTGCACGAGAAGAACGAGCGCCTCGCCCGCGCCTACGCCGAGTTGCAGCAAGCCCAGGCCCAGATTATCGCCCAGGAGACCCTCCGCCGCGAGTTGCGTCTCGCCCGCGACATCCAGCAGCGCATGCTCCCCCAGCGCCTGCCCAATCTGCCTGGCTATACGCTCGGGGCACGCATGATCCCCGCCCAGGAGGTAGGCGGCGATTTCTACGATCTCTTCGAGCTCGGCGGCGGCCGGCTGGGCGTTGTCGTCGGCGATGTGTGCGGGAAGGGCGTGCCGGCCGCCCTCTACATGGCCCTCACATCGAGCTTACTGCGCGCCGAGGCTGGCCGCAGCGCCAGCCCCGAACAGGCCCTCCGCGCCCTCAACCGCCATCTCGGCAGCCGGGGCGCCGATGGGCTCTTCGTGACGGTGATCTACGGCGTGCTCGACCCGGTGGCCCGCACCTTCAGCTACGTGCGCGCCGGCCACGAATACCCGCTCGCCTGGGCCGCCGATGGCACCCCCATCCCCGTGCCCAGCGGCCGCGCCATTCCCGTGGGCCTCTTCCCGGAGCCCATCCTGGAGAGCGCCACGCTCACGCTCCCCCCCGGCGCGACGCTCCTGCTCTTCAGCGATGGCGTGACCGAGTCCCGGGGTGTGGATCACGCGCTGCTCGGCCACGAGCGCTTGCGCGAACTCGCCTACGGCAGCCACGCCAGCAGCGCCGAAGCCCTCTGCGACGAACTGCTCGCCACCCTCGCCGCCCATCAGGGTGCTGCCCCCCAGGCCGACGATATCACACTCGTTGCGCTGCGTGCCCGCTGAGCCGCTCCGCCCCTAGGCCCGAACCGTCGCCGCGCTGGAGCGCGCCAGCCGCTCGCCGAGGCTGATCAGCCAGCGGCCAACAGCGGTGCGAACCCTGACGACGGAGCTCGGCTGGCTAGCCCGAGCCGCCCGCAGTTGCCGCTCAAGCTCGCCCTCAGCCATCAGGTCCGCGTGCCGCAACGCCTGATGCTCATACCCGCCGGGGTTCATGTGAACGTTCATCGCCGCTGCTCCCTGGTTACTGGCCCTCGCACGTATCTGGCGCCAGTGTAGCAGGAGCGGCGGCGACGAGCATCGGGAGAACTACGCAACCAGGGTACGTAGCCCCGGCGCCAGAGCGTGCGAGGTCAAGACGCCTCAGCGAAGCCGCGCTGAGGGATCGCAACCCCGCGACATCACCCTGGTGACCTGCCAGGCTCAGAGTTCGGCCAGGCGCGCGCGTAGTCGCTCCACGGTGGCGCGGGCCGTCTCCAGGCCCTCCCGCTCACGCTGCACCACGCTCGCGGGCGCCCGGGCAACGAAGCTCTCGTTGGCGAGTTTGGCCTCGCGGCGAGCCACGTCGGCCTCGGCGATCTCGAGCTCCTTCGCCACGCGGGCCCGCTCGGCCTCCAGATCGATCATGCCAGCGAGCGGCAGATAGCACTCCACCTCACCGATCACGATCGCGGCCGCCTGGCGAGGCTTCTCCGTCAGCGCCTCAACGATCACGAGCTCGTCGGCCCGCACGCGACCGAGCCGGGCGATCAACAGGGCTTGCGCCCGCAGCATGGCCGTCTTCGGGCCGCCCGCAATCGTGGCCGTCACCCACTTCGCCGCCTCGACCTTGTACTCGCTGCGAGCATTGCGGATGGCCACGATCAACTCGCGGGTGAGCTCCCAGTCACGCTCGGCGGCCTCGTCCACCGCGCGCGCCTCCTCCCCGGGGTAGGCCGCCAGCATAATCGTGCGCGGCGCCTCGGGGTAATGGCTCACCGTCTGGCCATCGCCGGTGAGATACTGCCAGAGCTCCTCCGTCACGTAGGGCATGAAGGGATGGAGCAGGCGCAGGCTGCCTTCGAGCACGGTGTAGAGCACCGCCCGGCTAGCCTGCCGGGACTCGCCCTCCTGCTCGAGCTGCACCTTGGCCGCCTCAACGTACCAGTCGGCAAAATCGCCCCAGAGGAACTCCTGGATCTGCCGGCCAGCCTCGCCGAAGTTGTAGCCCTCCATCAGGCGGCCCACCTCAGCCACCAGACGGCTGTAGCGCGAGAGGATCCAGCGGTCGGCCAGGCTCAACGCCGCCGGGGCGAGATCAAAGGCCGAGGGGCGCTCGTCGTCGAGCTTCCCGAGCACGAAGCGGGTGATGTTCCAGAGCTTATTCGCGAAGTTCCGCGCCGCCTCGATCCGCTGCGGGTTCAGGTTCAGGTCCTGCCCGGGCGTTCCGCTGGTCGCCAGGGTGAAGCGCAGCGCATCGGTACCCTGGGCCTCCATCACCTCCAGCGGGTTCACCACATTGCCATAGCTCTTGGACATCTTGCGGCCGTGCTCATCGCGCACCAGGCCGTGAAGGTAGACGGTGTGGAAGGGCGGCTCGCCGGTGAGGTAGCAGCCCATTATCATCATGCGCGCCACCCAGAAGAAGAGGATATCGTAGCCCGTCTCCATCACACTGGTCGGGTAGTAGGTCGCCAGGTCCTCCGTCTGATCGGGCCAGCCGAGGGTCGAGAAGGGCCAGAGGCCGGAGCTGAACCAGGTATCGAGCACATCGGGGTCCTGGATGGCATCGGCGGGCGGCTCTTCGTCGGGGCCGGGCACCACGAAGCTGCCATCGGGCAGATACCAGACGGGGATGCGGTGCCCCCACCAGAGTTGCCGGGAGATGCACCAGTCTTCGATGTGCTCGAGCCAGTGAAAGTAGACCTTCTCGAAGCGCTCGGGGATGATCCGGGTGCGGCCCTCGCGCACGGCGGCCAGGGCCATGTCGGCCAGGGGCCGCGTACGCACGAACCACTGCTCGGAGAGCAGCGGCTCGATCACCTCGCCGCCGCGCTGGCTGATCCCCACGCTCATGGTGTGGGGCTCACTCTTCACCAGCAGCCCCTCGCGCTCGAGGTCGGCGAGGATGGCCTTGCGCGCCTCAAAGCGGTCCATGCCGGCATACGGGCCGCCCTCGGCATTCAGCGTGGCGTCCTTGTTGAGAATATTGATCAGCGGCAGACCGTGGCGCTTGCCCACCTCGTAGTCATTCTTGTCGTGGGCGGGGGTGATCTTCACGGCGCCGGAGCCGAACGCCGGGTCAACATACTCATCGGCGATGATCGGAATCGCGCGACCGATGGCCGGCAATACTGCCTGGCGACCCACCAGGGCGGCGAAGCGCTCGTCGCCGGGGGCCACCGCCACCGCCGTATCGCCCAGAATCGTCTCGGGACGGGTGGTCGCCACCGTGATCCACTCCGTCACCCCTTCAGCCCACCGGCCGCTGCCCCAGGCGTGGCCAAAGGGCCGCGCAGTGTCGCCGACCCCTGCCGCCCCCACTACCGGGTAGCGCACATAATAGATCGCGACGTTGCGGGTCTCGTACTCCACCTCCAGATCGCTCACGGCGGTGCCGAGAGCGGGCGACCAGTTGACGAGGTAGAGGCCCCGATAGATCAGGCCGTCGTCATAGAGGCGCTTGAAAGCCGTGTGGACGGCGCGGGAGAGCCCCTCATCGAGGGTGAAGCGCTCGCGCGACCAGTCGCAGCTGGCGCCGAGGCGGCGTAACTGGTTCTGGATCTCGCCGCCGTACTTCGCCTTCCACTCCCAGGTGCGGCGCAGGAACTCCTCGCGGCCCACCTCCTGGCGGCTGGTGCCCTCACTGCGCAGCAGCCGCTCCACCTGGCTCTGGGTCGCGATACCCGCGTGGTCCGTGCCGGGCACCCAGAGCGTGCGGTAGCCCTGCATGCGCCGCCAGCGGATCATCAGATCCTCGATCGTCACGAACATAGCGTGGCCGAGGTGCAGCTCGCCCGTGACGTTGGGCGGCGGGATGGCGATCACGAACGGTGGTAGCGGGGCGTCATCGCGCGGGGCAAAGAAGCCTGAGCGCTCCCACCAGGCATAGAGGCGCTGCTCAACCTTCTGATGCTCGTAGGCCCTGGCCATCTCGGCCGGCCGCTGCGGGGGGGATGGGTTGCTCATCACGGTCCTCGGGAACAGGCAATGCGCGCCTCCGGTGGCGGTGACACGGCTGCGGCTGGCCCAAACGCACGGGCGCAGCATGCTGCGCCCCTCCTTCCCCAATCATACCACAGGTGTTGGAGATGCCCCGCCCGTTCCGCGACGGGAGGCTGGACAAGCCATGGGGCACCGCCATCAGCGGTGGTATAATGGGCCCGCTCGCTTGCGATGGAGGCTTCGATGATCCAGTCTGGCCGTGGCCCGGACGATGCCGCGTCCCGGCGCCGCATCCTCTCCGTTCTCTTCATCGGCGTGTTCATGGCCGCCCTCGACGCCGCCGTGATCGCGCCCGCCGTTCCCGCGCTGCGCCAGGCCTTCGGGGTGGACAACAGCCTGGTCGGGATGGTGACGATCGTCTTCAGCCTGGCCTCGCTCAGCAGCACGGCGCTGATGGCAAGCCTGAGCGACCGCTACGGCCGTCGGCCAGTCTATCTGCTCTGCGTGGCCGGGTTCGGCCTCGGCTCACTGTTGATCGCCCTCGCGCCAGGCTTCGGGTGGCTCCTGGTGGGCCGGGCGATCCAGGGGTTTAGCGCCGGCGGGGTGACACCTACGGCCAGCGCGGTTGTGGGCGATTTCTTCCCGCCAGCAGAGCGCGGTAAGGCCCTCGGCCTGATCGGCGCGACCTTCGGCATGGCCTTCTTGCTCGGCCCGCTGCTCGCCTCGCTGATCCTGCTCGTGCTGAGCTGGCAGTGGATCTTCCTGATCAACCTGCCGGTGGCCGCAGTGGTGCTCTGGCTCGGTGCGCGCAACCTTCCCTCCGCTCAGGTTACTGGCCCGCTCGCCCCGCTCGATCTGCCGGGTGTGCTGTTGCTTGCCGTCATGCTCACAACCCTCACGCTGGGCATCAACCGCGTGCTCGATAGCGCCCTCGGCCGCGCGGTGTGGCCCGCACTGCTCGCTGTGGCGGCACTCTGCCTGCCGCTGTTCCTGGTGGTCGAGCGGCGCGCCGAGCGGCCCGTGGTGCCACTGAGCCTCTTCGCCACGCGCCAGCTGCGGCTCACCTACATCCTCTGCGTGGGCGCCGGCTTCGGCATGGGCAGCGTGATCTTTATCGCCTCGGTGGCCGAGGCGGCCCTCGGCGTGGCCCCCGAACAGGCCGGGCTGTTACTCATCCCCCTCGTGCTCGCCTCGTCGGGCGCCTCGGTGCTCGCCGGCCGTCTGCTGAACCAGCTCGGCTCGCGCCTGGTGCTGAGCTGCGGCTTCACCGTGCTCGCGGCCGGCGCCGCGCTCCTGGCGCTTAGTGCCAGTGGCCTGCTGATCTTCCTCCCGGCCAGCATCCTCGTCGGCTTCGGGGTCGGGGTCGTGGTCGGCGGCACCCTCCGGGCGATCGTGCTCAACGAGGTAGAGCCGGGCCAGCGCGGCGCTGCCCAGGGGCTCGTCAACATCGGCATTAGCGTGGGGAACCTGCTGGTGGTTGCCGCGCTCGGCGCCGTAGCCGATGCCCGTGGCGGTGGGATGCCCGGCCTCGCCGCCGCGTACCTGGTGGCCGCCGCCGTGATGCTCGCCATGCTGCCGCTCTGCCTGGCCCTCAAGCCCCGCGCCGCTGAGGAGCAGGTCGCCGTGGCACCAGGGCGGGCCTAGGAGTTCACGCGATGTCCATCAACGCCCGCGCCCGCTGGATCGCTGCCATCGCCGCTCTGCCCGGCCAGCTCGAGGCCCTGGTGGCGCCCCTCGGCCCCGAGGAGCTCACGACACCCTATCTGGCCGGTGAGTGGACCGTGGCCCAGAACGTTCACCATCTGGTCGACTCGCATGCCACGAGCTATATCCGCTGCAAGCTGATCCTTACCGAGGAGCGCCCGACGCTCAAACCCTATGACCAGGACGCCTGGGCCAGCCTGCCGGACGGCCGTGATGCCGAGGTTGGCGTCTCGCTGGCGATCCTGCGCGGTCTGCACGCCCGCTGGGTGCGCTTCTGGGAGGCGCTGCCTGAGTCGGCCTGGGAACGCTCCGGTTACCACCCCGAAAACGGCCCGATGACCCTCGCCCACATCTTGCGGGTGTACGCTGCGCACGGTGAAGCCCACCTCGACCAGATCCGGCGCACGCTGGCCGCCCGGAGCTTCTAATCCGCCACGCTGATCGCGCCCGATCGAACGCTGGCGCCCGAGCGAGGCATCAGGACAGCCCTCGAAGCTGCCCTCACATCAGGCCGGTGGGCGCCCTGCCCTCCCACGCCATCGCCGTGGCCAACCACCAGCGCGCCGGTTGGCGGCTCATCTCACCCGGGCCACAGCTACACGCTGATTGCCGCGCCAAGCAGCCTGCCCGCGAACTCCCGTAGCAGCACCGCCGTCTCGTCGTAGAGTGCCGTGAGCGCGTCGTGGTGCGCCGGCGCCTCGCTCAGATCGCCCTGGCGGGCCGCCCACTCCAGTTCCTGGCAGGCCGCCGCAAGCGCGCTGGCCCCCACGAGCCGGGCGTTCGACTTGAGCGTGTGGGCCGCGCGCTCCACCCTTGCGGCGTCACCACCCATGGTTGCCGCGCCCAGCTCATCGAGGAGCGCCGGGGCCTCGGCAAGGAACAGCTCAATCAATTCGCGCACCACGGCCGGCTGGCCGCCGCCAAGGCTGTCCTGCAACCGTCGGAGCGCGTCAGGGTCGATCAGCGCGGAAGAACCGGATGGCTCCGGCGTGGTCGGAGCATGCGCGCACCGCTCCAGCGCGGCGGCCAGTTCATCGGCTCGCACGGGCTTGCTGATATAGTCGTCCATGCCGGCCGCGAGGCGCGCTCGCGGTCGCCCTGCATGGCATTGGCCGTCATGGCGATGATCCGTGGCCGCCGCGCCCCCCACTCGGCGATAATCCGCCGGGTCGTCTCCAGCCCGTCCAGCTCGGGCATCTGCACGTCCATCAGGACGATATCGTACTCCCGGGCGGCCAGGGCCGCCAGCACCTCCAGGCCGTTGGCCGCCAGGTCGGCCTGGTAGCCAAGCTTTTCGAGCGTGCGCTGGGCCACCCGCTGGTTCACCGCGTTGTCCTCGGCGAGCAAGATCCGCAGTGTGTGCGGTGCGGGCGCGGGAAGCTCCACGGTGTCGCTGGAGGGCTCGGCAGGCTCCTCGGGCGCGCCCACCGCCGCGAGCAGCGCCCGGCGCAGGGGGCCACGCCGGAGGGGCCGAGGTACCACGGCGGCAAAGCCCGGGAGCGGGCTATCGGGCTCACCGACGGGCGCCAGCAGCACCAGTGGCGTTCCCTGGAGTTCACGCTGGCCCCTGAGCGCCTCGGCGAGGCGCCAGTCAAGCAGTGCCAGATCGAAGCCGCCCGTATCGCCCACGTCGTCCAGGACGGCGCGCGCCTCGTCCGCGTCGGCGGCGGCGTAGACGCTCATTCCCCACTGCTCAGCGGCGCCCACCACCATCGCGCGGGTCACCGGATTGGTCTCGGCGATCAGCACGCGCCGGGCCGCCAGGTCGGGCTCGAAGCCCGGGGTAGGCCCGTCGTCAAGTGGCTCGATCGGGATGCGCACCCGAAAGTTGCTCCCCTGACCCGGCGCGCTCTCCACCTCGATCGTGCCGCCCATCAACTCGGTGAGCCGCTTGCAGATCGCCAGCCCCAGGCCCGTGCCGCCGTAGCGGCGGGTGGTGCTCGCATCGGCCTGTACAAAAGCCTGGAAGAGCCGCCCGAGGTGCTCGGGGGCAATGCCGATCCCCGTATCGCGCACCTCGATGACGATCTCCGCTGGATGGCCCGCCAGAATCGGCAGGCCATCCGGACCCTCAGCCCAACCATCACCCGTACCAGCCGGCTCAGCGGGGCGCACGACCAGCGTCACCCCGCCCTCCTCGGTGAACTTCACAGCATTGCTCAGCAGGTTGACGAGGATCTGCCGCAGGCGGATATCATCGCCAATGACGCGCACGGGCACCCCGGGCTCCACCAGGGCGGCCAGGTCCAGCCCCCGGCTACGCGCAGCGGGCACCACGATGCCCAGGGCCGACTCCACACACTCCTGGAGATCGAAGGGCCGGCGGTCGAGCTCCAGGCGTCCCGACTCGATTTTGGAGAAGTCGAGGATATCATTGAGCACAACCAGCAGGGTCTCACCGCTGCTGCGGATCGTCTCAACATACTCGCGCTGGCGCTCGCTGAGGGACGTCCCGAGCAGCAGGCCGGTCATACCGATCACGCCATTGAGCGGCGTCCGGATCTCGTGGCTCATATTGGCCAGAAACTCCGAGCGGGCCCGCGATGCGGCTTCGGCGGCCTCCTTCAGGCGCAGATTGGTGAGCGCCTGGCCGATCGTCGTAGCAGCCCGCTGGGCCAGTTCGATATCGTCGGCGGTGAAGGTATGGGAGGCGGCCGAGGAGAGCCCGAGCGTACCGATCACGGTGTCGTGGATGAGCACCGGCACCACAAGCAACGAGACAAGCCCGGCCCCGCGACGGGGGCCGAGGCGGATGTTGGAGATCGCTACCGGTTGCCGGCGGGCCAGCAGATCCTGGGTGAGCAGGTTCCCCCGCACCGGCATGATCGAACTCAGCACCGAAGGGCTTCCGGGCTCGCGGTGCTCGGCCACGACCGTCTGGGCGCTGTGGTCCTCGGTGAGCAAAGCGCAGAGCGCCTGCGGCACCTTGAAGTGCGCGGCGAGCTCGGCGCAGATCTGCTGAAGGGCCTGCTGCACATCGCTAGCGCCAGCGATTGCACTGAGCAGGCGGTTGAGCAGCAGCGTCTCGCGCACAAGTCGTTGCTGATCGCCCCGCAGGCGGGTGCGATCAATCGCCTTGGCGGCCAGGTCGCTCAGGCCAAGCAGGAGCTCTACCTCGTCGGCATGCAGTGATCCGGCGGGCGCCTGCTCCACGTAGATCACGCCGGCTGTCTGGCCGCCGACGAGCAGCGGCACGGCTGCCGCAGCCCGAGGGCGCAGACGGACGGCATCGGGCCAGACACTGGAGTCGGTCAGGAGCACCGGCTCGCCGCTCGCGGCCACCTGGTCGATCGGGCCACCGGGTGCGCGGGCCGGGAGCTCGCCACCCGCAATCGCCTGGAGCGCCAGCTCGCCATCCTCACGCAGGTAGACGGCGCAGAGCGCGTACCCGAAGAGATCTACGCCGACCCGCACCAGGACCCGGCAGATTCCGCCGACGTCGTGCTCGCGCCCGATCGCTCCGCGCACTGCGTTAAGCCGGTTGGCCGCCTCGGCCTGACGCTCCATCCGGGCCACCAGAGCGGCGTAGCGACGTTCACTCTCGCGCAGGCGCCGGCGTAGCTCGCGGGCGCCACGCCGGCCAATCGCGCCGGGCGCGCGCGAGAACTGCGGCAGGGCAGGGTGATTCACGGATACTCCTGGGGCAAGGTGGGATGGATCAGGCCCGGGCGCGGCGTCGCATCTGCATGCGCTGGTGGACGCGCTGGAGGGCGGCGTTGGGGCGCTCCACGGGGCGGCGGGTATCCTCCTCGGCGCTATAGCTGTAGGCCAGATCCTCCAGCAGGGCACCGAGGGGCTTTCCTGGCAGCTCGATCACCGGTGGAGCGCCCCGGTTCAGCGCCTGGACGAAGAGATCACCGGCGTAGGGAATGGCGGAGACGATCGGGCGGCGCAGGGTCGTCTCAATATCTTTGCGCGCCAGCCCGCCACGCTCGAAGGGGGCATTGAGCACAAGCGCCACCTTGCCACTCGGGTAGCCCAGCTGTGTAAAGACATCGAGGGCGCAGTTGGCGGCCACCACCGAGCCAATCTCGGGCGCCAGCAGCAGCAGGATCTGGTCGGCGGCGTCGAGGGCGGCAAGGGTCGTCTCACTGAAGTTATGGGGCATATCAAGCACGACGTAGCGGTAGCGTGAGCGCAGCACACCCACCACGCTGGCCACCAACTCGGCGGTGATCGGCTCATTCGCCTCGGGGCGCGAGGCCGAGGGCAGCACGCGCAGCCCGGAGGGGTGGGTGAGCAGGACGCTCTCCAGCACGGTCGAGTCGATCTCCTCGCTCGCCTTGGGGGCGAGATCGCCCCACGTCGTGCGCATGGGCAGGTTGAGCATCAGGGCGCTATGCCCCCCGGTGAAGACCATGTCAACAAGCACGGTCGACCCCCAGAGCTGGGCCAGGCCCGCGGCCATGTTCACGGCGAGGGTGGAGGTGCCAACCCCACCACGCAGCGAGAAGAGCGCGAGCACCTTCCCGTTCGCCTGCTCCGCAGCGGCGGGCGCTACCAGGCCGGCCCGGCGCAGCAACGCCTTAACGCGGGCCTGCAGCTCCTCGGCCTCGAATGGCTTGCTCATGTAGTCGTCGGCGCCGGCCTCGAGGCCCTGCACCCGCTCATGGAGCGCGCTATTGGCCGTGAGCATCAGGATCGGCTTGGAGAGGAAGGTGGGCGAGCGCCGCAGGCGCCGGCAGACCTCGTAGCCATTGATCTCCGGCATCTGCACATCGAGGATGATCAGGTCGGGGAGGGTTGTCTCGGCTCGCTCGAGGCCCTCACGGCCATCGCGCGCGAGGAGCACCTCATAGCCGGCGGCCTCCAGGGCCACCGAGACGGCCTTGAGGTTCATCGGGCTATCGTCGACCACCAGAATGCGCTTGGCCATCGCCTCCTCGCGTCTATGATGGGCGCTGGGGGCGTGGGCCAACCACAGCGCGCCGGTGCCGATCACCGGCGCACTGTACCATCCCCTTGTTACGGCGTCACAACAGGGAGGGGAGCGCAAACTAACAGTTCGATCATCTACAGATCGACCTTGCCGAGCTCCGCCTCCAGGCGCTGAGCCACGGTATGGAGCACCTTGATCCGGCCGAAGCGCTTATCCTCGGCCTCGACAATCGTCCAGGGAGCAGCGGGGGTGGAGGTGTGCAGCAACATCTCGTCGGCGGCTTCCTCGTAGCGCGGCCACTTCTCGCGATTGCGCCAGTCTTCGTCGGTAAGCTTCCAGGCCTTGTAGGGCACATTCTGGCGCTCCTCAAAGCGACGCAGCTGCTCCTGGGGGCTAATGTGCAGCCAGAACTTACAGATGATCGTGCCGAAATCGGCCAGTTGGCGCTCAAACTCGTTGATCTCGGCGTAGGCGCGGGCCCACTCGTCGGGGCGAGCGAAGCCCTCGACCCGCTCAACGAGCACCCGGCCATACCAGGAGCGGTCGAAGATTGCGATCTGGCCCCGGGGCGGCAGGCGGCGCCAGAAGCGATAGAGGTAGTGACGCAGCTTATCGTCGCCGGCGGGCGCGGCGATCGCGTGGACGGTGTAACTGCGCGGGTCAATCTCGGCGGTAAGGCGCTGGATGGCCCCACCTTTTCCGGCTGCATCCCAGCCCTCGAAGACGAGCACGGCCGGGCGCTGCTGACGGTAGAGCGCCAGACCGAGCAGGTGCAGTTGGGCCTGCAGGCGCTTCAGTGAGCGGCTGTAGCTCTTCTCGTCCAGCTGCTGGCTGAGATCCACCCCCCGCAAGATACGCGGCGCGCCGACAGCAGGCTCGGCGGGGGCTGCGGACGCGGGCGGCAGCCCGTTCACACCACGCCGGCGAAAAGCGGCGCCCGCCACATCGGGCCCCGCCGACTGCGCCGCCGCGTCCAGGGCGACAGTGCTCCGCCCGAGGCGAGCCTCCAGCGCGGCAAGGATGGTCTTCGTCACAGCCACCCGGGCGTAGTACTTATCCGTCGCGGGGACGACGTGCCAGGGGGCGGCGGGGGTACCGGTACGGGCGATTAGATCTTCCACCACCGCAGCATAGCTGTGGTAGTGGCGGTGCTGCCAGCGGTCTTCGTCCGTCACCTGATAGGCGGTGAGCTTATCCTTCAGCAGCCGCTTGAAGCGCCGGGCCTGCTCTTTGGCGGAGATATGGAGCCAGAACTTGAGCACCACGGCGCCATCGTCGGCGAGCAGGTGCTCAAAGCCGACCACGTCCTCGCAGCGGGCGCGCCAGCGCAGCGCATCACCGCCACGGGTGCGCTCGGCGAGCATCTCGCGGTACCATGAGCGGTCGAAGAGCGCTATCTGGCCGTAGCTCGGGATCTTCAGCCAGAAGCGGTAGAGCCAGGGATACTGCTGCTCGTAGGTACGCGGGGGCGTGATCGAGTGCACACGCAGGCCCCGTGGGTCCAGCCGGCGGGTGAGCACACCGATCATGCGCGCTTTGGCTGTGCCGGCCCAGCCCTCGAAGATCACGAGCACCGGCACGCGCGCCTCGAGCACTGCCTGCTCCATATCATAGAGTCTGGCCTGGAGCTCGGGCATGCACTGCTGATAGTCACGCCTGGAGAGGCGCACGTCGAGGTCGATATGCTCTAGCATGGGCAGGCACCCATTGGCGTCCGGTGTAAACTGCGTTATTGTACCATCAGCGCTTGCGGACATGGCCACTCCATGGAACCTCAATACATTGTCGCGCCCGGCGCTGCGCGCTGCGCCCCTTCCAATAGACGCGCGGCCGCGCCCGATTCGCGCAACTCCGACCGGGAACCGTCGCTGCTCCCTCAACCGGTGAAGGCGCTGCTCGCCACGGCCTTCCCCGGCCACCCGCTGACGGCGCTGGCACCGGCGCAGGGCGGCTTCTCGAATCTGACGGTCACCGCGCGTATCGGCGGCGTGCCGCTGGTTGTCAAAGCCGCTGAGCGCCCTGAGAAGCGCGCCGATCTGCGGCGCGAGGCACACGTTCTGGCGCTGCTGCGGCGTCGCCTGGCGGTGCCGCGACTCCTCGCCACAGTCGAGGACGAAGGGTGGACGGTGCTGGTGCTACGGCAGCGCCGGGGTCTGCCAGGGGTGCGGCTCTATGGCGGCCCCCAGGAGGCGCTCATGGCGCCGCTTACGGCCCTGGGGCGTACCCTGGCCCGCCTGCACCGCCGGGCGCTGGCCCCGCCGCCGGAGCCCGAGGCCACCGGACTCCTGGTGGCCACACGGGCGGCACGCCTCGCGGCCCGGCTGAACGACCTGCCGCTACCTGGCGAACTACGCGGGCCGCTCGCCGAGGCCCTCACCCACCCCGCCTGGAACCCTGCCCGGCCACGGCTCATCCACGGCGACGCCGGCCTGCACAACGTCCTCTGGAGCGCGGGTGGGCTCGTGCTCCTGGACTGGGAACTGGCTGGCTGGGGCGACCCCCGGCTCGACCTGGCGTGGGCCGGGTGGACCTTACGCTTCCGGGGCGTGTCGCCGGCTGGTTGGGAGGCCCTGCTAGCAGGGTATGGCCCGGAGCATGCCACGGCCCTCGGCCTCGACCCCGAGACACTTCAGGCGCTTGCGCTTGGCCAGGCCGCCGGCCTGCTCGCCCGCGCCGCCGGCCAGCCTGCCTGGGACGAATGGCTGCGCCGGCTACACTGGACGCTTGCCGATGGGCGCCCGTAGGAAAGAGGCTACGATGCGCTATCGTACAACCGGTAGGTATAATACCACCCTAGATTGTAGATGTTGGAGTGCTGATTGTCGCGCAAGATATTCGGGTGCGTTGTGAGGCGACGCCGCATGCGGCATCTTCACGTGCAATTGATATAATGGCAAGCACACTGACGAATCGGCCCGGATAGCGCGCTGAAACGGAAGCCATTGAGGAACGCATCATGGACGAACCGGTGGGCCCCGGTGCTCGCGGCGACATCCTGATCGTAGACGACACGCCCGCGAATCTGCGGCTGCTCACCGAAGTCCTGCAAGGGGTCGGCTACCGGGTTCGCGCCGTCACGCGGGGAGAGCGCGCACTCGCCGTCGCCCGGCAAGCCCTGCCGAACCTCATCCTACTCGACGTGCGCCTCCCTGATCTGGATGGCTTCGTGGTGTGCGCACAGCTCAAGCAGGACCCGGCCACTCAGGCGGTGCCGGTGATCTTCATCAGCGCGCTGGACGCAACCGATGTCAAGGTTCACGCCTTCGCGGCCGGCGCGGTTGATTATGTCACCAAGCCGCTCAACCCGAACGAAGTGCTCGCCCGTGTTCACACCCACCTGGCGCTGCGCGAGCTGCACTTGCAGCTCCAGGTGGCCAACGAGGCACTCGCCGAGCGCCTGGGCGAGCTCGAGCGGACAAATGCCCGCCTGCACGCCGAGATCGAGGCCCGGCGCCAGGCCGAGGCTGCCAACATGCGGCTGCTGGAAGAGCTACGCCAGATGGCGTGCACCGATGCTCTTACGGGGCTGTACAACCGCCGCCACTTCTTCGAGCTCGCCGGGCGCGAACTGGAGCGGGCCAGGCGCACGGGTAGCCCCCTCGGGCTGCTGATGGTGGACCTGGACCACTTCAAAGCGGTGAACGACAACCACGGGCACCAGGTGGGCGACCAGGTGTTGCAGGCAGTGGCGCAACTGTTCGCGGCGAACTTGCGTAGCGCTGACGTTGCGGCCCGCTACGGCGGCGAGGAACTGGTGGTGCTCCTCCCCGACACCGGCCCGGCTCAGGCTCAGCAGGCAGCGGAGCGGCTCCGTGAGGCGGTAGGGCGCAGCCCGCTCGGCGGGGGGGCCAACCCGATCGCCATCACGGTCAGTATCGGCGTCGCCGCGTTGCAGGGCGCTGAGCTGCGCGAGAGCCTGGAGCTCCTGCTCGCCCGTGCCGATGAGGCGCTCTACGCCGCCAAACGCGCGGGGCGCAACCGGGTGATGAACTGGGGCCGGCTCGCACTGGACACAGCCGCGTGATGGAGCACTCTACCCACACCCTGCTCCACGACCTCTGCCGCGAGGCCGAGGCGGCCCGGGCCGCCGGCGACATGCCGGTGGCCGCCTTTGGCTACCAGGAGGCGATCAAGCTGCTCCCAGCGAGTGGCGCCGAGGAACTGGCCTACGAGCTCCGGCTCGCCCGGGCCGAATGTTTGCACAGTGCCGGCGATTACCGAGCTGAGCTGGCCGAGGTCGAGCTCCTGGCCGAACTCGCCGACGCACTCGGCGACAGGGCACGACGGCTCTCGGTCGAGGTGCGGCGCGCGGCGCTCTTCGTGCTCGGCGGTGATGCCGAGCGTGGCCGGCAGCTCGCCGAGCGGATCCTCGCCCAGGCCCGGGCGATCGGTGCGCGCCAGGTTGAGGCGGAGAGCCTGCTGACGCTGATCGATACGGCCTATAGCCTGAGCGACTACAACCTGGGCGCCGAACACGCCCGCAATGCCCTGGCGGTCTGCCGAGAGCTCGGCTACCAGCGGGGTGAGGCACGGGCCATGCGGCTGCTCGGCCTGGTAACGGCGAACACGGGCCGGACAGGCGAGGCCATGCATTACCTCAACGCCTCTCTGGAGCTCTGCCGGCAGATCGGCGACCGGGCCGCCGAGGCTCAGGCGCTCAACGCGATCGGCATTGCCACCTCCGACCTGGCCCTGGCCCGCTCGGTCTATCGCCAGGGCCTGGTGATTGTGGAAGCTCTGGGCGACCGGGAGATCGAGATCACCCTGGCCAACAACCTCGGCATTGTCTACGCCGGCCTGGGCCTCTATAATCAGGCCCGTGCTTATGCCACCAGGGCCGTGCGCCTCGCCCGGGCGATCGGCGCGCTGGAGCTGATCGCCACCACGCTGGAGACGCTCGGGCGCGCCCTGCTGGGCCTGGAGCAGAGCGGGCCGGCCAGGGCCGCGCTCCACGAGGGCTACACCCTTGCTAGCTCGGCTGGGAACCGCTTTACGGCGGCCGTCTGCCTCGTGGGCACGGCGCGGGTTGATCTCGCCGAGGGCCGGCTGAGCGCGGCGGCCCGGTTGCTCGATATCGCCGCCGATACATTTCAGGCGCTGGGCGCTCTGGGTGAGCGAGCCACGGCCCTGGCGCTGCGGGCCGCGGTGCACCATCTCTCTGGCGAGCACGGCCCCGCGCTGGCGATCAGCGGGGAGGCCGTGGCGCTGCTTTCCGCCGGGCATGCCAGCACCGAGTTCCTGGCTGCGGAGGTCTGGTGGTGGCACTGGGTTGTGCTTACGGTGGCAGGCGACGCCGCCGAGCGGGCAGCTACACTGGAACAGGCGCGCAAGGCGCTGCTCCAGGGGATCGCCACTCTGAGTGACTGCGGCCTGCGGCGCAGCTATCTGGGCCGCGTCGCAGTGAACCGGGGAATCGTCACGGCCTTGGCCCAGCAGGGTGGCCCGTTCCTGGAGCTTTCGGCCGATGGGCAGGCGAGCCTGCAAGACCAGCTCACACGCATGCTCGCTGTCACGGCCCGCATGAACGAGCTCCATGACGCCCGGGCGCTGGGTGAGATGTTCCTGGACGAGGTCGTCGAGTTGACGGGCGCCGAGCGCATCGTGCTGCAAACCGGCACCGGCGGTGAGCCCGAGGTGCTGCTTGGACGTGGCCTGACGCCGGTCGCGCAGGCGCAGCTGCGGGCGAGCGTGCAGCCCCTACTCGCCGAGGCGAGCCGCAGGCGCCGGGCCCTGCTGCGCGAGCTCCCCATAGAGCAGGATGATGATCAGGTTCTCGGGGCGCGCACGGCGATCGTTGTGCCCCTGATCAGCGGGGCGCGCCTGGTGGGTGTGCTCTACGCCGATGTGCGGGCGATCTTCGGGCCCTTCACCAGTGGCGACCTGGAGCTGGTGAGCCTGCTGGCGGCCCAGGCCGCGACAGCCATGGAGAACGCGCGCCTCTACGGCCAGACGCTGCGGGCCAAAGCGGAGCTCGAACAGCAGGTGGCCGCGCGTACGGCCGATTTGCGGGCGGCAAATGAGGCCCTGGCCCGCCGCGCCGCCGAGGCCCAGGCGGCCCGCGCCGCTGCCGAGGCCGCCTCCGCCGCCAAGAGTATCTTCCTCGCCAATGTGAGCCATGAGCTTCGCACTCCGCTCAACGCGGTGATCGGCTTTGCCCAACTGCTCGGCCGCGATGCCGGGCTGGCCCCCAATCACCGCGAGCTGGCGCAGATCATCGGGCGCAGCGGCGAGCATCTACTCGCCTTGATCAACGACGTGCTCGAACTCTCCCGGATCGAGGCCGGCCGGCTGCAGATCAACCCCGCCCCCTTCGATCTCCGCCAACTCCTGCGGGATGTGGGGGAGCTCTTTGGGCTGAAGGCTGCGGCCCGGCAGCTAACGATCGAGATCCGGATCGACCCGAATGTGCCCCGCTACGTGGTAGGCGACGAGGGCCGGCTGCGGCAGGTGCTGCTGAATCTCATCGGTAATGCGATCAAGTTCACCCATACGGGCGGCGTGGTGGTACGCGCCGGGGCAGAACCGGTTGCCGGCTCCATCCGCCTGGCGATCGCCGTCGAAGACACAGGGGAAGGCATCACACCCGCCGACATGGCGCTGCTCTTCCAGCCCTTCAGTCAGACGTCCACGGGCCGCAGCGCGCGCGAGGGCAGCGGCCTGGGTCTGGCGCTCAGCCGCCAGATCGCCCGCCTGATGGGTGGCGACATTAATGTGGTGAGCCAGCCCGGGGTCGGCTCGGTCTTTACGTGCGAGGTGCTGGTGGACCTGGCGGCGGAGCCCGGGCCACCGAACCCAACGCCTGCGGCTATCTCGCTGGTGACCAGCGGCCGGCGCTACCGTGTGCTTGTCGCCGATGACCAGTGGGAGCGCCGGCGGCTCCAGGCTGCCTGGCTCACCGAAGCCGGGCTGGACGTGCGCGAGGCCAGCGAGAGCACCCAGGCCATGGCGATCTGGGCCGATTGGCGCCCCCACGTCGTGGTGCTCGACGGCCATCTGCCTCCCGCCAGCGGCTTCGAAATGGCTCGGCAGATCAAGGACCACCCGGCGGGCCGCGCCACGGTGGTGCTGCTAGTGGCTCACAATCAGAGTGGCAATGCCCACCCGCCCCTGCACGGGGCTGGCTACGACGATCTGCTGGACGCGCCGGTCTACCCCGGCGAGCTGATCGCGCGGATCGCCCGCCACCTCGGGCTCGATCTGCGTCCGGCAGCCAGAGAGCATCCGGCGCCGCCGCTCCATCCCGGCGACCTCGCCGTGCTGCCTGCTCCGCTCACCGCGCAGTTGGCACGGGCGGCAGCCGAAAGTGACCCGGAGCTGGTCGCGGCGGCGCTGGAGCGTGTGCGCCAGGGCTGGCCCGAACTTGCAGCCCGCCTGACCGCGCTGGCGGCCGACTTCCAGTACGAGACGATCGAGCTGCTCGCAACGCGCTCCTGAGGAGCCGATGGAGCGCATTGTCGAAGCGATGCAGCAGACACTCGGGAAGGAGCGATCATGATCACGGCAGACGAGTACCGCACCTGGCCCACAGAGTCGCCGGACGCGCGCAGGGCCTACGGGCCGCACCCGGACCAGTTTGGCGAGCTCTACCTGCCCGCTGGCGACGGCCCCCATCCGGTGCTCGTGCTCATCCATGGGGGCTGCTGGCGGGCCCGGTACGGGCTGGAGCCGCTCGGGCGGCTCTGTGCCGCGGTGCGCGCCGAGGGCGTGGCGGTGTGGAGCCTGGAGTACCGGCGCATCGGCGGTGAAGGCGGCTGGCCAGTGACGCTGCGTGATGTGGCTGCCGGGGCCGATGCGCTGCGCACCCTCGATGCCCCGCTGGATCTGCGGCGCGTCGTGGCAGGCGGGCATTCGGCGGGTGGCCACCTGGCGCTCTGGCTGGCGGCCCGGCCACGCCTGCCGCGCGAGTCGCCGCTCTGGTCGCCCGAACCGCTGGAGCTACGCGGGGTGCTCGCCCTGGCCGCCCTGGCCGATCTCGAGGCTGCGGCGCGGCGCGGGCTCTGCGGCACAGCGGTGCAGGAGCTCCTCGGGGGTGAGCCGGAGCAGCTTCCCGAACGTTATGTCAATGCATCACCCACGGCGTGGCTACCGCTTGGGTTGCCACAGCGCCACCTGGTTGGCGCCGCCGACACGATCGTTCCACCTGACTACCTGGACGCGATTGTGGCGCGGGCACGGGCGGCGGGCGACGATGCGCGCCTGGAAGTGCTGGAGGGCGCCGGCCACTTCGAACTGGTGGGTCCGCATACGGCCGCATGGCCCGCCATCCGGTCGGCGTTGTTGGCGTTGATATGATCGCCCTCAGGCCTCGCCGAAGTTGTCGGCCACGAGCTGCGTGAGGGCATCCACCACGGCCTGGGCATCATCGCCCTCGGCGCGCACCAGAATGCGCTGCCCGGCGGAGACGCCGAGCTTCATCACATCGATCATACTCTTGGCATTGCCCTCGGGCCGCTCCGGGCGGTCGAGGTTCCGCACTCGCACCGTGCTGCCGAAGCGGGAGGCCGCCTGCACGAACTCCTTCGCCGGGCGCATATGGAGGCCCACCTTGTTCCTAATCGTCAGCGTGGCCTCCACACCGGCGGCAGCCGGGGGTGGCGGCGCCGGGGCGACGGGGGCGTTCACGGTGCTATGAACGCCTTTCGTCTCGAGGGCGCGCTCGGCGGCGGCAGCAACCTCGGCGAGGGTCGTGCCGGGGCGGGAGGCCTCGACGGCGGCGACGAGGGCACCCTCCACCAGTGGAGCGCCACTGATCACATAGGGCACACCCGCCAGCTCCAGGGCCATCTCGGCGCTCATCACCGCGCTACCCATATCCACCAGCGCGAGCACGCCAGTCACATCACGCAGTTGCTCCATGGCCCGCATGATCAGGTCAGCCGAGGTACCGAGGTCGCCCTCCTGCGTACCGCCAGCGACCGCGATCGGCACCTGGCCTTTGGCCATCTGCTCCGCAAGCTCCTTGACACCACGGGCGATCTGAGCGCTGTGGGAGATGATCAGGATGCCGATCATAATCGTTATCCATACGCTTCGGCAAGGATCTCGATCGGGTGCTTGCTCCGCACGCCGGTGCCGTGGGTGATCTGCCAGCGACAGGTTTCGCTATCGCAGAGCGCGAGGTCGGAGCCGGAGCCCCGGACGAAGGCGAAGAGACCGGCGCCTACATCCATGCCGATCTGATACTTCTCCCGCTTGAGCCCGTAGGTGCCAGCGATTCCGCAGCACTCGTTGCGGCTCTCGTCGAGGCGCAGCCCGGGAACGAGGGCCAGAATATCCAGCACGGGGCGGCCGATCCGGTGGGCGCGGAGCTGGCAAGGTGGATGGTAGGGTAGGCGCCGCTCGACGGGACGAAACTCGGTATTGAGCTGATCGCGGTCGGCGAGATCGCGCAGGAATTCAAAGATATCGTAGGTGCCAGCGGCCACGGCATGCACCTCTTCCGAACTGAGGCCGAGCAACTCGGGGGCCTCTTCCTTGAGGGTGAGGGTGCAGCTCGTGCTGGTGCCCACCACCGGGATACCCCGGCGTACGTAGGGCAGCAGCTTGCGCACGTTGGCCTCGTGGAGCTTGCGCGCGTCGGCGAAGGCGCCGTTGGAGAGCAGCGGCAGACCGCAGCAGTTTTGCTCGGCGAGGATCACCTCGAAGCCATTGCGCTCGAGCACCGCCACCGCAGCTTTGCCCACCTCCGGCTCGTAGTAGTTGGTGGCGCAGCCGTGGAAGTAGACCACCTGCCGTGAGGGCTGGGCCGGAGTACCTGGGGATCGCGCATCCAGGCTCCGCCTCCGGCGGGCAAACCAGGCGCGGAAGGATGAGCGGCTCGCCCGGGGCAGTGGCGCATCCTGGTGGATCCCGAGGACTTTATCGACCGCCCAGCGGGCCGGCTTAAAGCCGAGGCCGAAGTTGACGAGCGGGGCGTGGGGGCCACAGCTGAGCCGGCCAATCAGCTCGGAGCGCGCGATGAGCGCATTGCGCAGTGGCAGGCCCCGCTCGGCGACGATCTGAGCCCGGGCGCGGGCGTTAAGCTCGGCGATGCGTACGCCCGTCGGGCAGACCTGGTTGCACACCCGGCAGCCCGAGCAATAGTCCACCGAGTCGTCGGGCACCGGCTGGCCCGCGCGCCGGAAGCGCTGGGCTTGCGGCCCCACGTACTTCGGGCCGGGGAACTTGTCCGTCACTGCGGCCACCGGGCAGGCCGAGGTGCAAATATTGCACTTGATGCAGTGATCAAGGGATTGGGTCAGCGAGAGCTCAATGTGGTCCATGGCAATGGGTAACGCAACCCGCAAACGGCGCGCGTCATGCTTGCCGGTTGCATTCCTATAACAGGCCCGCCTTCCAGCCAGTAGCAATCGCTACGCCTTCGAGGCAGCCTTCGCGGATCGGATCGCAGCCGGCGATGGCGGAGCCGGCGACAGCAACATTGTGATAGGCAACGCGGCCAGCCGCGTCGAGGGGGCGCAGTTGGTCATCCACCGCGATACCGGCACGAAAGATAGGGTGGCCGGCCTCATCGAGGAAGCGTGGGGCGAACCACTCGCTCGGGCCGCCTGGGGCGCGCACCGGCAGGCCGAGGGCCGTCTCCTGGAGCACGCCGGTATGGTCGGCGCGGAGCCCGCCGCCGGCCACACCGCCGGTGGCGAGCACGAATCGCAAGGCACGGTGGCGCTGTTCGCGCGCGGCCGCCTCACTGATGATCACCGTAAGTGTCGCCGCAGCGCCCTCGCCCCGCAGCACGAAGGAGCCGAGCTGGACACGGCCCCCGGCGGCCAGGAAGGCGTCGTGGAGCGCCTGGAAGAGCCGGACGCCCGGAACCGAGGTGGGGAGCGTCGGGATCTCGAAAACGAGGGCCCCGGCGCGGGCCTGGAGATCGCGCACCACCTCGGTGGCGCGACGCACACCGAGCACAGCGGGTAGGCCAACGCGGGCGTACCCGCCGCGCCGAACGAGCGTGGCCAACTGCTCCCCGATCGCGGCGCGGAAGTCAGTTCGTTCGAACAGCCGGGCAAAGATCATCGGACCGAACTCATGGCTGCGCTCGACGGGGGGCAGGCCGAGATAGGCGGCCTCCGCGTGCAGCCCCTGGTCGCGCAGGTTCGCCGCGATCAGTGGAGGAAAGAAGTCGCGCAGCTCGTGAAAGCCAGCGATCAGCGTGGGGCGCCCATCGGCGAGCTGGCGGGCCTCACCGGCGACCATGGTCGCGGGGAGCAAGCAGGTCGGTCGGAGGGCGCCGAGGGCCGTGGGCAGCCGCACATTGCGCCCGGGCGAGCCAGCGAGGGGGTAGCCAGCGGCCTCGCAGGCGGCGCGCAGCCGCTCCAGGCCCTGTTCAAGCGCCACCGTACCAGCCAGGGCGTAGGGATGCTCGGGCTGCTCGGCAGCCAGCCGGCCGATGGCAGCCAGCGGATCGTCACCGGCATCGAGCAGATCGATGCAGCCGGACGTCCAGTGGGTGGTGCCGTGGCCCTTGGCGAGCAGGAGCACACGCTCACCACGCTCGGCGCGCGCAAGGGCGGCCATCAGGCCGGCAAGGCCGGCGCCGATCACGATCGTATCGTAGTGCATAGGCTTCAAGTGCGGAGGGGCGCCGGGGACGATCCCCTCCGCCCTCCTCACGCCTTCACATACTCAGTTGCCACGGCCGGATGGTCGGTCACGAGGCCGCCACCCTGCTCGGCATGCTCACGCAGGCGGTGCGCGCCCATGAGGCCCACGTAGATCAACTCGTCGAGCCGCGCCTGGCGCAACTGGTCGCCCCAGAGCACCGGAGTGAGGCCCTTCCAGCGCTCCTGGAGGAAGTGGAGCAGCGCCGCATTGGTATTGGCGTTGGTGAGGCCACTGGCCTGTTTCTGCTCGAAGAGCAGGGCCGCCGTGCGATAGATGCACCAGCCACCCTGACAAGGCCCCATCCCCATGCGCACATCGCGGCGCACATCGTCGAGGTTGGCGGCGCCGCTGTCGATGGCAGCCTGCACCCGGGCCTTCGTCACCAACTCGCACTCGCAGATCAGGTCGCCGTAGGCGTGCTCGCGCTCCACGTCGGCGAGCGGCTTACCCATCCAGAACATCAACCGGGGCGTAGCGCTCGCCTGGTGGCCCGGCGCCTCGGTTGGCGGCACCGGCAGCAACTCCTCGTGCGTCCGGCACGGCGTTGTATTGCCGAGCTTGCGGGCGATCTCGTCCACCGCCTCCTGGGCCATCATGCGGTAGGTCGTCCACTTCCCGCCGACGATCGAGAGCAGCCCGGCGACCCCATCGCGCTGCTCGTGGTCGAGCAGCTTGTAGGTGCGGCTGATATCGCGGTCGCTGGCGACGTCCTGGTCCTTATAGAGGGGGCGCACGCCGGCCCAGGCGCGCAGGGCACGGTAGTGCTGAAAGCCGGGCACCAGCTTCTCGCCCTCATCGAGCATGAACTGGATCTCGTCGGGCTCGATGCCATAGACATCAGGATCGGGCACGTGCACATCGGTGGTGCCGATCACGGCCACAGTACGGATCGGTACGAGGATGTCGCCGTCGGCGGGGAGCTTACAGCGGTTGATGACCGTATTGACCATACGGTGGTTCATCGCCACCATGGTCCCCTTGCCGGGGATCACGGTGACGGTGACACCGGCCATTGCGGCAATCTTGCCAGCCCAGGCGCCAGCGGCGTTGAGCACAAACGCGCAGCGGATGGGGCGATGCTCGCCGCTGCGCAGATCCTCCACGACGGCACCGACCACCCGGTCGCCCTCGCGGAGCAGATCGACCACACTATGGTAGGTGAGGATCAGGGCGCCGTGCTCGCGGGCCGAGAGCGCATTGGAGTGGGTGGCGAGGAAGGAGTCGGCGGCGGCGTCGGGCACCTCGAAGACGCGAGAGATGCGGGGGTTGAGGGCGGGCTCGCGGCGCAGGGCCTCGGCCACGGGAATCTCCTGGACGGGCACGCCGGTCTTGCGGCAATTGGCCACAAAGACATCGCCGTAGTCCGGGTCGTCCCAGGGCGTAATCACAAAGAAGCCGGAGGTATCTTCGAGGCAGTGGGGCATGATCCGGCGCAGGACGACGTTCTCATGGGCGCACTCCGTGGCCGACTGGGGGTCTTTGGTCACGTAGCGGCCGCCGGAATGAAGCAGGCCGTGGTAGCGCCCGGTGGTACCGTGGGTCAGGTCGCCCTTCTCCACAAGCACGGCGCGGATCCCGCGCATGGCCAGATCGCGCACGCAACCGGCCCCGGTCGCGCCACCGCCCACCACCAGCACGTCGGTCTCGAGTGTCTGCATCATGCCCCTCTGCTCCGTGACGGGGAGCGAGGGGGTCAAGGAGCACGCCAGACGATCCTCGTGTAGCTCCCTGCCCCCTGTTCCCGTCTCCCGTTCTACTCCACCCAGTCGAAGGTGCGGGTAACGGCCTTCTTCCAGCCCTTATAGAGCTCCTCGCGCCTGGCCGCATCCATCTTCGGCTCCCAGGTGTGGTCCACGCCCCAGTTGGCGCGCATCTCGTCGGTATTCTTCCAGAAGCCGGTAGCCAGGCCGGCGGCGTAGGCGGCGCCGAGGGCCGTCGTCTCGGCCACCTTGGGGCGGATCACCGGCACCCCGAGGATATCGGCCTGGAACTGCATGAGCGTATTGTTATAGACCATCCCGCCATCGACCTTCAGAGCCGTGAGCTTCACGCCCGAGTCCTGCTCCATCGCATCGAGAACCTCGCGGGTCTGGTAGGCGGTGGCCTCGAGCACGGCGCGGGCGATATGGCCCTTATTGACGTAGCGGGTGAGGCCGACGATCGCACCGCGAGCATCGGAGCGCCAGTAGGGCGCGAAGAGGCCAGAGAAGGCGGGCACGAAATAGATCCCGCCGTTATCCTCTACGAGGTTGGCAAGGGCCTCCACCTCGGCCGAGGTCGTGATCATACCCAGATTGTCGCGCAGCCACTGCACGAGGGCACCGGTGATCGCGATCGAGCCCTCAAGGGCATAGACGGCCTGCTCGTCGCCGAACTTGTAGCAGAGCGTGGTGAGCAAGCCGCTCTTGGAGGGCACAATCTTCGTGCCGGTGTTAAGCAGCATGAACGAGCCGGTGCCGTAGGTATTCTTCGCCTCGCCGGGGCTATAGCAGGTCTGCCCGACCATCGCGGCCTGCTGGTCACCGAGGATGCCCGCCACAGGCACCCCGGCCAACTCGCCACGGGCCTCGCCGTAGACCTGGCTACTCGGCACGATCTTCGGCAGCATGCCACGGGGAATCCCCATGATGCTAAGGATCTCGTCGTCCCAATCGAGGGTCTGGAGGTTCATCAGCATGGTGCGCGAGGCGTTGGTCACGTCGGTCACGTGTACACCGCCATCGGGGCCGCCGGTGAGCCACCAGACGAGGAAGGTATCGATATTGCCGAAGGCGAGATCACCAGCCTCAGCGGCGGCGCGGGCGCCGTCCACGTTATCGAGGATCCAGCGCACCTTGGGGCCGGAGAAGTACGTTGCGAGGGGCAAGCCCACCTTCTCGCGGAAGCGATCCTGGCCACCATCTCTGGCGAGCTCATTGCAGATCTGGTCGGTGCGAGTATCCTGCCAGACGATCGCGTTATACACGGCCCGGCCTGTCTTCCGGTTCCAGACGACGGTCGTCTCGCGCTGATTGGTAATCCCAACGGCTACCAGGTCGCTCGCGCTGAGGCCACCCTTCTGGAGGGCGCCGCGCACGACGCCCTGGGTGCGCTCCCAGATCTCATCGGGGTTATGCTCCACCCAGCCGGGGCGGGGGTAGATCTGCTCGTGTTCGCGCTGATCAAAGCAGATCACCTGGCCGCTATGGTCGAAGATCATACAGCGGGTGCTCGTGGTGCCCTGATCGATCGCGGCAGCATACTTAGTCATCGCGGTAGACTCCTTTGTCCAGGATAAGCGATACCTGAAAAGCCGGAGCGGAGTGCGTCCGTACTTCTCGTTCAGGCGGGTTCGTTGTCCCTAGCTGATCCCCTCCACGATCTCGAGCATCGCCCGGGCCATCAGGAGCGACGAGGTGGCGCCGGGGTCCTGGTGGCCGATCGAGCGCTCGCCGAGGTAAGAGGCGCGGCCCTTGGTCGCGAGCATGGGGATCGTCGCCTTGACACCCTCCTCACACGCCGCCACCGCCTTGCGCATGGCCGTCACAAGGTCATCACCACTGGCCCTGGCGGCCTTGAGCGCATCCACAGCCGGAGCGATCGCGTCGATCATCGTCTTCTCGCCGCGAGTCGACTTACCACGGGTCTGAATGCCCTCGAGGGCGGCCTCAAGCGCAGCGACGAGGTCATCGGGGCCGAGCTCAAAGCGATCGGCCGTTGCCATACCGGCCCGCAGGAAGGCCGTGCCATAGAGCGGCCCGGAGGCACCGCCGACGGTGGAGACGAGCGTCGTGCCGATCGTCTTGAGGATGGAGCCGATATCCTTATCGGCAACGCTGGGGAGCTTACTCAGCACCGTGGTGAAGCCACGATCGAGGTTCACCCCGTGGTCGGCATCGCCGATGGCCGAGTCGAGCTGGGTGAGGAAATCGCGCTGCTCCTTCACCCGGGCGGCGACGAGCTCAACGAACTTGATGACGTGCTCGGCTTGGATCTGCATGTCCGTCTCCGGTGGCAAGGCTCCATGCACCATGCGAGCCGCAGGCGCAGGCGCCGTAGCGAGCGCCGCATGGTGCACGGTGGCAGCTACATACCCCACCGCAGGGCGGGCGTGTGGACAGGGGCGTCCCAGAGGCGGGTCAGCTCGTCGTCGAGCTTGACGAGGGTAAAGGAGCAGCCGGCCATCTCCAGCGAAGTGATATAGCTGCCCACCAGGCGGCGCCCGATGGTGATCCCCTTGCCCTTGAGGATGCGGTGGAGCTCATTGTACATGAGGTAGAGCTCGATCAGGGGCGTGCCACCCATCCCGTTCACGAACGCGAGGACCGTATCGCCGCTCTGGAAGGGCAGATCTTCAAGGATCGGGCCAGCGAGCATCTCGGCGATCTCGGTGGCGCTGGCGAGCTTCGTGCGCGTGCGACCGGGCTCACCGTGGATGCCGATCCCGATCTCCATCTCATCGTCGGGGAGCTCGAAAGTTGGCTTCCCGGCGTGGGGCACGGTGCAACTCGTGAGCGCCATGCCCATACTGCGGCCCTGGGCATTGACCTTCTCGGCGATCCGCTTGACTTCGGCAAGATCGGCGCCAGCCTCGGCCGCCGCGCCAGCGATCTTCTCAAGCAGGACCGTCACACCCACGCCACGGCGCCCGGCCGTGTAGAGGCTATCCTTGACGGCCACATCGTCGTTGGTTACGACGCTCGCGACCTCGATCCCCTCGGCGGCTGCCAGTTCGGCGGCCATCTCGAAGTTCATCACGTCGCCGGTATAGTTCTTCACCACGTGCAACACACCCTTGCCCCCGGAGACCGCCCTGGTCGCGGCGAGCATCTGGTCGGGCACGGGCGAGGTAAAGACAGCGCCGGGACAGGCTGCGTCGAGCATCCCCTTACCGACGAAGCCGCCGTGCATCGGCTCGTGGCCGGAGCCGCCGCCGGAAATCACGCCCACCTTTCCCTGCACGGGCGCGTCGGCGCGCACGATATAGTCGGGGTCATAATGGACGCGGATGAGATCACTGTGGGCGTCGGCCATCCCGGCGAGGGCCTCTTTGACCACGTTTTCCGGAGCGTTGATCAGCTTCTTCACTGCTTCTCCTCCGTTGGTACACTGTGCGAGCACCCCTGCGCCAGGGGCTCACGCACACCTTGTCATGGTGCGCCCGGAGCCTGCGTGGGGCTCCGGGCGCGCGCGGTTTAGGCAGTGGGGATCAGGGCGTTGGCGAGCAGCGCGGCGATGATGCCGCCGATCAGCGGGCCAACCACGGGGATCCACGAATAGCCCCAGTCGGAGTCGCCCTTGCCGGGGATGGGCAGGATGGCGTGCGCGATGCGGGGACCAAGATCGCGGGCCGGGTTGATCGCGTAGCCAGTGGGGCCACCGAGCGAGAGGCCGATGCCCCAGACGAGGCAGGCCACCAGGTAGGGGCCAAGGCCAGAGGCGGGGCTCCCGCTGGTGGCGCCATTGGCCGCAAAGATGCAGAAGATCACGAAGACCAGCACGAAGGTGCCGATGATCTCGCTGATCAGGTTTGTACCGGTGTTGCGGATGGCGGGACCGGTGCTGAAGACAGCCAGCTTCAGGCCAGCGTCGTTCGTCTCGGCCCAGTGGGGCATATAGTGCAGCCAGACGAGGATCGCGCCAATGAAGGCGCCGATCAGCTGCGCGACGATATGAAAGATCGCCGTCGTCGGATCGTAGGCGCCGCGCAGCATCGCGGCGATCGTTACGGCCGGATTAAGGTCGGCGCCCGGGCTGCCAAGGGCGGCTGCGGTAAAGACACCGCAGAGCACGGCGAAGGCCCAGCCGGCCGTGATGACAATCCAGCCCGAATTTTGCGCTTTCGACCGATTCAGCAGGACGGCGGCCACAACGCCATCGCCGAGGAGAATCAGAACCAGCGTGCCGAAGAGCTCGCCCAAGAAGGAGCTGGGCATAGGGGTAACCTCCTGACAACACACAGAAGCGGAAGCTTGGACCCGCCGGCATCGTCCTTGATGTGTTCATTCCGTTGAACGGCGGCGACCATCACCTCACGGACGGGAGCAGTCCGCATGCGTGGCAGCCACCTGCCGCGCAGCCTGGCGCGGCGCGAGCACGGCCATACCTTGTTGTGTGCTGCATCAGCGAGACGTTTACGTGGCACGCGTCGTCGGGGCTCTCACCTCCTCTCGGCGTCCAAGGCATACCTGGCACGCGCACGGCCCACGAGGCACCAGGGGCATGGCAGGCCCATCCGGCACCGGGGCGCGCTAGCGCGGGCGCGAGAGTGCGCAAAGAATAACTTATGCCTGTGCTACGGGGCGTGGCCAGTGTTGCGAGGAGTGCCCCTCACCGTTGAGCAGCTGTGTACACTGGTGTGTCCAGGGTAGGAGCAACCGGCAGGAATACCTATAGCGGGAGCCGCACAGCCTCATTGCGCTGCGGCCTACTTCCGTCTATATGCTATCACCACCGCTGTGATGCCATCATAACAGCGTGTCCCCGTGGCGTCAAGATCCTGCACGGCTTTTAGACAGTTGGTTTTGTTTCACTATTGAAACAGGATGTTGCAACTCATGTTTCACAGGTAACTGGCGGCATGCCGTGTCCTAGCGCCATCCCACCGTGTCTGCCGCTTACGGTGCTCCGGTTCCTGGTTCGCGGCCCTTGTGCGCGCCTCACAGGAGTTCGTATTCCACCAGAACGCCGCCACGGCCGAGGCCCACGAGGCGTCCGCCGGGCAGCGCCAGTAGGTCGAGCAGGCCGCCCGAGGGCGTGGCGAGGGGGAGCCGCTCCCACTCCAGGCCCTCGCGGCGGCGGTAGATCGCGCCGGTGGTGGCCGCCAGATCGGTGCTACGGGCAAGATCACGGCAGACAGCGACAACCGGCCGGCCGTCCAGCTCGCGCGCTTCCCAGCCCGCCCCAGTGCTGTGCCAGAGCTGCGGGCCAGTACCCACCAGTACCAGCTCACCCGCGCTCAGCGCAACTCGCGCCCAGGGACTCGGGGCTTCCAGCCAGAGCCCCCACGGGCCTCCCCGCAGCTCCCGGCGCCAGAGCTGGATGCGACTGGCCCGCTCGAACCAGGCGGCTGCGAGCAACCCCGCCCCGGTGCCTGCGGTTGCGGCCAGGCTCACCACCACGGGAGCCCCGGCTAGTGCCAGCTCGAGCTCCCAGCGCTGAGCGCCCCCCTCCCGCCGCCAGATCCGTCCGCCGGCGTCGCCCAGCCAGAGGGTGGCGCCCTGCCGCGCCAGCGCCGTGACGGCGGCATCGCCCGGCGCCCCCAGCACGGCGGGCTCGCCGGCCGGCGCGATCGCGAGCAGCTCCCGCAGCGTGCCGATCAGCAGGGCACCGCCGCCGAGCGCGAGCAGGCACGCGATGGGGCCGTGCAGATCGCCGGGGATGAGCTGGCGCCAGCTCCCGCCACGCTCGTGCCAGAGGCCGCCACCAGGACCGTACGCGAGCAGGTCGCCCCCGCCACCCTGGGCGAGCCTGGTCAGGTCGCGCAGAGCCAGCTCCGGCTCAACCTGCCAGCGCCCGGCGCCCGCCGAGTGAAGGAGCCCGGTGCCATGGGCGCCTGCGAGGAGCATATTTCCATGCTGCCCCAGGGTCAGGATCGAACCGCTCTGCGCGACCTCCCTGGTCCAGCTGGCGCCGCCATCAGCGCTCCGCCAGATCGCGCCATCAACCGTGCCGGCCAGCAGGGTGGGCGTGGCTCCCGCCAGGGCGAGCAGGCAGTTGATACCGCCGGGACCGGATGCCAGCGCGTGCCAGCTGCGCCCCCCGTCGTCCGAGCGCCACACGCCCGTGGGCTCACCCCCGGCGTACACCACCTGGTCCTCGGCATAGCTGGTGCTCAAGGCCAGGGCCTGCAGAACCGGACCGTCCAAGCAGTCGAGCACACGCTGCCAGTAGCGCCCGCCGTTGGGTGAGCGGTAGAGGCCCCCGGTCGTGAGGGCGAAGACCTCTTCGCGGCGCCCCCAGACGGGCGCCACAGCCAGCGCCAGCACGACAAACTCCTCAAGCCCGGCGCTGCTGAGCCGCCAACTGCGCCCGCCGTCGGTGGAGCGGAGCACGCCGCTACCATTCGTGCCCGCCAGCACCGTACGCTGGCCGTCGCGCGCGGGCGCAACGGCCAGGCAGGTTACTGGTGCGTCGCTCCCATCGGTAGGGGCCACCACCCAGGTCGCACCACCATCGCGGCTCCAGGCGATCCCCGCGCCGCCAATGAGCAGCCCGGCGCTCACGCTGCGCTCTGGCTCAAGCAGGGCCACAGCGGCGACCCGTGGAAGCGGCAGATCGGCGACCGGCTCCCAGTGGCCGGGGCGGCCCGACCAGAGGCCCGCCTCGGTGGCCAACCACCAGTGGCCCGCATGATCTACAGCAAGGTCGTAGACCGTGCCACCAGGGGCGATGAGGTGCGGCATCATGGCTCGAAACTCAACTGTGGGTTGCGCTTGAGCACAACCGCATCGGTGGTGAGGAACATCACGGCGGCGCTTGTGGCGGCCTGAAGGGCGGCGTGCGCAACCGCCGCCGCGTCGAGCACCCCGGCCTCGGCGAGGTCCACCACCTGGCCGCGCAGCGCGTCGTAGCCCCAGCCGGGGGGGCGGCGGCCGATCTCGGCGAGCAGCGCGGGCCCATCACGGCGCCCGCTGTTGGCGATGATCTGCTGAGCCGGCGCGCGCAGGGCCGAGGCAACCGCCCGCGCGCCGTAGATCGCGTCGCCGGCCACGGGGGCGGCAAGCGCGGCATCGACGCCCGCAAGGAAGGCAGCGCCGCCACCGGGCACCACACCCTCGGCGAGGGCGAGCCGCACCGCTCGCACGCCGCGCTCGGCCTGCTGGCGCAGCTGCTCCCGCTCGATGGCATGCAGGGCGCCGAGCTTGAGCCGCACGGTCGCCCCGGCCATCCGCGCCAGGCGGGCCTGGAGCTCCCGGCCCTCGTCGGCCGCCGGGGGCGGGCTGGCCCGAAGCCGGGCGCGCAGCTCGGCGATGCGTCCGGGGCGCGCCTGGCCGCCCTGATCGCAGATAACGACCAGTTCGCCAGGGCCGGCTTCGACGCGCCGCGCACTCCCGAGCCCTGCGGCCGTCACCGTTGCCAGGCGCCCCGACAGCGGGCCATACACCCGGGCCCCACACAGGGCGGCGAGGTCGTCGAGGTCGGCTTCTCGCTGCGCACCAACACGGCTCAACTCAGCGGCGCAGAGCGCCAGCTGGCCCTGCCGATGGTTGAGCACAAAAGCGGCCAGCGCCTCACCCGCAACACGGTGGGCTACCAGGAGCAGACGCTGGCGACCCTGCGCGGCCACGAGCTCAAGCAGCGGGCGCACCTCGGCGAGCTCCGTCACCTCGCCTGCGAACAGGGCCAGCGCGCAATCGTGATGCACGGCCCGCTGCCGTGGCTCATCGGTGATCAGGTAGGGCGAGGCCAGGCGGGCCTGCCAGCGCCCACCGCTCACGTACTCCCGCTCCAGGTAGGGCGCGACGTAGTCCTCGATCTCGACAAAGGCCGCCTCGCCGAGCAGCGCAAAGATCTCGGCGAGCACGGCGGCCAGGCGCTCATCGCCCACAACGCCACGGGCCACCGCCTCCAACACCTCCTCGCCGGCTGCCGGCAGCGCCAGGCGCCGCAGCACGCCCAGGGCGGCGCCAGCGCCCGCCTCGATCCCCTGCCGCAGGGCCTCCGGGTGAATGCCCGCCGCCATGGAGCGCGTGCCCTCGGCAACCAGCGCGCGGGCCAGGACCGCCGCGGTGGCGCAGCCATCGCCGACGGCCTCGTGGACGCGCCAGACCATATTGCGCAGCAGCATGGCGCCCGCGCTCTGGGCGGGGTCGGGCAGGCTCAGAAAGCGCCGCGCGATCGTCGCCGCGCTGCTCAGCGCCTCCACGGGCCGGCCCACCTCGCGGCTGGCCAGCACGCCGCCCTGGGTAGGGCCGAGCGTGAGTGCGAGCAGCGCGGCCAGCTGCTCAAAGCCCTGGCGCAAGCCAGCCCGGGCCTCGTCGGCGAGGAGCACCGCAGGCCGCCCGCTCACAGCGTCGCCCTCCGCCACGCAGCCGGGCCAGCGGTTCGCGCGAGCAAGCGCAGGGTTCGCTCACCGGCGGCGCGGATGTGGCGCTCCATGCACTGCCGGGCGGCCGCCGCGTCGCGCCGCTGCAGCGCGGCGACAATCGCCAGGTGCTCGCCGTGCGAGGCGGGCAGATGGGTGCCCTGGCCGCGCTGGGTGTAAGTGCGGATCAGATCAACGTGGGGCTGCAGCGCGCACAGCTCGGCCAGCAGGATGCGATTGTCGGCGGCCGCAGTGACCAGTCGGTGCAGCGCGGCGTCGGCGCGCCCGTAGGCCTCCGGGTCGCCTCGGGCCAGCGCGGCGCCGGTGCGCTCAAGCATCGCCACGAGGCCCGCCAGGTCGTCGGGCGCGATCCGGGGCGTGGCCAGCTCGACGCAGAGACCTTCAAGCCCGCTCCGCACCAGGAAGACATCCCGCACATAGCGCTCATCCAGCTCCACGACGCGGGCCTCGCCGCCAGGGAGCTCGACGATCAGGCCCTCATCGACCAGCCGCGCCAACGCCTCGCGCACCGGAGCCGGGGCCAGCCCGAGCCGTGCCGCGAGCCGCTCGACACGCACCGGCTCACCGGGCCTGAGCTGGCCGGCAACAATCAGCTCACTGATGGCGCGGTGGGCGCTCCCCAGTTCAGACGCGCCGTGTCGCGTCCTTCCGGCCCTCCCTGCCGCGCCACGTTCCAGAATCCTCATATGCTTTAGACGCAGCGTGCCGCGTCCCTCCGCGCGACGCCCCTCCAGCATACGAGCCGCAGCTCGCGGGAGCGCCGCCTCAGCAGAGCTCCAGCAACTCCAGGCCCACCAGGCGCGCCAGGCTACGCAACTCGGCGCGGTAGTCGCCGTAGACCAGGCAGAGGTGATGCTCCAGGCCGGCCCCCATCACCGTGTCGAGCACTTCCCCGGCGGGCCGGTCGAAGCGGATCACCCCTGTGGTACCGCTGAAGCTGCGGGGCGCTCGCAGCATCTCGCCGCCGCCGATCACCAGCCGGTAGCCCGCGCGCCCCGCTGTCCAGCGCGTCCGGCTGATCCGCGCGAGCGTCACCCTGCCGGGTCGGAGCGGAAACTCGAAGAGGAGCGGGAGCCGCCGGTTCGAGTGGAGCGCGCCACGGACACCGGCCTCCGGATCGGCCATGCTCGGCGGCGCCAGCCCGCAGTGCCAGAGCGCCGCCGTGTCGCTCGCCACATCAACGGAGACCAGGTCGGCGATGAAGGCTGGCGCGCCGCTGAGCGCCCGCAGCAGCACCAGCGTGAGGGTCCCATGCACGTCGGCTTCGCAGCTCGCCGGGGTACACTCATCGTTGAGCATGCTCATCGCACCGCAGGCGGCACACCCCAACTCGGTGAAGTACTCGGGCCAGCAGCGCACCGCCACTCCGTCCAGGCGCTGCTCGTCGGCATAGGCGCGCAGCGCCGCGTAGACGCCTGCCGTACCATAGACGGCCGCGCGGTCGAGCTCGGTGAGGTTGGGGGCGTGGGCTGCGGCGCGGGCAACGAAGGCCTCGCGGGGCGCCGCGCCCACATCACGGGCCCGCGCCAGGGCCGCGCCGAGCTCGATCGGCACCACGGCTGCTCCAAAGATCGCCGCGAGCTCGCCCGCGTCGTAGGCGCAGGGCTCGAAGCCCTCGGGGTGTTGCCCGACAACGCCGATGCGAGCGCCGCTCAGGGCGCGGCGGGCCGCGCCCGCCCGAGCCAGCGTGGCGATCCGCGCGATGGCCGCCGGCTCATCGGGCGGGGCGAGCAGATAGTCATAGGCGATGCCTCGCACCGTCAGCGCGTGGCCGGCCAGATTGATCCCGCAGAGGCTATTGAGGCGGAGGCGCTCGCCGGTGCGGGCCTCGGGCACGGCCCAGAGGAGCAGCGGGAGGCCGGCCTCCTGAGCCAGGGTGGCGGCACGTACCGCGATCGTGCTGTCGGCGAAGCTTGCCTGCAACAGCACGAGCAGATCGAAGGGCTGGTCGCGCAGCGCGGCCAGCGCCTGTTCCGCCCCGCCGCTATCCACCAGCAACTCGCTCCCCGGCCCGGCGAGCGCCAGGCCAGCCGCGCCGATAGCTGCCGCCGCCTGCTCCGCCGTCGCCCGGGCCAGCGGGAGATCGAAGGTTGGCCGGGCGATCGACGCCAGGGCGACGATCGGTGGCCGGTGCTCTGAGCTCATAGGGGCGCCTCGCTTGGGGTTGGAAGAGCGACGACAGGCGCGGCGCGCCCGTCCCTCGGGATGTCGCGTTCAGAGGTGGCCAAGGCCCTCACGCGCGCGGGCCGACCACCAGGCCAGGTCGGCCCGCCAGTGGTCGCGGGCATCAGCCCCGACCCGCCAGGTTGTGGCCTTCAGCGCGATGGCCCAGGCGTCCTGGACAAAGCCGCCGAGCAGGGCAAG
Organism: Chloroflexi bacterium OHK40; assembly: GCA_004367505.1. Taxonomy (GTDB): domain Bacteria; phylum Chloroflexota; class Chloroflexia; order Chloroflexales; family Chloroflexaceae; genus OHK40. The sequence continues at coordinate 20,801 of SFCB01000064.1, read as the reverse complement.
TTCCAACTGGGGCCGCCACCAGCCCTCCTCCAGGCGCGGCCCGATCCTGGCGCCGAGCTGGCGCCGATAGTCATCGAGCACGTGCTCTTTTGTGGCCGGGAGCAATGCCGAGTTGGCGCCCAGATAGCGCCCCAGCTCAACCGCCGGTGGTCCCACGGCGGCGAGTTGCCAGTCCAGCAGGATCACGCGGGGCGGCGCGCCGGGGCCCTCGGTGAGACCCTGGTTGGCGTGGCGCCAGTCACCGTGGATGAGGGTCCGCGGGAAGCGACGCAGCGCGGCACAGAGGGGCGCCGGGTCGTCGGCGAGGGCCAGCAGCGCCCTGGCAAGCCCGGCATCGATCAGCTCGCCCACCCGCTCCCAGCCCTCGAGGATGAGGGGCGGCAACTCGTCGCCAGCGGGCAACTCGCGGCGGGCGGTGGCCGGGGCGAACATCGTATAAACCTGCTCAAGCCCGCAGAGCCCGAGCTCGGGGTCGGTGAGGGCGGGATCATCGAGAAAGGCCGCGTGCATGGCGGCCATCGCCTCGATGGTCAGCCGGTTCGCACGCGGGCTGTAGCGCGTATTGGTAAGCATCGCCGGGCCGACATCGTGCATCAGAATGGCGGCGCCGGCGCCATCGTGGGCGCAGGCGAGCACCATCGGCGCAATCTGCGGCGGCAACCGGTCGAGCAGGCCATGGCTCCAGAGCGTCACCGAGCGGCAGCGGGTATCGGCGGTGGCGCGCATCAACCAGTCGCGCTCTGGAGCCACCCGCTTGAGCACAAAACGCGGCCCGCCGGGTGGGTCGGCCTCCACGCGCACGAGCCGGCTGCCCGATTTGGCAAACTCAGGCGTCAGCGGCGTGCAGCGCACGGTGGCCACGGGCTGGCCCGCCAGAGCGCTCAGCGTTGCCGGGTCGAGCAGCGCCTCGATCGTCGGGAGCAGCGGGTGTCGTGGCATGGCTAGGCGAACTGCGGCAGATAGGCGGCGAACTCGCTCAAAAACTCCGCCAGGATGGCCCGGGCCGTCTCGATATCGTTGACCATCGGGTCGAGCAGCAACGCCTGGAGCGCCAGGTCCCGGTCGCCGTGGTAGCAGGCATCCACCACCAGCGAGCTGTAGGCCAGTTCGCGCCGGCACAGCTCAGCGATCGGCTCGGGCAGCGCGGGCACGCCCAGGCCGCGCACACCGAGACCACTCGTCACCCCGGGCACCTCGACGATCGCGTCGGCGGGCAGGTTGGGGATCAGGCCCTGGTTGGGCAGATTGAGCTGCTGCACGAAGGTGTTGAGGTTGAAGTGAACCCCCTCGACCACCTCGGGGATGCCCTCGCTCCGCTCGTTGCGCACCCGCTCCAGGGCGGCAGGATCGCCCTCAACTACGGCCCGCGCCAGGGCCCGGCGGTCGGCCCGGCGCTGGTGGTTGCCCTGCCAGTTCTGGGGCTCCAGGCCATAGCGCTCCCATGGCTTCTTGACGGGATCGTGGACCCACGGGAGGAACTCGCAGAGGTGGCTGTCGCTGGGCGTAGGCATCAGCCCGAAGATGCGGAAGGCCTCGCGCGAGAGCGGCTCGAAGCCAGCCATCGTCTCCTGGTGCAGCCAGCGCTCGCGCAGTAGCGGGTAGAGATCCTCGCCGGTGGCCTTATCGCGGATATCGTAGATCCAGGAGAAGTGGTTGATCCCGGCGGCCTTGATATCGAGGTATTGCAGGCCGGCCTGCATCAGCGGCTCGCGGAAGCGCCGGTTCTCGTGGTTGGTGTCGATCTTCAACCCGGCGGGCAGGGTGATCCCGTAGCGATCCGCGAGCAGGGCGGTGGCCATCGCGTAGCCCCAGAGCAACTGGTGGCACATACCCACCACCTTGAGCTTCGAGTAGCGGTGGATGGCGGTGCTCAGGCGGATGAGGGGGTTGACGTAGTTCATGTACCAGGCACCGGGGCACAGCTCCTCCATGTCGCGGGCGATGGCCATGATTAGCGGGAGGTTGCGGGCGGTGTGGGCCAGAGCGCCTGGTCCGCTATTCTCGGCATAGGGCTGGCGGATGCCGTGCTTGAGCGGGATGCGCCAGTCCTTCTCCCAGACCTCCTCGCGGGGGCCGACCTGCACCGAGACGATCACGAAATCGGCGCCGGGCAGCGCCACCCGCCGCTCGGTGGTGGCGCTGATCCGGGCCTGGCTGTCCCACGCACGGCTCATCGTCTCGGCGGCGGCGGCCATCAACTCCAGTGCCGGCTCGTCCACGTCCACCAGGCGCAGATCCACACCGCGCAGGCGCTCGCTGCGCAAGATCGCCGCGAGTGCCCGCAGCCCGAACACGGCGCTACCCGCGCCGATGATCACGATCGTCGGGGGTCGCATGCTGGCCTCCCTACTCGAACGGGGTCTTGTCCCAGAAGCTCTGGAACCTGGCGAGGCCATCGCGGGTGTAGGGGTGGTCGAAGGCCTCCTTGTAGACCGCAAAACCGCAGGTCACGATATCGGCCCCGGCCACGGCGGCGTCAGCGATCTGGCGCCCGTTGCGCACCGCCGCCACCAGCACCCGGGTGGGGAAGCGAAAGTTGGCCCGCATCGCCACAAGATCGCTGATGAAGCCGCGAGTCTCCTCGGCGTTGGCCTCCTTCCAGCCGATGAACGGCGAGATGTAGAAGGCACCGGAGCGCATCGCCTGCAACCCCTGGGTCGCCGAGAAGATCAGCGTCACGTTGGTGCGGATACCGCGTGCCGCGAGCTCGCGCACGGCGCGGAAGGCCGCCTCCACACAATGGATCTTCACCACGAAGTTCGGGCTGAGGGCAGCCAGGCGCTCGCCCTCGGCCACCATCGCCTCCCAATCATGCAGGTGCGGGCTCACCTCTACCGACACAGTCTTCTCGGTGCCTTCGACGAGCCGGGCGATCTCGCGGATCACCCGTAGGAAAGGCTTCCCGGAGGCCTGCACGTGGCGCGGATTCGTCGTCACCCCCGCGATATCCCAGTGCTCCAGCCCGTAGGCGATCTCGCCTACATCCGCACTATCAAGAAAGAACTGCATACCATACTCCCGGGTCTCCTACCGGCCGCCGAAGCCGGTAGTAGCGATCCCCTGCACGAAGTAGCGCTGGGCAAAAATGAAGAGCAATACCATGGGAAAGAGCATAAACGTCGCCGCCGCAAAGACCAGCTCCCAGTTAGAGACATTGGTATCGTTGTAGGCCCGCAGCGCGAGCGAGAGGGTCCAGAGGCTCTGCGAGTTAATGTAAATCAGCGGATTGAGGAAGTCGTTATAGTGCTGAATAATCGCAAAGACCGCGACAGTAGCGAGCACGGGCACGGAGAGCGGCAGGATGAGCTGGAAGAGGATGCGCAGCCGCCCGGCGCCGTCGATCATCGCCGCCTGCTCCAGCTCATAGGGAATGCCCCGAAAGAACTGGCGCATCAGGAAGACATAGATCGCGGTGGTGGCCGTCCAGTAGGGCACGATCAGCGGCAGCCAGGTGTTGATCCAGCCGAAGTTACGGAAGAGCACGAAGCGCGGCACCAGAGTGATCACATCGGGGAGCATCATGGTGGCCAGCAGCAGCGAGAACCAGATATCACGGCCAGGCCAGTTCAGGCGGGCGAAGGCGTAGGCCACCATCGCCGAAGAGATCACCGTTCCGATCACCGCGAGGCTCACGACGACGAACGTATTCCAGGTGAATCGCCAGAGCGGCAACACCTCAAAGATCTTGAGATAGTTGCCCCACTGGGGATTGTCGGGAATCCAGGTGACGGGCGTGGCAAAGATCTCGTTCGAGACCTTTAGCGACGACGAGATCATCCAGAAGGTCGGCGCCAGGAAAAAGAGCAGGAGCGCGAACATCAGCACCTCAAGCGCGATGTCGCCAAGGCGGCCGCGCAGCTTGAGTGCCTCCCGCCGCCTGGATACGGGCGTGCGCGACTCGCTCAGGTGAGTCTCTGTGGCCATCGTGAGCTCCCTCTAGCTGAACGCAGAGCATGTCGCGGAACGATTGCGCCGGCTGCGGATGGCTGGAGCGTCTCAGAACGCTATCCGCCTACGGTTCGCTGCTTCCTGCTTCTGCCCTTAATTCTCGTAGTGCACAAAGCGCCGCGAGAGGTAGAACTGGGCGATCGTAAAGCCGATCACGATCACGAAGAGCTCCCAGGCGAGGGCGGCGGCGTAGCCCATGTTGAAATACTCGAAGCCCTGGCGGTAAATATAGAGCACCGAAAAGAGCGTCGCGTCCTCCGGGCCACCCTGGGTCATGATCAGCGCGGGGATGAAGATCTGGAATGAGTTGACCACCGCGATCACGGCGTTATAGAGAATGAGCGGGGTCATCAGCGGCACAACGATACTGAGCAGGCGCCGCAGCGACCCGGCGCCGTCAATCGAAGCGGCCTCCAGCACTGACTCTGGGATGTTGGCGAGGCCAGCGATGAAGATCACCATCTGGCGCCCGATCATCGAGAACGACATGATCACAAAGGCGAGCTTGGCCTGATCCTTCGTAAAGAGCCAGGGCTGGGGCGGAATACCGAGCCAGCCGAGCGCCTCGTTGAGGATGCCGTACTCGGGGTGGAAGACGCGCTGCCAGACCACAGCGCTGGCCACCAGCGGCAGGATGATCGGCATGTAGAATCCGGCGCGGTAGAGATTGCGCAGCAGCAGTGGCCGGCTCAGCGCCAGCGCGAGCAGGAAGGAAATGACGATCTGCACCGGCACCGCCAGCAGCGTATAGTAGGCGGTATTGTAGAGCGCCAGGCTCGCCTTCGGATCGGTGAAGAGCTGGACAATATTGCTGAGGCCGGTGAACCTGGGCGGCGAGAGCAGATCCCATTTGTGGAAGACGAGGTAGATCGAATACAGCATCGGGTAGACGGTGAAGAGCAGGAACCCGATGATAAAGGGCGAGGCGAAAAGGTAGCCCGCGATCCACTCGCGGCGTTGCAAGCTGAGCGCCCGCCTCGGCTTGATCTGCTCGCTCAGGCCGGTTGTTGCCATGGAACCTCCCTGACCGGGGCACGGCGTGATCGGGGGACAGGGAGACATGGCACCCGGGGAGTACCGGGGACGGGCCAGCGCGAGCCCCCGTCCCCACATCCCCCGGTCCCGTATCCCCGCGTCTCCGTCGCGCCGTGCCTCCTGGGCTCGCTAGGCGTTCGCCTCGTCGAGCAGCTTCTGGAGCGCCGCGTCAACTTGCGGCAGGACATCGGCCGCCTTCGCGCTCCCATTCAGGAGCGGGTCCCAGGCCACCGGCTTGACCACCTCAGACCACATCTTGCTGCGCGGCACACGGCCGATCACATCCACGTGGCCGCGGCGGAAGGCCTCGATGAAGGCGGCAGCGTTGGAGAACTGGAACTGCTCCTGGGCCTTGGGCACCCAGTAGGACTCGATCAGCGCCATGGTGTTTGGCATACGGCCGGTGGTATCGGAGTAGATCCGCTGGCCCTCCTCACCAGCCATAAAGCTGGCGAAGGCCCAGGCCGCATCGACCTTCTCGCCTTTCAGCAGCGCCACGCCCTCGGACCAACCACGGTGGGGGCGATCGCTGGCAGCGCCAGCGGGCATCAGCACCACGTCGAACTCGATCTGCTTGCCCTCGGCGCGCAGCTGGGGGCTATTCATCCGGCCAAGCCACCAGGGGCCTTCGTACTTCATCGCAGCGCCGCCAGTCTCGATCGTATTAGCGCCAGTGGCCACATCGGCCTGGAGCGGCGAGATGTTCAGCGAGAACATAAAGTCCTGGGCGACCATCTGCACCATCTCGACGATCTCGGGCTGGTTGAACTGGGCCACCTTCGGGTCGATCAGGCTATCGAACTCCTGTTTGCCGGTACTGCGGATCCAGTGGATATCGCGGAACCACTGGCCGTTGGCCTGGTAGCCATAGCGCTTCTGGTCGCCGTCGAGCCTGGTGAGCTGCTTCGCGATCTCAAGAAACTCCTCGAAGGTCCAGTCGTCAGTCGGGTAGGGAATGCCGGCCTCATCGAAGGCCGCCTTGGAGTAGTACATCAGCATGGTGGCCAGCTGGAGCGGCACCAGGTAGCGCGCGCCATTGCGCTTGGTGGTACCCTCGATCGCCGCCACGCTATCATCGTAGACGGGTGTGAGGCCAGCGCCGGCGATCCGGTCATCGATCGGCGCGAGCAGGTCGCGGTCGGCGTAGATCTGCCACTCCCAGCCCTGAAAGGAGGAGAGGGCGGGGGGCGTACCACCGGCGATCGCCGTCTGGAGCTTGGGGTAGAAGTTCACGTTGGGGTCGGCGACGGTGGTAACGTTCACCTTCACGTTGGGGTTCCTGGCGGCGAAGGCGGCGTTGAGGGCCTCCCAGGCGGCGATGTCGGCGGCATCGCCCCAGGCGAGGAACTCAATCTCGCCACTGGCCTGGGCCGGTTCGGCTGCACCGCCCTGGCTCGCCCCGCTTCCCGTTCCGCCTGCGGGCGCCTGGGGCGCGCCACACGCTGCCAGGGCTGCGGCGGCCAGCCCGAGCTGGCCGCTCAGGATCAGGAGCTGTCGGCGACTCAGCCTTGGTTGCTCGTCCATGAGAACCAACCTCCTTGCTACGTGGAATCTGTGCACGGCGCGACGACACCGTCGGGCGAGAACTGGGCGGATCGACAGGCGCCGACCCGAGGGAAATTAATTAATCATCGGGAATAATTAGATACCCCGGTTATACACCATGAGCGGCCGCTTGTCAACCATTCATCGCGAAGGGCGCGACCCACGGAGTGTGGCTCAGGCAAGCGTCTGCTGGAAGAAGAAGGTATTCAGGGCCAGGGCCACCGCACCTACTTCGCCGCTACGGGTGCCGAAACTGGCCGGGAGCAGGCGCACACTGCGGCCGAGGCTCGCGAAGGAGCGCTGCTGCATCACCGGCTCAACGACGGGCTGGAAGAGGTCGAATCCGTCGTGGAGCAGCCCGCCAAGCAGGATAAGCTCGGGGTTGAGCACGTTGACCAGATTGGCGAGGGCCAGGCCCAGGTAGCGGGCACGCTCGGCAAGAACGCGCCGGAGCTCTTCGTCGCCGGAGCGCGCGGCGGCCAGCAGCGCCGCCAGCGGATTGGGCGCGGCGTCGCGGAGCGCGGGCCGCACCGTGGCCGCCAGTTCTACCAGGGCCGGCTCGGAGATAAGCGTTTCCAGGCAGCCAGTGTTGCCGCAGCGGCACGCGGCCCCGCCATCGGGGATGATCGTCCAGTGGCCGATCTCACCGGCGCCATAGTCCGCCCCACGGTAGATCGTGCCATCGACCACCAGGCCCGCGCCGACGCCAACCTGCGCATAGAGGAAAATCAGCGCCCGGACGTCGCGCCCGGCGCCGTACATGCTCTCGGCCAGCGCCATGCAGCGCACGTTGTTGTCGACCGCGACGGGCAGATCCAGCGCTTCGCTCAACAAGGCCCGTAGCGGTACGTCGCGCCAGCCGAGCGTTGGCGCGAGCAAGTTCACCCCCGTATCGTTGGCGACCAGGCCCGACGCGCCTACCCCTACCCCTACCAGCCGCTCGCTCCCCGGGCTGAGGCCATTCCGGCGCAGCATAGGGCGCACCCGCTCTACCATCCGTGCAACCGTCTGCTCTGGTGGTTCGCCGGCCACGTGCTCCAGCACCTCGTTGTCCACCACCCGCGCCGCCAGGTCGCCGAGGGTGAGCCGCACGCGCCGTACACCAATGAAGATACCCAGACCGTAGCGGCTCTCATCGACGAAGCGCAGCGCCCGTGGCAGCCTTCCGGCCCCCCCGCTCAGCGCCAGCACATCGGTGCCGTCTTCGCTGAGCAGGCCCTGTTCGACAAGCTCGGCTACCAGATTGGTCACCGTGGTCGTCGAAAGACCGAGCAGGCGGGCGAGCCGCACCCGTGAGACGGGCTGATACCGGAGGATGGCCCGTAGCAGCGCGCTCAGGTTGTGCGACTTGATATCGAGAACGTTGCCGCCAGCGGTGCCGCTGATCGCCACGGCGCCTCCAATTCATTTTTCAACGGGATGAATGAAAGTGTAGGCCATGGCGTGGCTGCTGTCAACCCACCGCGTCTGTCCGGGTGTACCGGCGGTGCCGTGGCGCTGAAGCGCACGGCTATGGATACGCAAAGCCCGCCGGCGCTAGGTTCCCGCGTGCGCGGGAACGACACCCTGGCGCGGTGGGGGCCCACCCGCGCAGGCGGGCGGGTTGGCACCGGTTGCCCTGGCCGCGCCCGTTGTCACGCCCGCGCAGGCGGGCGTCCAGGGGGGCACCGGCAGTCTGGGGCTGCTCCCCTCAGGCCCCGGGCGTGATCGGTTCCGGGGGCGGTACGCCGAGGGCGGCGCCGTGGGGCGCCAGGAGCGCCAGCGTTGTGGCGGCCACGGGCACACCACTGGCGCGCCGCGCTCGGGCCAGCGCGGCGCGGCGCTCGCCCGGCACGAGTACCCCGGCGTGCCCCTCCGCCGGCGGCGTCGCCGTGAGCGTTTCGGCCAGCCATGCGGCACGCGCGCCGAACTCCTCGGCATCGCCGAATGCGCCGATGTTGATCGCGGCCAGCACGTGCCCGACATTGGACGGCTGCTCCCAGTTGTCGAAGAAGGAGGGGATCTCAGGGGCGAGGGCCGCGCCACTCAGGGCCCCGCAGAGCAACTCGAAGGCCAGCGCCAGCGCGTAGCCCTTTGGCCCCGCCATCGGCAGGAGCGCGCCCCGCAGCGCGGCCGCCGCGTCGGTCGTCGCCACACCGGCGGCGTCCACCGCTACACCCGGCGGGATGGGCTGGCCGGCCCGATCGGCCTTGATGATCTGGCCCCGTGCCACCGCGCTCGTCGCCATGTCGATGACGATCGGATCGCCCCCTGCCCGGGGGAAACCCAGCCCGATCGGGTTGGTGCCGAGCCGCGCCACACGCCCGCCGTAGGGCGCCATCCCCGGCGGACTGTTGGTCAGGGCCAGGCCGATCATCCCGACTGCCACCGCCTGGCCCACGTAGAAGGAGGTGGCGCCAAAATGGTTGCTGCGGCGCACGGCCACCCAGCCGATCCCGTGGCTCTGGGCCAGGCGGATCGCCTCCTCCATCGCTCGCACTGCCGCGATCTGGCCCATGCCATTGTCGGCGTCGAGTAGCGCCGTGGCCCCCTGCTGGCGCACCAATCGCAGCTGGGGGCGCGGGTTCACCACCCCGCGCCGCAGGCGTTCCAGATAGTTCGCCAGCCGGCCTAGCCCGTGGCTCTCCACTCCGTCGAGGTCTGCCTGAACGACGACAGCGGCTACCAGGGCCGCATCGTCGGCGGGAAGACCGGCGCCCGCCAGCAGGGCCGCCGCGTAGCACTCCAGATCGTCAGCCCGGTAGAGAGGCGCCGCGCTCATGGGCTCCTCCTTCATCCCTCAGGCCGGGTTCAGCGGCGCCTGGCCGTCGAGAACCCGGAGCACATCGTTGACAACCATGGTGGCGGTGCGCTGGTTGGACTCGGCAGTGATGCCGGCGATGTGGGGCGAGAGGATGAGGTTCGGCAGCCCGGCCAGCGGGTCATCGGCGCCGGGTGGTTCACTCGCCCGCACATCCAGCGCGGCGCCCCCCGGCCGACCCGCGCGCAAGGCCTCCGCCAGTGCGGCCTCGTCGATCACCCCGCCCCGGGCAGTGTTGATCAGCCAGGCACCCGGCTTCATCAGCGCCAGCCGCTCGCGGTTGAGCAGGCCCGCCGTGGCTGGCACCAGCGGCACATGCAGCGAGACGAAGTCGGCCGCGCCCAGCAAGTGCTCCAACGAGACGAGCTCCACCCCGAACTCGGCAACCAGCAGGCTGCTCGGCGTCACCTGCGGGTCGCTCGCCAGCACGCGCATCCCGAAGGCCTGGGCCCGCCGGGCGAGCCGGCCGCCAATATCGCCCAGCCCGACGATCCCCAGGGTTTTGCCGTACAGCTCGTAGCCAGTGAAGCCTTGCCGATCCCATCCGCCCGCCCGTACATCGGCGGTGGCCGCTGCCAGGCGGCGCGCGGCCTCGAACATCGCCGCGAAGACGTACTCGGCCACGGCGATGGCGTTGGAGCTGCGGGCGAACACGACTACTGCGCCATGCTGTCGCGCCGCAGCCAGGTCGATATTATCAAGGCCAACGCCGAGGCGACCCACCACCCGCAACTGCGGGGCAGCATCGAGGAGCCTGGCCGTCACCCGGGTCTGGTTCCGCACGATCAGCGCGTGGGCGCCAGCCAGGGCCCTGTGCAGCTCCTCAGGCCGCCGCCAGAGATCCGGCTCGTAGACCACGTCGGCGCCCGCCGCTCGCAGCGGCTCCAGGGCCGGCTCCCAGATCAACTCGCTGACGATCACCCGCATCGCCGCCTCCACCGTGATCAGAACCCGTCGCCGGGCGGCCCGCAGATCGGTCGCCTACGGCCACCAGGACCGCCCGTATATCGGTCGTGTACGCCACGTGGCCATCCGCCGCGCCACGCCGCCCAGCCCATGCAGGGATGCGCCCGAAGGACGATAGCCATTCGCATCAGGCGCTTCGGTAGAGCTTCGTCATCGAGAACTCGCGGTGCTTGAGCGCCTCGGCGGCCGTCAGACGCCCGTTCACGGTGCGGCGCAGGCACTCCATCAGCAACTCGCCTGCCTCGGGCAGCTTCATGGTACGCGCCAGCAAGCCACTCACGTCTACGTCGATATGTTCGCTCATCAGGCGCACCGTGTTCGGGTTGGCCGAGATCTTGATCACCGGCTCGATCGGGTTACCGATCACGTTGCCCTGGCCGGTGGGAAAAAGGTGGACCACCGCCCCCCCCGCCGCCATCAGCGTCACACACTCGGCCGCCGCCGAGGAGCTATCCATGAAGTAGGTACCCGGGCCGTTTCGGGGCATCTCTGCCGGCGCGAGCACGCCGATCACCTTGTGGCTGCCGGTCTTCTGGATGTTGCCCAGCGCCTTCTCCTCGATCGTCGTCAGGCCCCCGGCGATATTGCCCTCGGTTGGCTGCGAGCCGAGCAGATCAACGCCCTGCGCCTTGATCTCGCGGATGTAGTCGTCGTAGACCGCCATAAACTTCGCCCGAAGCTCGGGGGTTGCCATGCGCTCGGCGATCAGGTGCTCACCGCCGGTCAACTCGCTCGTCTCACCGAAAAAGACCGTACCGCCCGCCTCGACGATCCGGTCCACCGCGTAGCTAACGGTGGGACATGAGCCGAGGCCGGTGGTCGTGTCGGACTCACCGCACTTGATGCTGACGGTCAACTCGCCCAGTTCGACGGGCTCGCGCTGCAACTCGCTGGCCCACTGGCTGAACTCCCTGGCCTTCCAGGCCGCCTGGCGGATCGTCTCCAGGTCGCCCTTGCCCTCGATCGAGAGATACTCAACCGGCTTGCCGGTCGCCGCGATGCCGTCGGCCACACGTTTGGCCCAGTTGGGCTCGATGCAGATCACTACCACCGCCGCGACATTGGGGTTGCTGCCGATGCCGATCATCGTGCGGAAGTGCAGGTCAAGATCGGCGCCGTACTGGAGGCGCCCGTAGGCATGAGGCAGCGCCATGGTGCCACCGATCAGGCTGGCGACACCCTCGGCCGCCGCGTTGGAGATGTCGTCCACCGGGAGGATCACGACATGGTTGCGCACGCCGACGCGGCCATTCTCGCGGCGGTAGCCCAGCAGGGGCCGTCCGTTGATCGTCATCTCACCACCTCGCCGTCTTCAGATTATGGGTGTGCACATAGTCGCCGGGCCCGAAGCCGGTTGGCGTTCGCCCGATCGGCACGTTGTACTTCAGCACCTCGCCCCCCTCCGCTACCGTGGCGATCGCGATCTTGTGGCCCAGTGGCACCGCCGCCTTCGCCACCACCTCGATCATGCTGTCATCGTCCATGAAGACGCCGATCACCCGCTCACCGGCCGCGATGTCCGTCGTGGCGACCCCCACGTGGTCGCCGTGGTTGTGGATCAGGAACTTGTGCACGGTCTCCTCCTTGGCCAACACCAACCCCACTTCGTGAGGGGCGATCTGGCGGCCAGCGCATGGCGCGCGCCACCATCCCCACGCCGACGCGCTGTGGCAGATCGAGCACGCACCGCCCCCGGGGGTAGACTCGACGATAGCACGGTGGCGCGTACACTAACAGCGTAGGATCGGTATGTTTCTATAACCTGGAGTTATAGTATGCTCAACCTCCATGCGCTGCGGATCTTCACGGTCCTGGCGGAGACGCGCAGCTTCAGCCGGGCGGCGGAGATCCTCTACATGAGCCAGCCGGCGGTCTCCAAAGCCACCCGTGAACTCGAAACACAGTTGGGGCTCGTGCTGATCGATCGCACAGCGCGGCCGATCGTGCTCACGGCGGCGGGAGCGGTGCTACTGGCCCATGCCCGGCGCATCTTTGCCAGTGAGCGGGCAGCGGTGCAGGCTCTCGCCGCGCTGCGCGACCTGGAGGTGGGCAGCCTGGCGATCGGAGCCAGCAGCACGATCGGGAACTACATCCTGCCACCACTGGTCGCCGCGTTCCACCGGAGCTACCCTGGTGTGCGCCTCACGCTCGACATCGGCAACACCCGGCAGATCGTCGAGCGCTTGCACAGCACGCCCCTCGATGTCGCCTTCGTTGAGGGGCCAGTCGACGACGCCGACGTGGTGCTGGAGCCATGGCGCGAGGACGAACTGGTCGTGATCGCGCCACCCGATCACCCCTTCGCCAGCGCCGAGGGGGTGCCGCTCGCGCGGCTGCTTGCGGCGCCGCTGGTGCTCCGCGAGCCGGGATCAGGCACCCGCGAGGTGATCGAGCTCAGCCTGCGGATGCGGGGCCTGGAGCTGCCGCCAGGCGTGATCGAGATCGGCGGCACCGAAGCGATCAAGCGAGCGGTTGGGGCCGGCGCGGGCCTGGCGATCGTCCCGATCGAGACCGTCCGCAGTGAGATCGGGGCGAGCCAGCTGGCCAGGGTGCGCGTGCCAGAGCTCGCCCTGCGCCGGCAGTTGAGCCGGCTTACCGTCGGCGGGCGCCCGCAGAGTCCGGCCCTGGCAGCCTTCCTCGCATGGTGCCACGAAGGGCGCGAAGGCTAACGCGAGCGTGGAAGAACGCGCATCGGCGTGCTGGCCCACGGCCCCGGCGCGCTCCGGGAGCACGTGGAGCGCTGGAGATCCGTGGCGCCCTTGCGAATCGTACGGGAGTGCCAATCCGATCCGGGATGGCACTGGTCAGCGTCGCTCTTCGCGCTCGTGCCAGAAAGACTCCCTGGTCAGGCCGTGGCGGAGCATCTTGCGCCAGAGGGTCGCGCGGCTGACGCCAAGCAGCGCGGCGGTGCGCCCGAGATGGCCGGCGGCCTCGCGTCCGGCGCGCAGGATGGCGTCACGCTCGCTGAGGCGGTGATGCTCCTCCAGACTGGCCGTCGCCGGTGGAGCGAGGGGCGCCGCGCCGAGGGCGATGGCCGGCGGGAGATCCTCAAGCGTGATCACGCTCTTCTCACCGCCGGCGAGCGTACGCTCCAGGGTGAGCTCCAGCTCACGCACGTTGCCGGGCCAGGGGTAGCTGCGCAGCGCCTGGAGCGCATCGGGGGCCAGGGCCACCTGACGGCCGATCCGCTCGCCGAGCAACAGGAGCATATGGTTCACGAGCAGGAGTAGATCGTCGCCGCGCTGGCGAAGCGGCGGGATCTCAACGGTGAACACGCTGAGGCGCGCGGCGAGGTCGGGGCGAAAGCGGCCCTCGCGCACCTGGCGTTCGAGGTCATCGCCAGCGGTGGCGATGATCCGCACATCGATCGGGAGCGGTCGGGTGCCATCGCTGCGGATGATCCGGCGCATCTCGATCGCGCGGAGCAGGGCCGTTTGCAGGTCGAGCGGCAGCGCGCTCACCTCTTCGAGGTAGAGCACCCCGCCCCGGGCGAGCTCGATCTTGCCAGGGCGGCCGGGCTGGGTGGCGCCGAGCGGATCGCCCTCCTCACCGAAGAGTTCGCCGGCCAGGAGTGGGCGAGGCACGGCGCCACAGTTGAGCCCGACAAAGGGGCCACCGGCGCGCGAGCTGGCGTTGTGAATGGCCTGGGCGAAGAGCTCCTTGCCCACACCCGGCTCGCCCCGCAACAGCACGCTCCCGGTAGCATTGGCGGCCATGTGGGCCTGGTGCAAGGCTTGCAGCATCGCCGGGCTCTGGCCGATCACATCGCGGAAGGTGAAGCGGGCCTGGGCGCCCACAACCTGCTGCACCAGCTGGTGCAGGCTCTGGGCGGGGCGAATGGTGAGCAGCGCGCCGAGGTAACGCCGCCCCCGGTCAAAGACCGGGTGCACCGAGCAGAGGGTTGCCACCGCGCCCTTGCGGCTCTGCCAGAGCAACTCGTGTTCGGTGAGCTCCTCGCGGCGGGCGATCGCCAGGCGCACGAGCGGCGGCGGGTCGATCGCGGCGGTGAAGCGACGCCCCGCCACCGCTCGCGCGCTCACACCCACCAGCTCGGCAGCCCGGCTGTTGATGCGACGGATCTCATCGCCGGGGCCGATGAACACCAGCCCCTCGCTCATGGTCTCCAGGGTCGCGTAGAGCTCGGCGAGCTGGTCGTTGGCCTCGGCGAGCAGCCTGTCGGCACGAAGCTGGTTATGGAGGGCCTGGGCGGCGGCGATCGCCAGGCCGAGAGTGTGGGGATGGATCGACGCAGCGTAGGTGACAATCGCCAGCGCGCCGAGGGGCTGGCCACTCACCGCAAAGAGTGGGGCGGCCGCAAAGGCCAGCGGATGGAGCGCGTGGGCATAGTGCTCCGCGCCCGCCGTTTGCGCGGGCTGGGCCTCGCGCAGGGCGAGATCGATGGCATTGGTGCCGGCCAGTTCCTCGGCGAGGTGAACTGGCGGTACCACGCCGCAGGAAGCGGCCAGGGCTAGCAGCTCGGGGTCGCCCTCCAGATCGATCGCCACCGCGGCCGCGTCGGCCAGCAGCACCGCAAAGCCGGGTCGCTCGATCAGCTGGTAAAGGTCCTCGATCGACGAGCGGGCCTGGGCCAGCAGTTCCTGAGCGGCAAGGCCGGGCGCGGGCGCGGCCAGCAGGGCCAGATCGGCGGACAGGGCTCGTTCGCGGCAGCGCCGCCAGGAGCGGAGGATCGGTGGTGCAGGCGGGGAGGGCATGGCCCCCATTATAGCCATGTCTCACGCGCGAGGCGCGGGCGGTCTTTCAGGCATGGTGTTCACGGGCCACCCGGATACGATGCCGTACCCGGGGAGCGCGCCCCTGGCGACAGTAGCCGAGGGCCGCTGCCTCTGCACAGGCGAGGAGGCTGGGGACCGCCCTGCCGGGCCAATCCCCAGCGGCTCATTGCCCCCGCGCACGCGGGGAGGATGGATTCCCGCTTCCGCGAGAAGGGCACCTGTTCGGGCTCCACGGGTGGGAGATCATACGAACGCCGCAATCCCGGTGATCTCCCGGCCCACCACCAGGGTGTTGATCTCGTTGGTGCCCTCGTACGTGTAGACGGCCTCCATATCGGCGAAGTGGCGAGCGAGGTGGTGTTCGAGCAGAATACCGTTGCCGCCCAGCAGCTCGCGGCCCCAGGCAACCACCTGCCGGGCCCGGGCGGCGCACTGCTGCTTGGCCAGCGAGGCCATACCCTCGGTCACCTCCTCTGGACGCTCATCGAGCAGCTTGCTCAGGCGCCAGGCCATCAACTGAATGGCGGTGAGCTCACCGAGCATCGCCACCAGCTTCTGCTGCACCAGCTGGAACCCGGCGATCGGCCGGCCAAACTGCTCGCGCCGCAGAGCGTAGTCGCGGGCGATCTCGAAGGCGGCCATGGCGTGGCCCACCGCCTCCCAGGCCACACCGAAACGGGTGGCCTTCAGCACGGCAGCCGTATCCCGGAAGGAGCGGGCCAGCGGCAGCCGGTTCGTCTCGGGGATCTCGCAATTGGTGAGCGTGATATCGGCGTTCAGCAGCGGGCGCTTGGCCACTTTGCCGCGAATCACCGACGCGCTGAAGCCCGGGGTTCCCCGCTCCACCAGGAAGCCACCAACCTTGCCCGTCTCCTCATCCTGCGCCCAGATCACGATCACGTCGGCGAAGCTCGCGTTCCCGATCCAGCGCTTGGCCCCGTTCAGCACGTAGCGATCACCCACCCGGCGGGCAGTGGTACGGATGTGGCTGGCGTCGGAGCCGACGTCGGGCTCGGTCAGGCCAAAGGCGCCGATCAGCTCCATACGTGCCATCGGCGGCAACCAGCGCTGCTTCTGCTCCTCCGAGCCGCAGAAGGCGATTGACTGCATGGCCAGGCCGCTAGTGACGCCCACGAAGGTCTCGATGCTCCCGTCGCCGCGGGAGAGCTCCATGGCGCCGACGCCTACAGCGACATGGCTGAGGCCCGGGCATCCGTAGCCCTTAATCGTGCCGCCGACAACCCCCAGCGCCGCAATCTTCGGGAGCAGCTCAAAGGGAAATTCGGCCCGCTCCCAGTAGCCATTGATAATCGGGAGTACTTCTTCATCGCAGAAGGCGCGCACCTGCTCGCGTAACGCCCGCTCCTCGGGCGTCAGCAGGCTGTCGAACTGATAGAAGTCGAGGTCGCGCGCGAGAACCGGGATCGCCATCGATGTTCTCTCCTCAGTGGTCTATGACGCGGTGCGTAATAAGCATACCATAGCTCGCGGGTCTTCTGCAAGGGGCGAGCATGGGCAAGGTGTGCCAGATGGCCCTGTCTCTGGTCCCCTCGTGCGCTGTGACACGATTGTTATCTCCTGGCGATTGACAGGTAGGCCTACGACGTGCTACCGTAATGCCCCGCCCGGCGCTACGGCACACGCGCACCACGGCAGCCCTCGGATACGCCAGCGCGGGGCCGCACCCGGCGACCCTGGCCCTTCCTTACGAGCGCTAAAACCGATGACAGCCCGACTGGCCCTCCGCCTTGCCGCCCGCTTCCTCGCCACCACCACTATGCTGGCGCTCGCACTCTTCGCGCCGCCCACCACCGCGGCTCCGGGGGTTGCGATGGGGCCAGCCCAGCGCGTGAGCCCCGACGATGGCCGTTACCATGCCGACCCCGCTGTCGCCATCGCCCCCGACGGCAGCGCGCTGGTCGTCTGGCAGGGCGAGAGCGCCGCCGGCCCCGGCTCCGAGATCTTCGCGCGTCGCATGAGTCGTGGGGGCGCGCCTCTCGGCCCGGCCTTCCAGGTGAACGCCGACTCCAGCGGTGAGCAGCGCCGCCCCGTGGTGGCCGCCCTGCCCGGGGGCGGCTTTGTCGTCGCCTGGGACACGAACGCCAGCCGTGTGTGGGCACGCCTGCTCGCGGCCGACGGTACTCCGCAGGGCCCCGATCGCCCGGTGAGCACGAGCACGTCGCACAATCACCACGCAGCCGCTGTAGCCACAGATGGCGCGGGTTTCGCCGTGGCCTGGCGCAGCTCCAGCAGCGCCACCGGTGCCGATGCGGTGCTCGTTCGCCTCTTCGATCTGGCAGGCAACCCGCTGCAGAACGAGGCCGCCCCCTTCGATACCACAACCGACAGCGCCTACCAACTCAGCGTCGCAATTGCGGCGCTCCCCGGCGGCGGCTACGTACTTATCTGGGAAGAACTGACGCTCGGCGTGGTCCCCGGCGAGCCGGATCGCGCCGCGCTGCGCATACAGCGCTACGACGCGGCGGGCGTCCCCTCGGGCACGGCCCGCGAGCTCGCGTCCTCCACCAGCCTGGAGCTCCGCACCCCCTCCATTGCCGCCGACGCGGCGGGGAGACTGGTAGTAGCCTGGGCTACCTACACCCCTACCGGTACTGGTGATGTGCAGGCGCTCCGCATGGATGGAGCAGACCTCGAACCCCAGGAGCCGATCACGCTCTCCGGGGCAGAGCCGCTAGCCCGAAGCGGGCCAGCGGTGGCAGTCGGCCCCGATGGTTCCGGTATGGTGGTATGGGCAGCCGGGCCGGCCACCGCAGGGCAACTGGCCGAGCTCGTAGCGCGCCCCCTGGATGGAGCTGGCGTCCCGGACGGCGCAGAGCTTGCTCCACGGGCGCCAGACGCCGCGCCTGCGGGCGCACTGCGGGCCGCCGCCAGTTCAAGCCCGGCGGGCGGCCCGCTCTGGGTGGCATGGGGCGAAAGCCCGCCCGCGACCGAGGGCAGCGAGGCACACGGGGCAATCTACGTCCGGCGCTTCGTGGACCAACTCTTCCACGTCGCGTTGCCGGTAGTACGTTCCACGAACGAAGCGCCGAGCGATTAAGCGCGCTCCGCCGAGCGAGAAGGCGGGCAGCACGCCGCGTAGCGGTTCTTAAGCAAAGGGTCCCAGGGAGCGGCTCCAGGGGGCAGGGCCGCCGCACCCGCTCATCGCGCGCGTCACCAGACGGGAACGTCGTCTCGGTTCCATTCAGAGCGCGATCTCCAGCCCCTCGCTAGCCGCCTGGCTGTTCGGGAAGAGACGCTGCGCCTCGCACTCCTGCTGCTCGACCGCCGTATCATCGTAGCGGGGCTCGTGGTGAAAGAGCACCAGCCGCCTGGCCCCCGCCTGGCGAGCGACCTCGCAGGCCATCCGGGGCGTGCTGTGACCCCAACCCTGCTTACCGCGCGTGTAGTCGGCGCCCGAATACTGGGCATCGTGGATCAGCAGATCGGTGTCGCGCGCAAACGCCACCAGCCGCTGGTCGGTATCGACATAGCCCTCGGTATCGCTGGCGAAAACCAGCGAGCGGCCGTGATACTCGATGCGGTAAATAAAGACCCCATTGCGCGGGTGGGCGTAGCTTTTATGGACGCGGACGCGGACCGCGTCGGGGCCAGGGGTGATCTGGTCGCGGAAGATGTTGAACACCTGCGGCTCGCTTGGATCACCGTCCAGCAAGACCGTCTCGCTCTCACTGATGCTACGGATGATCTTCAACGAGGGCAACTCGCCGAGGCTCACGGGAAAGCTCGGGGGCAACACCGCGTGGTTAAGCGTCTCGTCCAGGTCCTCCTCGAAGGTACGCGGGCCGAGAATGTGCAACACGCTGCTGCCGAGGTAGGCCGGCGGAAAATAGGGAAAGCCCTGGGTATGGTCGTGGTGCGTGTGCGTGAGCAGGATGGTGGCCCGAATGGGCACGCCGCCACGCTCCTGCGAGCGACGCAACAGATCGTGGCCGAGGTTGATAATCCCGGTGCCTGCATCGATAATCAGCGTGTGGGGCCCGGCCTGAACTTCGACGCAGGTGGTGTTGCCGCCGTAACGCACAGTCTGCGGGCCGGGGACCGGGTAGCTGCCGCGCGTGCCCCAGAAGCGAACAATAAACTGATCCATTGACGGTTGCAGGGGTCAGGCCCGGGACCCTGCCCGGGCCTGGCGCCCGCCTGGTCTTAGTGAAGGTACCCCTGCAGCAACTCGGTCAGCAACCGGACCCCAACCCCGGTGGCTCCACGGGATTGATAGGGTCGAGTTGGGCGATCCACCCAGGCGGTTCCGGCAATATCCAGGTGAACCCAGGGGTAGTCGCCGACGAAGGCGGCGAGAAAGCCGGCGGCATTGATCGCGCCGCCCTGGCGAATACCAACGTTCTTCAGGTCGGCAATCTCGCTCTTCATCGCATCACGATACTCATCCCAGAGGGGGAGCTGCCATGGGCGCTCGGCGCTGATCTGCCCGGCGCGGCTCAGCCGATCGATCAACTCCTGGCTGGTGCCCATCATCCCGATCGCGTGGGGGCCAAGGGCAATCGCGATAGCGCCGGTGAGGGTGGCGAGATCGACAATCGCGGCGGGCCGGTAGCGCTGGGCATAGAACAGGCCGTCGGCAAGCACGATCCGACCCTCGGCGTCGGTGTTGAGCACCTCAACCGTCTTCCCGCTCAGCGTGGTGATGATATCGCCGGGGCGGTAGGCCGTGCCACCGGGCATATTCTCAGCAGCACAGATCAGGCCGACCACGTGCAGGGGCAGCGCGAGCTCGGCGACCGTCTGCATGGCGCCGAACACGGCGGCGGCGCCGCCCATGTCCATCTTCATGTTGTCCATGCCCTCAGCCGGCTTGATACTGATGCCGCCGGTGTCGAAGGTGATGCCCTTCCCCACCAGGCAGATCGTGGGTCGGCCCTCAGCCACCTCGCCATACTCCATCACGATGAAGCGAGGCTCGTTGGCCGAGCCCTGACCCACCGCCAGGATGCCGCCGAAGCCCTGCTCCTGGAGCGCGGCCTTGTCGAGGACCGTCACCCGCAGGCCGTGGCTCGCGCCGAGGGCGAGCGCCGTCTCGCCCAGGGCGGCGGGGGTGATCACATTGCCGGGGCCGTTCGCGAGATCACGCGCGAGGGCCACGCCACGGGCGACGGCCTGGCCCACCGCCACGCC
Source organism: Chloroflexi bacterium OHK40 (assembly GCA_004367505.1). GTDB lineage: Bacteria > Chloroflexota > Chloroflexia > Chloroflexales > Chloroflexaceae > OHK40. Next base: position 623 of record SFCB01000064.1, on the reverse strand, counting down.
CGCGCGGATCGGGGCCGGATCGCCAGAATCGATCAACACACTCACGCGCTGCACCGTGAAGGTCTGCTCCTCGGTGAGCCCGGTCTTGTAGCGCTGATAGCGGTACGCGCCAAGCTCGGCGCCCTCGGCAAAGGCCTGGCCGGCACGCTCGGGAGCAAGGGCAAGCCCACCGGCCAGACCCATCGTGAACTGGGCAACCCGCAGTTCCTGGGCCTTTTGCACGGCAATGGCAGCCGCCTGACGGATCGTCTCAGCGCTAGCGTCGTCGGAGCGACCGAGGCCGAGCAACAACAGGCGTCGTGGCGCAACCGCCCCGCGAGGGTAAAGGAGCAGACTCTGCTTCGCGCGGCCACGGAAATCGTCGGGCTCCAGCAAGGCAGCCACCTCGGTGGGTAGCGGAGTGTCTTCGAAGGTGGCGAGCACAGCCAGATCCGCCGGCTGGCGCAGCAGAGGGCCTGTAGCGATTGTGAGTTCCATGAGCACGCTCCATCCTGAGCAGGGCAAGAATATCCTATTGTATGCGCTCAGGAGGGTGGGCGTCAAACGTTCGATGCGCGCGCCAACCGTCCGGGGCATCTCAAACCAGAGCGCCCCCGCCGTATAGACGCCCCACCGGGGCGTCT
>SFCB01000153.1 GCA_004367505.1 Chloroflexi bacterium OHK40 | reverse complement strand
TCGACAGGGCGTCGCGGGCGGGCGTAAAGACGCCCCATCGGGGTTACGGGGCGGCTCGACGGGGCGGCTCGCAGGCCCAGGGGCTCAAGCCGGGGGCCATTGCCCTAGAAAGCCAGCCTGCGCCGGCTCGATGCTGGTTGGGTCCTCTGCGCTCCTGGCGCACACGGGCTACGCTAGACCAGGAGCCGAAACCAGAAGCTGGCGAACCGCAAGCGGAGGGCGTTCCGACTCGCTCCAGGGTTGCCTTTCGGGCATGCAGGTGCTGCCTCGGCTCACCCTCGGCCCTCCAGCTGCCGGAAGCCTTCGGCATACCCTCGTTCCGCATTCGGCCGGCCACAGATCTGTGGCCGGTCGCTTTTCGTCTACAATGGGGGGAACTGCAAGCTCTGGCTACAGAGGGCAAGGCGCCCTGATGTGGGCGCTTCTCACGTGTGGCGCGGGCCGCTATGCCAGGGTTTCCGGATCACCTCAGGGCAAGCGCCACCGTCTCGTGTCAATGGTAAGGAGAGACTCGTGTCACAGCAGAGCGTCCCGGTGCTAGACTTCGGCTCGCAGACGGCGCAGCTGATCGTGCGTCGGGTGCGTGAGCTCGGCGTCTACAGCGAACTGCTGCCCCACGATGCCCCCGAGGAGCGCGTGCGGGCCCTCAACCCGGTCGGTGTCATCCTCTCTGGCGGCCCCGCCAGCGTCTATGAAACGGGGGCGCCTGGCATGCCCGAGTGGCTGCCGGGGGCGGGTCTGCCCGTGCTCGGCATCTGTTACGGGATGCAGCTGATCAGCTACGCGCTCGGAGGGGTGGTGCGGAGCCCGGAGGGCCGCGAGTTCGGCCCGGCGAGTGTGCGGCTTACCGAGGATCATCCGCTGTTCGCGGGCACGCCGGCGGAGCAAGGCGTCTGGATGAGCCACGGCGACCGGATCGAGGTGCTCCCGCCGGGCTTTCGTACCCTGGCGGCCAACCCGTCCACGCCGTTTGCCGCTATGGGCGATGATACGCGGCGCTGGTACGGTGTGCAATTCCACCCTGAGGTGGTCCATACCGCTCACGGCCGCGCCATGCTCAGCAACTTCCTCTTCCGGATCGCCGGTGCCGCTGCTGAGTGGCGGCCGGCAGGATTTGTGGCCGAGGCGATCGAGCAGGTGCGCGAACGGGTAGGCCTCTCGGGGCGCGTCATCTGTGCCCTCTCCGGTGGAGTGGACTCGGCCGTCGCTGCGCTGATCATCCACCGGGCGATCGGCGATCGCCTCACCTGCGTCTTTGTGGATAATGGCCTGCTGCGGCTCGGGGAGGCCGAGCAGGTGATCGCGACCTTCCGGGAGCTGTTCCACGTGCCGCTGGTGGCCGTTGATGCGCGGGAGGAGTTTCTCAGCGCCCTGGAGGGCGTGGCCGACCCCGAGCGTAAGCGCAAGATCATCGGTGAAAAGTTCGTGCGGATCTTCGAGCGCGAGGCCCGCGCCCTTGGCGATGTGCAGTTCCTGGCTCAGGGCACGCTCTACCCCGATGTGATCGAGTCCAGTGCGCCCGATCGCTCCAGGGGCGTGACAATCAAGACTCACCATAACGTCGGCGGGCTGCCGCCCGACATGCAGCTGCAGCTCGTGGAGCCGCTGCGCTACCTGTTCAAGGACGAGGTGCGCGCCGCCGGCCTGGAGCTGGGTTTGCCGGAGGAGTGGGTCTGGCGCCACCCCTTCCCCGGGCCTGGCCTGGCGGTGCGGGTACTCGGCCCGGTGAGCCACGAGCGCCTGGAGACACTCCGTCGCGCCGATGCGATCTACCTGGAAGAGTTGCGGGCCGCCGGGCTCTACCGCGCCACTCAGCAGGCGTTCGCCGTACTCCTGCCGGTGCAGAGTGTTGGGGTCATGGGAGACTACCGTACCTACGCCGATACGATTGCGCTGCGTGCGATTACGACCGAGGACTACATGACGGCCGACTGGGCGCGCCTGCCCTATGAGGTTCTGGCGACGGTAAGCAGCCGGATCGTCAATGAGGTGCCCGGTGTCAACCGGGTGGTCTACGACGTTTCCTCGAAGCCCCCCGCCACCATCGAGTGGGAGTGATCGCACGCGACACACGCGAAGGGGGCGGAAGGGGCCTGGGGTTCCTCCGCCTCCCCGCCGCCACACAGCATCAAGCCCGATGTGAAATTACGGCGTGACGATGCGGAGGAGTTCGGCCCACCCGCGCGTCAGGGTGGCCTGGTCGAAGCCGAAGCCCACGAGCAGCAAGATCCCAACAATACAGGCGGTGAGCAGCCCGACGCGCAGGGGCCATAGCCCGCCGTAGGCTGGGGTTGCGGGCGCCCTGGCCGCAGGCGCCGTGCTTCGGGGACGCGCCTGATCGGGTATGGTGGCGCGGCGTGGCGCACGTACAGCCCCGGCGGGTGAGGGCTGGCGCTCCCGCCGCTCTGGCGTGTTCGGGCTGCGGCGGGCCGGTACTGACTCATGCTCCCCTATCGCGCGGGCTCGCATGGCCTTGCGGGGAGCAGGCCGTGTGCTGGCCCTCGCCGCGATACTGGCGCTCGCCGCAGGCCGCGAACGAGCCACGCTTCGCCGTGCCTGATCGGGCCAGGCTGCGTCCAGGGCTGCGGCCAGTGCACCAGCGCTGGGGAAGCGCGCACTCACCTCTTTGCGCATCGCTCGCAGGACCACCGCGTCCACCGCCGGGGGCAAGTCGGGCCGCAGTGTGCTCGGCGGCGGCGGATCGTCGTAGAGGTGTTTCAGCACAACGCCCATGGGCGTCTCTGCGACGAAGGGCAGGCGCCCGGTGAGCAACTCGAAGAGCACAACCCCCAGCGCGTAGATGTCGGCGCCTTTCGTCACCCCACCGCTGCCCACGGCTTGCTCTGGCGCAATGTAGCCTGGTGTGCCCATCACCAGGCCGGCGCCGGTGGCCGCCTGGTGAAGGCGGGCGTCGCGGGCCAGGCCGAAGTCGGTAAGCACCAGGCTGCCTGCGGCATTGAAGAGCGCGTTTCCTGGCTTCACGTCGCGATGCACGACGCCCTGGGCGTGCGCGTAGTCCAGGGCCGATGCGAGCTGACCCACCAGCGCTCGCACCCGCGCGGGCGGCATCGGCCGCCTGTTCCGGCGCAGCAGGTCAGCCAGTGAGGGGCCGGGGAGCAGTTCCTGCACCATGTAGAGTCGCCCCCCCGCCTCGCCGAAGCTGTAGACGTGGACGATGTTCGGGTGGCGCAGCGCCGCCGCCAGGCGCGCCTCGCGGCGGAAGCGTGCGAGAGCGTCGGGCAGCATGGCCGCGCCGCCGATCACCTTGATCGCCACCTCGCGGTCGAGGGCCGGGTCGTAGCCCCGGTAGACGCTGCCCATTCCGCCGCTGCCGAGCAGGGCGCGGAGCTCGTAGGGGCCTAGCCGGGTGCCGGTGAGGGTGTCTGCCATTGTGGGGTGTTGAGGCTCTGCGGCCATCAGCCTGGCGCGAAGCCGGGCCAGCGTGATGGTTGACGATCGGGGCGGACGGCCCAGGCGGCGCTCAGGAGCGCCCGTGCCCCGTGCGGGCGGCGAGCACGCGCTGGAGGCGCCGCACAAGTGCGTTGACGGTCACGGTGTAGGCCGCGAGGTAGTCGGCGGTGAGCATCGTGGCAAGCGGCGCCTGCCCGGCTCGCAGCAGTGGGCCGACGTGGGGCCGAAAGTCGCGCAGCGTGACGACCATGCGCCCATCGGCATCGGTCATAACGCCCCAGATCAGCACCTTGGTGTCGCCGTCGTCGCGGGAGCTCATGAAGCGGGTGAGCGAGGAACCGGGGGCCACCTGGCCGATGTTTGAGAAGACCTCGCTGCCCTTGACGAGCTCGTTCAGCAGGTCGATCTTCTGGGGGATAAGGTCGAGCAGGCTCTGGAGTGGTCGGGGCAGGTGGCCGAGCAGGCGCAGGGCGGCGGTCGCGAAGCTCTCGCCGCGAGTGGTGATCTCGCGGAGGGCGCGCAGTATGGCCCCGAAGCGGAGCAGGTTGCCGCAGAGGGCGGTGCGCTCGGCCTCGAAGGCGGCGCGTTCGGCGGGATCGCCACGACTGAGCGTGCGCAGCAGGGTTTCGCAGCGCGCAAGGCGGGGAAGCAGGTCGGGCTGGGGGTTGCGCAGGGCCGCCGGGTGCAGGCGTTCGCGAGGGTCGAGCCCGCTGGCATCCATGGGGATCAGCAGTGTCGGTGGGGTAGCGCGGGCGGCTTCGAGCTCCAGGTCGATGCGCTCCGCCAGGGCGGCGTGCCCGCTGGCTGCCAGGGAGGCCAGCGCCGCCCTGGTCTCGGCCCCGGGCTGGTAGTTTGCGGCGTGCTCCCAGCGGGCGAGCAGCAGCAGGTCGTTGACGGTCAACTCGATCTCGCGGTCGGCGAGGCGGCGGCGAAGCGCACTGATCGCGCCCAGGTTCACCGCCGCGCTCTCGGCCACAGTCTCTGGAGGGGCCTCGGCGGCAGCGGCGGTCGCGGCACGCAGAAAAGCCGGGCTTGTGGCGAGGGTGAGGGCGGGCGGCGCGGGCGAAGTGAGCGGGCGTCCGGGAGACAGGCTGCGAGCGGTGGCGCTGGCAAAGCCGGTGATCAGTTCGGCCAGCGCCGATCCCCAGGCGCCGTCGAAGAAGATGTGCGAGAGGTCGAAGACCATACTGCGCTCGGTGCGCAGCAGCGTAAGGGCGTGATCGCCGCATCCGCGTCGCGTGCGGCGCAGTTCGCCCAGGGGCTGGCTGGCATCGTGCCGGTTCCAGTTCACGATAATCGGAGCGCGGCGCAGGGCTTCGATCTCGCTGCGGCTCTGGGCGCCGAGGGTGGCGCGGAGGTGCTCCTGGCGCGCGCGGGGTGCCGTGGCGAGGAGTGTGTCAGTAGTGAGGGGCTCGCCGGGGCGTAGCGCAGTGGGCGGGCGCGCCCTGAGGGCGGCCGCCACCCCGGCGCGTACAAGGGCCAGCGGCGCTCGGCGGAGCCGACCGATCAGGCTGCCCGCTACGCGCACCTCGCCGCGGCCATTGATCTGCACCGGCTGGCCGTAGCGATCGCTCAACTCGCCGTCGCGGCTGCGGGTGAGCGGCAGAGGATAGCCGGGTCGCGTCGGGTCGCCGTCCCGGGAGGTGATCAGCAACTGGCCCCGCTCGTCGCGCTCGCAGAGCTCGATCAGGTGGTAGGCGTCGCCGCAGAGGAGGCTGGCGCAGAGCCCCTCGAAGGGCAGCGGCTCGCGCCGCTCGCTGTAGGTGTCGGGGCGCAGCGTGCGGTTCAGGCTCAGCTGCGCCAGGAAGGCGGGCAGGCCAGGGCGACGAACCTCGTAGCGCGCCGTGGCGCGGGCGCGGAGCGCTGGTGGCGCGTCAGCCAGCCGTCGCTCCAGGTAAGCGGCGAAGGCGCGCCGTCGCGCTGCGATGTAGCCATCCAGCGGGTCATCGACCGGGCCAGCGTATGGCCGCCGCGCCACCCACTCGGCGGCGAGCCGTTGCAGGCCGAGTTGAGCCCGAAGCTCGGCCGCCGCTGTGGCTACGGCCCGCACTCGCTCCTCAGCCTTGCGGGGCAGCCGGCGCCCGAGTTGCTCGGCGGCAATGTCCTCGATCGCGAGCTCGACACAGCGCATCATGGTGCGCTCGTGCCACTCGGCACCGAGCAAATCTTCATAAATGAAGAGCGTATGCAGGGCGGCATAGACCCAGCAGGTGGCAGCGTCGGCGTCGGAGAGGCCGCCCGCCACGCGCTGAAAGCCTATCGTCTCAACCGAGTGACGGGCGGCATCCTCGCGGAGCCCGAACTCGGTATAAAACTGCCATGTGCCGTCCGGAAAGGCGCTGGCCAGATCCTTGCCGGCGAGGGTCAGCAGGCGCTGGTAGCCGGCGATGATCAGCGCGGGGGCGACAAGGAAGGTGCCATAGACGCCGAGTTGCTGCGTCTCGCGGAAGAGTACCCGGAGGTCGGCGGCCACCTGGCTGCGTTCCAGGCTCCGGCCACGGAGGTTCATCAATCCCGAGAGGATGAAGGCGGGCAGGTTCGAAGCGGGGAAGATCTCGGCCACCTCGCGCTTCAGGCTGCGCACCTGGTCGATGCCCAGGCTGCTGATGCTCGCCAGGCTCGTGTCGGCCACAGCCGAATCGAGCGCTTGCAGCGTTCGGGCTACCTCGGCGGCAGGTTGTTGGTCGCTGGCGGATGCGGGGCGCGCCATAGCTAAGGCCGCTTCGCTCTCTGGCGAGTATACGACGAGCCTTAGTATAGCACGGCGTCCTTCGGGTTGTACCCACCTGCGTGCTATCGGGGTGGGACGTACCGTTCTTCCCGCCAGCCCGCCGTGGCACACGAGGGGACAGGGGATGGGGGCAGGACCATCCGGTATACCCGTGCTAACGTTCCCCTGCCCGCACGGGAGCCTGGCGGTGTCGTTCCCGTGCAAGCGGGAACCCAGCAGCGTTTCCCCGCCCGCGCGAGAGCCTGTGCTAGAATAGCCATCCGCAGCCGTAGCCAGAGAGGAGCCGCCGCCGTGGCCGTCGTTGCCTCCGCCCCCGCCAAGTTGATCCTTTGTGGCGAGCATGCCGTGGTCTACGGTCGCCCGGCGATTGCTGTGCCGCTCTGTGATCTGCGGGCCACAGCCGAGTTGCTGCCCGCAGCATCGGGCGTCGGTCTCCGTCTAGATTTACCCGATCTCAGCGACGACCGGGGCGCCGATCAGCACGCCCATCCCCTGCGTGAGCTTGGACGCCTGGCTCTTGAGCGCCTGGGGCTCCCTGATGCCGACCTGACGGTGACGCTCCGCTCGGCCATTCCCATCGCCAGCGGGATGGGGAGTGGCGCCGCGATCGGCACGGCCCTGGTGCGCGCCCTGGCGGCTCACGCTGGCGTTGCGCTCGGGCCCGTCGAGGTGGCCGAGCTTGTCTATACCAGCGAGTGTCATTTTCACGGCACCCCGAGCGGGATCGACAACACCGTCGTGGCCTTCGAGCAGGCAATCTGGTTCGAGCGCCGCCAACCCGCCCCGTTGATCGAGCCACTCGCGATTGGCTCACCGCTCACCCTGATTGTGGGTGACACCGGCGTGCGTAGTGCCACCCACGGGCCCGTGGGCGCCGTGCGGGAGCGCTGGCAGGCTGATCGATCGACGTACGAGGCGCTCTTCGACCACATTGCCGGGCTGGTGCGCGCCGCCCGCACGGCGCTCGCCCAGGGTGATCTGCCAGGCCTCGGGCGTTTGCTGGATGCGAACCATACCGCCCTTGAGCGAATGGGCGTCGCCTCACCCCCGTTGCAGCGCCTGGTGGACGCGGCCAGGGGGGCCGGGGCGCTGGGCACCAAGCTCTCGGGTGCGGGG
>SFCB01000177.1 GCA_004367505.1 Chloroflexi bacterium OHK40 | reverse complement strand
TTGGGGGACGCGCCCCGCGATGGGGGGCACCACCGGTGATGGGGGGTGTGGCGCCGCGCTACCCGCGTAGCGCCCTGCGCAGGGCGGGGAGCTCCAGGGCCACACCGGCGCTGTCGTTGGCCCGGCGCAGGTGAAGCCGGGGCGGCGGGAGCTGCGGGTGGGCGCGGGCACTGTGGCGTCGCACGGCCTCAAAGCGCTCCAGCAACTCGGCGGCGGCGGCGTCGACGGTGGCAGCCGGGCCCACCACGGCGATCTGCGGGTCAAACCCGGGGTGGGCTACCAGCAGGCTGGGCGCTGCGAGCCCTCCCGCAATGCCACCCAGCCTGGCGAGCAGCCCTTCGGCGGCCGGGCGCCCCAGCTGGCGAACCAGCAGCGGGAAGCGAGCCAGGGTGACACTCACCGCAGCCCAGCCCGGAGCCGCAGTAACCGCCGGCAGCAGCCGCGCCGTGGTGTGAAGGCATGGCAGGCCGGTGACGGGGTGAAAATGCTCCAGACAGGGTAGGCGCCGCGCGCGCTCGACAAGCCGATCGTGGCCGGCCGCGTCGAGTGGCAGCAGCGCTACGATCCGGTAGAGCAGCGCCTCGAAGGTGAATGGCTTGAGCAGGTAGTCGTCGAGCGGACTCGGCGCCGGTCGGCGCGGCTCGCTCCACGGGTCCATCGCCGTCACGGTAAGGATCGGCACCCCCGCAGTGCACGGGTCGGCCCGCATCGCACGCTGTACCCCGTAGCCGTCCAGGCCGGGTTTGTTCACATCGGTGATCAGCAGGTGGGGCCGTAGCTGAGCGGCGAGCGCGAGCGTGGCGGGCCCGGCGCCGGCTGGCGTACCAATGTACTCGAAGCCGTGCTCCGTCAGCAGAGCGGCGTAGATCTGGCGGATGTCGGGGTCGTCGTCGCTCACGAGTACGCGGCCCAGCGGCCGAAAGACCGGCTGGGGCAGCACGGCCGGGCGCACGTTCTGCAGGAACATGCGCCGTTGGTGCTGGCCAGTGTTGAGACGAAGTGAGGCAACGTAGCTCACGGTCAGCCCCGGACTGGAGTGCCACAAGCAGTGCTTACTTAGCTATAACTCCGTCGGGGGCCAGAAAGATACGGGTGCTTCCGGTCGTTTCGTGCGCCGGGCTGGCCGTCCGTTGCTGCGGAGGGCGCCCCATCAGCCTGCCAGTGCTCCCCCGGGAGCGGGTTCCAGAGTGGACCGTTCAGGTGGATGATCGGCGGTGTGCCACATCCGGGCGGGCTCCGCTTCCCTGCTCCCGCGCGCAAGCGGGGGCGCACCCCTCTGACAATGGGCCTCTCGGGGCTGCTATCCTCGTATACGTAGGGGCCGCTGTGGGCCGCTCTAGCGGCCCGCGCCTGAGCGGAGTTGCTCCGTTGCTGGACCCATCAGGGCGCGGGTGTGGTCCGGCGGGCCAGCCCTGAGCAACCGCCGCAGCCCGCTTGGAACGGTGCCTTGCACCCGGTGGGCCTGTCACTGTGATGGAACTGGCGCCGGTATGCTACAATTGCCCCGGCGTGCTCCACTGCGTGGCCCGGGTTGTCCTGGGCGATGCTGCGCGTAGCCGCCACCCTGCTGCTCCCGAGCGTTCACGACCGTTTGACACGGGGCCACTATGTTCGACACCGTGCTGGTCGCTAACCGCGGCGAGATCGCCCTCCGCGTGATGCGGGCCTGCCGCGAGTTGGGCTTGCGCGTGGTTGCCGTCTATTCCGAGGCCGACCGCGACGCGCCCCACGTGGCCTATGCCGACGCGGCCTACCTGCTCGGCCCTGCCCCCTCTGCCGAGAGCTACCTCAACATCCCACGGATCATCGAGGTGGCCCGCCAGGCCGGTGCTGCCGCCATCCACCCCGGCTATGGCTTTCTCGCTGAGAATGCCGCTTTTGCCCGCGCCGTGGCCGATGCCGGGCTGGTCTTCGTTGGCCCGCCCGCCGAGGCGATGGAGCGTATGGGTGGGAAGACGGCCGCTCGCCAGGAGGCAACGGCTGCCGGAGTGCCGGTGGTGCCTGGTACGCTTGAGCCGGTGGAGGAGCTCGGAGAGGTGCGGCGGCTGGCCGAGGAGTTCGGCTACCCGATCGCGATCAAGGCCGTGGGCGGCGGCGGCGGGCGTGGCCTGCGCGTGGTGCGCTCCCCCGATGAGATCGCCGAGGCCTTTGCGTCGGCCCGGCGTGAGGCCGAGACGGCCTTCAAGAATGGCGCGCTCTATGTCGAGAAGTATCTCGATAACCCGCGCCATATCGAGATCCAGGTGCTCGCCGATGCTCACGGGACGGTGCTGCACCTCGGCGAGCGCGACTGCTCCGTGCAACGCCGCCACCAAAAGCTGATCGAGGAGTGCCCCTCACCCGCCCTTACCCCCGAGCTGCGGGCCGAGATGGGCGCTGCCGCCGTGCGTCTCGCCCGGGCCGTGGGCTACGTGAGCGCTGGCACGCTCGAGTTCCTCTACCAGGATGGCCGCTACTACTTCCTGGAGATGAACACCCGCATCCAGGTCGAGCATACCGTTACTGAGCATGTCTACGGGGTGGATCTGGTGCAGGCCCAGCTCCGGATTGCCCGTGGCGAACCCCTCTGGTTGCGCCAGGAGGAGCTCACCCCGCGCGGTCACGCGATCGAGTGCCGGATCAACGCCGAAGACCCGCTCCACGGCTTCCGGCCCGCCCTCGGCACCGTAACCGCCTATCAGGAGCCGGCCGGATTCGGCGTACGGGTCGAGAGCGGCGTGCGCGCTGGCTACCCCATCCCCCAATTCTACGACTCGCTACTGGCCAAGCTCGTCGTCTGGGCCGAGACGCGCCCCGCAGCGATCGCCCGGGCCCGGCGGGCCCTCGCCGATTTCCACGTGGCCGGCGTGGCGACGACCATCCCCTTCCATCGTGCCGCCCTCGCCCACCCCGTCTTCGTCGCCGGCGATAATACGGTCAACTTTATCCCCCAGCATCCCGAGCTCGTGGAGCAGGCGCGCACCTACGCGCCGCCTCCCGCCGAGGCCCCCGATGAGCCCGATGGCGCGCTCGCTACGCCCCGCCTCTTCACGGTTGAGGTCAACAGCCGTCGCTTCGGGGTGCGGGTCTTCGGCTCGGCTCCGGCCCCCACCGCCGGGCCGGCCGCCCGCCCCGCCGAAGCGAACGGTCGCCGCTCAGGCCCGCGCAAGGCGGCCCTGGCACCCCGGGTCGATGGCGTGATCAGTCCGATCCAGGGGCGTGTTGCCGCCGTGCGTGCCGAACCCGGCCAGCAGGTTGAGGCGGGCCAGGTCCTCTTCATCGTCGAGGCGATGAAGATGGAAAACGAGATCACCGCGCCGCACGCCGGTACCCTTAGCGAGGTGCGTGCCCAGGTAGGCGCCACCATCGAGGCCGGTGGAGTGCTGGCCACCTACGCCTGATCCACCGGCGCTTCCCCGCGCGCATGTGCCCGGTACGGCATCGTCGGCCCGTGGCCCCGGACCACAGACGGGTACTTCCCGTAGAACATACCGCAGACAGGAACCGGCTGGAGCCGCTGATACAGGCCACGCATTCCGTAGCCCTCAGCTCTCAGCCCGCAGTCTTCAGCCTTCGGGCGAGCGACGGACCATGCCGACCGAGATGGTCACTCTACGGCCAGTGACGGCCGCCGATACTGAGGCCCTCGCCACACTGATCGGCCAACTCTACCACGCCGAGGAGCCCGGGATCCTGCGTTGCCCACCTGAGCGCCAGGCTCGCCTCTTCCGCTACCTCGTCGGCCAGGAGCTCGCCGCCGGCATCCACGGCCGCTTCCTTGCCGTGGACGACTCTGGCGCCCCGATCGGCACCGCCAGTGTGCGTTTCTACAGTGATGGCGCTCTCGGTCCGCTGCCCGCCGGCCTGTTGCTCCACGCCCTGCGCGCGGTTGGCCCCGGTGATACGCTGCGCTTCTTCAGCTATCTCCTGCGCGGCTCACTCGCGAGCGAGACACCGCTGCGCCGTGGTGAGTGCTACATCTACAGCGTCGTTGTCGCCGCCACGGCCCGTGGGCGCGGGGTTGGCCGCAGCATGATGGCCCAGCTCGAAGGCTATGCCCGCCAGGCCGGCGCCCGTGCCGCCCTGCTCCGCGTGATGGCCGGGAACGAGCGGGCCCGGCGCCTCTACCATGGCCTTGGCTACCGTACCGTGAGCCGTCCCGCCTTGCTCGCTCGCTGGCTCGGCCTGCCCAGCGAGCTCATGCGCAAGGAACTGGGGTGATACCTCCTGGCCCTCAACGGAACCCAAACATCGTTCGGTTGCACGCCTAGGGAGCCGTGTGCTGCGCCGGCGAGTCTCCCCCGCACAAAGCGGTTGAATGGCGGCCAGCACGTCTGGTCGAAACCGTGGTTCACGGTGGTGGGATGCGCGGCTGGCCCTCCTCCTGTGCGGGGGCAGGCCCTTCGCTTGCGCGGGAGAGGGGAATGCCGCCCATCAGGATGCGGTACACCGCCGATCGAACACCAGTTCTGTCCACCCCTGAACCCGCGCAATCAGGGGGCCAGGCCAACACACCGGCGTCCACGGGAGCCCGTGCCACGGCACGGGGGGACACAGGACCATCCGGCACATGCTTGCGCAGGGGCCTGCGGCCCCACCGCTGCACGTTCGCAAGCCGAACGGGATCGCGCCTCGCGAGAGCGCGGCAGCCGGCGCAAAGACAGGTATAATCGTGCTGGAGCGCTGTATTCGAAACGCCTGCCAAGGATCGAGGAGCTCATATGCCGAAGGACGTGATTACGCCGCGAGCCCGGGATTATAACCAGTGGTACCTCGATATCGTCCGCGAGGCGGATATGGCCGAGGTCGCCGAGGTCGTGCGCGGCTGCATCGTCTTTAAGCCTACCGGATGGGCTCTCTGGGAGCTCATGCAACGAGGGCTGGACGAGCGAATCAAAGAGACTGGCCATGCCAATGTGCAGTTCCCCTTGCTGATCCCCAAAAGTTTCATCATGAAAGAGGCCGAGCACGTTGCTGGCTTCGCGCCGGAGGTGGCCGAGGTGACGCGCGCCGGCGGCGAGGAGCTGGCCGAGCCCTATGTGATCCGGCCCACCAGTGAGACGATTATCGGCCATTTCTACAGTAAATGGATTCGCTCCTACCGCGATCTGCCCCTGCTCTATAACCAGTGGTGCAATGTGATGCGCTGGGAGTTGCGGACCCGCCCGTTCCTGCGCACTGCCGAGTTCATTTGGCAGGAAGGCCATACAGCGCATGCCACGGAAGAGGATGCCGAAGCAGAAACGCTGAAGATCTTGTATGACGTTTATGCCGACTTTGCCGAGAAGGAGATGGCCGTCCCCGTGATCCGCGGGCTCAAGACCGAGAAGGAGAAGTTCCCCGGCGCCCTGCGCTCCTACTGCATCGAGGCGATGATGCAGGACGGTCGCGCATTGCAGGCCGGCACCTCCCATAATCTTGGCCAGAATTTCGCCAGGGCCTTCGACATCACCTATACCGATCAGAGTAACACCGTCCAGTACTGCTGGACGACGAGTTGGGGTGTGAGCACCCGCCTGATCGGGGCGCTGATCATGACCCACTCCGACGATGAGGGCCTGGTGCTTCCCCCACGGCTCGCCCCCATCCAGGTGGTGGTGGTGCCGATCTACAAGAACGATGAGGAGCGCGTGAGGGTGCTGGAGGCTGTCGGCCGTATGACTGCCGGCTGGAAGGGCCGCCTGCGCTTCAAGGTCGACGATCGCGATAACTTCACCCCGGGCTTCAAGTACAACGAGTGGGAACTGAAGGGTGTGCCGCTGCGCGTGGAGGTAGGCCCCCGCGATGTGGACAAGGGCAGCGTGGCCGTGGCCCGCCGCGATATCCCTGGCCGCGAGGGCAAGAGCATTGTTCCGCAGGAGGGCCTCACCGAGCGCCTGCTCGGTCTGCTCGATGAGATCCAGGCTGGCCTCTTCCAACGCGCCCTGGCGTTCCGCGAGGCCCATACCGCCGTTGTCTCCAGCTATGAGGAGCTCAAGCAGCAGATCGAACGCGGCTTCGCCATAGCCTATTGGGACGGCAGCAGCGAGGACGAGAAGCGCATCCAGGAGGAGACGCGCGCGACCATCCGCTGCATTCCGCTGGATCAGCCCGGAACCGTGGGAACCTGCGTCTACACCGGTCGCGAGACGACACGCCAGGTGGTGTTTGCGCGGGCCTACTGAGGCAAACCCGGGGCCGTTCCCGTACCGCCTGCACTAACCTCTGGTGGGCCATTCAGCGCAGAGCCAGCACCTGCTGGTCGGCGCCCACCCGGAAGGTGAGCAGGTGTATAGCGTGGGCCCCGGCGAGCTCCTCAGGCATGGCCGTGCCGTATGTTAGCGGTACGCGGTTGCCGTTGGGGCCTGTGTAGAGGCCAAGCACGGCCTGGTACTCGCCGCGGGGAAGGTTGGCCGGCAGCGTGATCGGCAACGGCGTGCCGAATTGCTGGCCCGCCTGCCAGGTGGGGAACATTCCGTCGTCGAGCAGGGCGTCGATCTGCGCCACCCGCCGCCCCGCGCCGTCTAGCACGTGGACGAAGCTGAACACGCCGCCTGCTCGCCCCTCCTGGATATCCCACGACGGCGAAATGACCAGGGCGGTGTCGCTGAGCTCGTAGCTGAAGCCTCGCAGATGGATGCCGCTAAAGACGGCGCCAACTGAGCGGGCGAAGGGGCGCGGCAGCTGGTGGATCGTCACATAGGTGATGCCGTGCGCGCGCAGCGTGTAGAGCGGCGGTGTCTGCATGGCATAGGCCTCGGCCACCGCTCGGGTGTCGCGCTCGGCCACACTGCGGTAGACGACAGCATAGTTCGCCGGGGTGGCCAGGCGCTCCAGGTCCAGGTCGTAGACGGCGACATCGCCGGGTACAAAGGGCGCCAGCGTGGCCGGGAGCCAGGAGAGGATCGGGCCGCGCCGCAGGTCGGGCCGGGCGCTGAGCCAGGCGCCGGCCTGCTCCATGCCTTCGCCCCACCCCACCAGCAGCACCTGTTGCGCGGTAGTTCCGCCGCCCAGGAGCGGGTTGTAGTAGGCCAGGTAGTAGGGCTGGTAGCTGATCAGCGGCAGCATAACAGTAGCGAGCAGTGCAGCCCCTACGGTTCCAACCACACCGTGGCGTGTGGCGGGCGCCAGCTGCTCCAGCCGCCCGCGCACCCGCCGAGCCAGGGCCACCAGCCCGATCGCACCGAGGATCGTCAGGGCCGGCCAGATCGGTAGCAGGTAGCGGTCGAACTTCTTCGCCAGCAGGGTGAGCGCGACGCTGAAGAGGAGCACGTGGCCGGCCAGGGCAACAGCTACCCGGCGATCGTCACACCGCGTTGCGGCAGAGGGGCAGGGGCGCAGAGGCAGGCGGCGCGCCATGCGGCTGGCCTGGTAGCCGAGTAGCCCCAGAAGAACGCTGAGCCCCAGGAGCGTGGACACCTCACCGCGCCACGCCATCACTGCCAGGTAGAAACTCCAACCCGGGTCGGCAACGGGCTGGCCCATAAAGAAGTTGCCGGCGTTATGGGGCTGGGCACCGTTCGACACGATCTCGGCGACGACCGCGCCGAGCGCGCCCGCCGAGTCCACCCACATCGCTGGCCAGAGCGCTACGACGACAAGGGCAGCCGAGGCCAGCCAGATCCCCAGCCTGGCGGCGGCACGCAGTCCTGCCAGAAGCATGCTTCGCAGGGTCGGCGGCCATGCACGGAGCTCGGCGGCCAGCAGGATCAGGCCACTCGTGGGCAGGAGCAGCAGAGCGGGGGATTTGGTGAGCAAGGCGAGCCCGCCGCATGTACCGGCCGCCAGGAGGGCCGGGCTTCGCCACGTCGGGCTGGCGTGGCGTGTGGCGACAAGCAGGCAGAGCAGGCTCAGGGTGGCGAAGCTCGTGAGCAACCCATCGAGGTGCAGCAGGCGGCTATGGGCCACCAGAAAGGGTGAGGTAGCCCACAGCAGCGCCGCGAGCAGCGCGGTGGCCGGGCGCACCAGCCGGCGCAACAGCACGTAGCCCGCGCCAACGGCGAGCGCGTTCGCTATGGCCAGAGGCAGGCGCAGATAGGCCAGAAAGCCGGCACCGGCACCGGGAAGTGGCGGTGGCGGTGGCGCGCCCGCAGCAGCCGCGAGCCGTTGGCCGAGGCTGCCCAACCACAGGGTCGTCACCCCGGGATGGCCAGTCTGATTGGTTGCCGCCCAGTCGGCCATGCGCACTGCTGCCGTGAAGCGGGACACGCGCCCCTGCCAGTAGTAGGCCTCGTCGGTGGTATAAAAGTCGTCCAGCTCGGCTACCCGTGGAACCAGGGCCACCAGCACCAGCAATAGCGTCAGCAGCCAGGGATGTTTGAGCAGGGCATACGAATCGGCGCGTTGCGCCATGTCGCGCCGCGCATCGGGTTCCAGGATCCTGTCGCGAGGGTGATCGCCGTTGGTCGATCGCGATAGTCCCGCGTGTCGGTGGCCGAACACGGGCTCCTCCAACGCACTCAGTTGATCACACCGATCGTATGGGGTCAAGACGCCCCACCGGGGCGTCGCCATCGCCCCACCGGGGCGTCGCCACGGATCGCGATCCAGCGACATCACTGTGGCGACCCACTGTAGCCAGCCTCTCCAGGTTGTGCATGCGGTGGCCTGAACACACACCCGGGAGCGCCATCGAGACGCTTCCATGCGGGCGGGACGCCCACGCTCCCAGGCCGGGCTGCACGACCCGGATGAGATTGCTATAGATCAGGCACGGTGCACTGTAATCCCAGGTGGCCCTCCCGAACAAGCCACTTTTGATTGATCGCTGCTCCCCCAATCGAGCGATGGATGGATGCGCATGAACGAAATTGGCGCGAGTTATCCCGATCTGTGCATAACGTGTGGACAGCTACGGGCAAGATCTGCGCGCTCCTGGCTGCCAGAGGTTCGGGCCAGGCTCAGGCGGTGGTGTCATCGGGGCCCGAAGCCGCGCGGAGCATCGCGGCATAGACCTCAACGTGACGGCGGGCGACGGCGGCCTGGGTATAGGCGGCGAGCACCCGCGCCCGCCCACGGCGAGCGAGCTCGTCCCGCAACGCCGGATCGCCACAGAGCCGCGCAAGCTCATCGCGCAGCGCCACACTGTCGCCCTCCGGGTAGACCAGGCCAGCATCGCTGATGACGTGGGGGATCTCGCCTGAGCTAGAGCCGATCACCGGTACGCCACAGCTCATGGCCTCAACCAGCACCCGCCCGAACTGCTCCTTCCAGCTCGGCGTGGTGCGGGAGGGAAGCACCAGCGCATCGAAAGTGTGCATGGCCTCCGGTACAGCGGTGCTGCTCACAGCGGGCAGAATGACGGCCCGGTCGGTGAGGCCCAGCCGGGTGATCTGCCGCTCAATCACTGGCCGTTGGCTCCCATCGCCCACGAGCCGCAGGCGCACCACTGGTGGCAGGCCAGCCACCGCCTCTAGCAGGTCGAGGATGCCCTTCTCGGGGACGAGTCGCCCGAGGTACCCCACGGTAAATCCCTCGCGTGCCTCGCTCACACGCTCGCGTGGCCGAAACAACTCCGGGTCCACCCCGAACTGAGGCACAATCGTTAGTGGGCCGCGATAGCCGTGGCGGCGGATAATTGCGGCGGCCTCCTGATTCGCGGCGAGGGCGTGAGCTGCGTGGCGGAGGGCATAGCGCTCGAAGAGGCTGAATGGCGGCGGGTAGGTGCGATCGATGTTGGCGTAGTTGTAGAAGCAGCACCGCGCGCCGAGGGCCACCCCCAGCCGCATCGCCTGGAACGTGGCGAGGTTGAAGCTCTCCTCGTCGATATGCAGCACCTCGGGGCGCAAGCGGCGCAGAACCTGGCCGAGCGTCGGATAGAAGTGCCAGTGGTGCCTACCATTCAGGGCGATCGGCAATGGCTCCAGGCGGTAGCCCGTGGTGAAGCGGCGCTCCAGGCGCAGCAAGCCCACCCGCGGCTCGCGCCAGGCTGGCGGCACCAGGGCCGTAAGCTCGACGCCGAGGCGCGCAATCTCCTCCAGCTTGCGCTGGTAGGCGCCGGCAACCAGGGCCTTCGAGAGAATGACGACACGCATAGGGCACAACGCACCGGGCACCGGGCAGATCCAGCTCTTTCCCCTCCGCTCGTCCTACGGAAAGGGGTGGAGGAAGCGCTGGATCTCGATCCGGTACCCATCGGGGTCCCGGGCGAAGAAGTGATAGATCTGGTAGCGCTGATTCACTCGCGGCGGGCCATCGGTAGGGGCGCCCTGGGCTTCAAGGCGCGTGTGCCATGCGTCTACCTCGGGGGTCACAAGGGTGAGGATCAGCCGATCGTCGGCTACCAGGGGCCCGTGGCTTTGGCAGAGGCCGAGGTACCCGCCGCCAGCCCGATAGATCCGAATCCCGCCCTGGTCGAGCGCCAGCGGCAAGAGCAGTACCAGTTCATAGAACTGCGCGCTGCGGCCCAGGTCGGCGACGGGGATGAAGGTGATCTGCGCATCGAAACTCGTCTGGTGGCCACCATGCTCAGCCATCACGCTGCTCCTCTCATCGCCTCCGGGCCACAAACCAGGACAGTCACCCTGCTGTGCGCCGCGCCAGATCCTTGCGCGCGAAGGCTGCGAGCTGATCGCGCGGTGCGGCAATGGCCTGCCCGGTGCTAGAGGCACGCCGAAACCCTAGCTGGGCACTGCCGCTGGTGGGATGCGGGCTGCTCACCCGTGGCGCCGGAGAAACTCGTCCATAAATGCCGCGAGCGCCACGCAGCTCGCTTCCTCAAGGGCGTTATAGAGCGAGGCGCGAATGCCACCCACTGAGCGGTGGCCGGCGAGTCCAACCATGCCGGCGGTCTGAGCCTCGGCCACGAACTGTCGCTCGAGCTGTTCCTCAGGGAGGCGGAAGGTGACGTTCATGAGCGAGCGGCTGGCGGGCTCGGCATGGCCACGGTAGAAGCCAGCGCTGCGGTCGATCGCGTTATAGACCAGAGCCGCCTTGCGGCGGTTGCGCTCGGCCATTCCCTCCAGGCCGCCCTGGGCCGCGATCCATGCGAGCACGAGGTCGAGCATGTAGATCGCGAAGACCGGGGGCGTGTTATAGAGCGAGTTATTCCTGGCGAACGTGGTGTAGCGGAGGATGGCGGGCTGGTCGGAGCGGGCCTGGGCAAGGAAGGACTCGCGCACCAGCACGGCGGTAACCCCGGCTGGCCCGATATTCTTTTGCGCACCGGCATAGATCAAGGCGAAGCGGGCTACATCGAAGGGGCGGGAGAGGATATCGCTACTCATGTCGGCTACCAGTGGGGCATCGCCGAGATCCGGCAGGGCTGCCCACTGCACACCCTGGATCGTCTCGTTGCTGGTGAGGTGCACGTAGGCCGGGCGCTCGGAGAGGTGGATCTCGGCGGGCTGTGGCACGCCCCGGAAGCCGCCCCCGGCGGTTGTGGCCGCCACGTGCACCTGCCCCACGCGGCGGGCCTCCTCGGCGGCCTTCTCACCCCATGCCCCCGTGACGATATAGTCGGCCACGGCGCCCGGCGGAAGGAAGTTCATCGGCAGGAGCGCAAACTGCGTGCTGGCGCCCCCCTGCATAAAGAGCACCCGGTAATCGTCGCCCAGGCCGAGCAGGCTCTTAAAGCGGGCCTCAGCACTGGCATTGATCGCCTCGTACTCCGGCGAACGGTGACTCATCTCGAGGATCGACATTCCCCGGCCCTGGTAATCGAGCAACTCGGCC
Organism: Chloroflexi bacterium OHK40; assembly: GCA_004367505.1. GTDB lineage: Bacteria > Chloroflexota > Chloroflexia > Chloroflexales > Chloroflexaceae > OHK40. The sequence goes on along the minus strand of SFCB01000177.1, from coordinate 15,390 downwards.
CGGGCCTGCTCCAGCACGGGGCGCGGCAGCACCGCAGGCCCGGCGTTAAAGTTATAGACGGGCATAGCACACTCCTGGCGCGCGTCTGGCTTCTCCAGCCGCACCCAGTATACCCGAAGAAAACAGGGCACAGCGCCGGATGTCCCCGGCTGCCACGTGCCCTGTTCTTGCTCGTGGCTCACCACGGTGATGTCGCTGGATCGCGACCCCGTTGAGACGCCCCATCGGGGCGTCTTTACCCCGCACCATCAGTGTGGTCGACCACTACTAGCGCAGTACGAGCCGTCCGCAGAGGGCTGGAGCGCGTCAGAACGCCGTCTGCTTGCGCTTCTCCGAGGCCTGGCGCCTGGTTTGTGCGCTCGCCCTGATTGCCGACGTCTAGCGCAGCAGCGGGAGGCCCACCCGGTATGGCTTCTCGGCAACAGTCACCGGGCCATACTCGGTGGTCACACCGTTGTCGGCCACCTCCACCAGCCAGTAGCTGTGGCTGCCGGAGGCCCCGGCGTCCAGGTAGCTGTAGCGCTCACCAGCGCCCCCACTGCCGCGAGCCTGTAGCAAGCTCGCGGTGAGGCGTGTGGCTGCCGCGCGGGAGCCACTGGCGCTGCGGTAGATGTAGAAGCCGAGCGTGTTCAGCTCCGCGCCCGTCTCCCATTCGATCTGCACCCCCTCGGCCGTGCGCACCGCAGCGAGCCGTTTCAGTGTCACTGGAGTGAGCAGGCTGAAGCGCTCGACATCCTCATCATCCTCCAGGCGTATCGGCACGGGCCGGTTATTCGGCGTACTATCGATGTCGAACTCGTTGGCCCGCGACACCTGGGCGAAGTTGACGAACTCGGTGGCATCGGGGGCGATAATCCGCACCGTAATCAGCAGGCTGGCCGTGCCGTTCACCGGCACATCGCCGACGTTCCAGGTGGCAGTCTCCGGGTCGTACGAGCCCTGGCTGGGCGCTGCGCTCACAAAGGCCAGCCCATCGGGGAGCCGATCCTCCACGGCCACGCCGCTGGCCGGGTCGGGGCCTTTGTTGAGCAGATCGAGCCGCAGGATCGCGCCCCGGTTGAGCTTGATGAGCTGGATCGGCGGCGCTTGCTCCAGTTCGAGATCGATCACCCCGCTGGGCAGCGAGACGCTGTACTGATCGTCCTCACTCGGATCGTTGTTGCCGGGCGTACTATCCGGGTCTGGCAGATCCGAGGCGATCACCTCGGCGGTATTGATGTAAGGCCCCGGCCCGCTGATGCGGATCACCACCTCAAGCAGAGCCGTCTCGCCCACGGCCAGGTCGCCCACGTTCCACACGCCACCGCCGTAGGTGCCCTTGCCGGGAGTAGCGCTGATCAAGGTCGCGCCGGCAGGAAGCTGCTCACCCACCTGCACGCCCGTGGCCGGGTCGGGGCCAGCGTTATGAACCCCGACCGTATACGCGATCTCGCCGAGCGTGTTCGGGCGCGGCCCGCCGGCCCGCTTGCTCACCGAGAGGTCGGCGAGTGGGCTGCTCACGCTGGCACTCGCCTGGTCGTCCTCGTTCGGATCGCCGTTATTGGGCCTGCTGTCCGGATCGTACTGGTCAGAGGCGGATACCTCGGCGGTATTGGTATAGGGACCCGGACCATCCATCTGCACGGTCAGCACGAGGGTGAGCACCTCATCGACATCGACCGTGCCGACCGTCCAGTAGCCCGTTGCGGGTGCGTAGCTACCGCGACTGGCGATATGGCTCACGTAGCTCAGCCCCGCTGGCAGACGCTCGAGGACCTGCACCCCCGTCGCCGGCACGGGGCCCCGGTTCGTCAGGCTGATCGTGAAGTCGAACTGACTACCCAGGGCTGGCCGTGGCGTGCTGGCCACCTTGGTCAACTCCAGGTCGGCGACCTGTGGGGTGAGCGCCACGCGGTCGTAGTCGTCCTCGGTCGGGTCGCCGTTGCCCGGGGTGCTATCGATATCGGGCTGGTCGGCGGCGCTCACCTCAGCGGTATTAACGATCCGCGCCACGCTCCGTACCCGGGCGCTGATCTCGAGGGTCGCGACACCACCAGCGGGCACACTGCCAACATTCCAGAGGCCGGTCGCCACATCGTAGCTGCCGGTGCTGGTCGTGTGGCTCACGTAGAGCAGGCCATCCGGCAGCCGGTCGGTCACCTGCACGCCGGTAGCGTCGCTCGGGCCATCGTTGCGCAGCTCGACGGTGTAGGTGATCTGCTCGTCGTAGTTCGGCTGGGTATTGTTAACCCGCTTGCGGATCGAGAGATCGGCCTGGTCACCGCTGATCGTGGCGAAGCTCTGGTCGTCCTCGCCGGGCACATCGTTGTTTGGGGTGCTATCCGGATCGTAGGTGTCGGCGGCGCTTACCTGGGCCACGTTGGTGAAGGGGCCGGGCCCGAGTACCGTGACGACGATCGTGAGGGTTGCCTGCTCATTGGCGGCCAGGGTGCCCACCTCCCACTCACCGCTGACCGGTTCGTAGCTACCCTGGCTCGGCGTCGCGCTCACGAAGGCGAGCCCAACCGGCAGTTGGTCGGTCACCCGCACGCCGGTGGCCGTATCGGGGCCTTTGTTGGTGAGCTCCAGGGTAAAGGTCGCGTTGGTGCCCACATTCACCCGTGGCGCGCTCACACGCTTGAGCAACTCCAGGTCGGCCACGCGCCCCGGCAGCTGCACGCGGCTCTGGTCATCCTCATTGGGATCGTTGTTGTTGGGCGTGCTATCGGGGTCGGGCGTATCGGAGTTGCTCACCTGGGCGGTGTTGACAACGCTACTACCGTCCCAGGTGGTACGCAGGCTCAGGGTCGCCACCTCGTCGCGCAGCATGGTGCCGACCGTCCAGGTGACGGTGCGGTCGGCGGGGTTGTAGCTGGCGGTTCCCTTGGCCGTTGTGGCGTTCACGAAGCTGAGCCCGGCGGGCAGGACATCCGTCACGGCCACGTCGTTGGCCCGGCTCGGGCCACGGTTACGCAGAACGATCGAGAACTCCACCTCGCCACCCACCTGGATCTGCGCGGGTGGGGTAGCAAGCAGCTTGTTCAGCTCCAGGTCGGCGCTCCGCAGGATGGGGGCAATGTTGGTGGCGTCGTTATTGGACAGGTCGGGGTCGGTGGTGTCGAGCGAGCGCCGCACCGAAGCGGTGTTCGCCAGGCTACCCTCGGCGTCGGGGTCCAGGGTGCCGTTGATCGCGTAGGTAATCTCGGCGCCCGGGTCGAGATCGACGGTGGTCTCGATCAGGTTGCCGGTGCCGGCGGCATCGCCGCAGCGACCGGTGCCAGCTGTTACCGAGCAGGTCCAACTCACGTTCAGGACGGCGGCCGGCACGGTATCGCGCACGCGGGCGCCCGTGGCGGGGCTCGGGCCGCCGTTGCGCACCACGACGGTATAGCTCATTGGGCCGCCGGGGGTGAGCTCGGCGGGGCTATGGCTCTTCACCACCGAGAGCTCGGCCTCGGCGAGCAGCAACTGGCCGGCGATCGGGATGGGCGTCGAGGGGTAGTAGGTCCAGGTATCGATCAGGCGCCGGTCGCCGAATCCGTTGGCGCCGGCACCGCCGGTCGGCGCGTTCCAGCGATGCGCACCGGGAATCGTTGGGTCAACGCTAGGCGTCCCCTGGAGTGCCGCGCGGGCATCGGTGGGGATGGTCTGGCCGTAGCAGCGCGGGGACTGGATATCGGCCCGAGGGGGCGGAGGGGGCGTATCGGTCGCGGCGCAGATCGACCAGTCGTAGGCGCGGCCGGTGGCGTAGTTGTAGCTATCGTCGAAATAGATCAGGCTCGCATCAGGCTCCCCTGCACGGTCGGCATCGCGCACACGGGTGAGGCGGTGGCCGTTGGGGTGGTTCTCCGCGTCGATGAAGGGGAAATGCACCTCGCCCACGAAGATCTGGATCTGGGCGCTGAAGCCGATCAGCCCGGCCGCCACCCTGGCGCCCTCGCCATCGAGCCCATCCCAGTAGACCCGATTCAGGCCATCTTCTGTCGGGCCGTTGAGGGTCCGATCATTCCCGGTGCCATACTGCCCGTCGCGGTTTACATCGATAATGATGCTATAGGTTGCCCCGGCATCGGCCTCGAAGGTGAAGTAGCCGCCCAGCGGGCTGGTTCCGGCCTGGCCCGGCGTACCCTCCTCGCCGACGAAGCTCGGGTTGCGCGGCTCGGGCGGGGTGACGGGCGGGGTGAGCAGCCAGGTGGTGCCGCTCGGCGACAGCGCGGTGGGTGGTAGGTCGGGGGCGGGGCCGCCCAGATCAAAGAAGATCTTGTGCGTGATATCGCGGGTTGTGAAATTATCGGCGTTGCGCGGATTGTGGACCCGGTAGCCCTCGGGGAGCTGTTGGGTCGCATTGGTGCCAGCCAGCTGGATCGAGCGGTAGATTGGCTTGCCCGCCTGGTCCACAATCCCCTCGGCGTTGCCGAAGAAGATAAAGCCAAACGGATCAATACCGTTCATCTCCACCTGGTAGCCGTAGCCGTCGTTGGTGAGAATGTAGAACTCGGACCACAGGCCCGAGTTCGGGTTGCTGTTATTAAAGTTGGCGCCAAGGTTTAGTGCTAGATAGTTGGCGAAGACGCGGCCCGGGATCTCCACATCGCCGGTGTTGTCCGTGTCGCGCACGCTGACATCCCACGCCGCGATGGAGAAGTTCTGAAAGTCATTGGGGCGCGTATTCCACTCTGCGTCGATCAGGATCGGCGGGGAGGGGTTATTGTTGATCGAGGCGGTTGGATTCGGGCTGATGAAGTCGAACTCCCAGATCCCCGGGCCGGCGGCCGTCGTCTCGGCGGCCGTGACGACACACGGTGTAAAGCCGCCCGCAGCGGGGATGGGGCCGGCCTCCTCCTGGGCGCGGCTCTGGATGCGGCCGTAGTTGATGTTGCCGCCACTCCGCGCCGTGCAGCGCTTCGCCGCCGGATCAACCGGGTAGAGACTCGCTGGGGTGGTGTCCTGCGGGCTGCGGATGATCACATCGCCCTGCAGGTAGCCCATCGCGCTCGAGCCGATGTAGATCGTCTCCCCCGGCTCGGCGTAGGCCTTGATCGTCGTCTGGCGGGGGATGCCCGCCGAGGTCGCCGTAGCGTGCCACTCAAGAAACGCTCGATACCCCCGACCGACATTTACGTCATCCGTCAGGTCGCGGCTGCCCTCCGAGCGGGCCGGTGTGCTCGGAAGTAGAACGAAGGCAAAGATAAGCAGGGCCAGCAGGCGAACGGCGCTGTTCGCTGGGGACGCGAAGCGGCGGTGGGTGCGGTGCAGCATAAGACCCCCGTAGAATTGTGGGCCAACTGGCCCGAGGCATGCGCAACCGGACGCACCACAGCGCTTCCGGACAGTCAGGGCGCAGCGGCCTCATCGCATGTTGTCGTACTACCTCGAATGGTCGGACCATTGTACGCGAAACCTTCCTTAATTACAAGAGACTACACGCTATAGTATTCTGTCACATTCGTCATCTTAGTTCCGGCACACCCTGTGCTATACTGTCGCCGCTGCCGACCTGTTCAGCCCGAGAGCCCTCCGATGCACATCCTCGTGATCGGCGCCGGCCTTGCCGGCCTGACGTGCGCCCGAGCCCTCTTGCGCGCTGGCCAGCGCGTGACGCTCCTCGACGCCGCCGACGATGTGGGCGGTCGCGTTCGCTCCGATGAGCTCGATGGCTTCATCCTCGACCGTGGCTTCCAGGTGCTTTTCAGCGCCTATCCCGCTGCTCGCCTCCAGCTCGATTACCACCAGCTCGATCTCCGCCCCTTCGACCCGGGCGCGATCGTTTGTGAGGGTGGGCGCCGCGCCGTACTCACCGACCCGCTACGCGATCGCGATCCAGGCGCCCTGATCGGCGCCGCCCTCACCACGGTGATCGGTCTCGGCGATAAGCTGCGCACCCTCGCCCTCGCCGCCGAGCTCCGCGCGATGTCGATCGACGACCTGCTCGCCGGTCCTGACCAGTCAACCCTGGCGTATCTGCGCGCCCGGGGCTTCAGCCGTTCAGCGATCGACACCTTTTTTCGCCCCTTCTACGGTGGGATCTTCCTCGACCGCAGTCTCGCGACCAGCGCGAAGTGCTTCAAGTTCGACTTCAAGCTGCTCAGCGAGGGCGATACGGTGGTGCCGGCCCTCGGGATGGGCGCGATCAGTCGCCAGCTTGCCGCCGAGTTGTACGAGGCCGGGAGCATCCGCCTGGGCTCACGGGTCGCTGCGCTCCTCCAGGAGGGCCCGCGGGTCACGGGCGCTGCGCTCGCTGATGGCAGCCGCTTCACGGCCGATGCGGTGGTGGTCGCGACCGAGGCCCCCGAGGCTGCTCGCCTTAGCGGGATGCCGATGCCCGAGGCCCACCTTGGTACGACGACGCTCTATTTTGCCGGCGATGCTCCCCTCTACCACGGGAAGAAGTTGCTGCTCAATGCCGCGCCGGATGCGCTCGTGAACAACGCCGTCTTGATCAGCAATGTGGCGCCGGGCTATGCGCCGCCCGGCGCGCACCTCCTGAGCGCTACGATCCTCGGGGTGCCACCCCAGGACGATGCGGAGCTGGCCGCGCGCACCATCGCCGACCTGCGGCGCATGTTCGCTGGCGACAGTGCCGCCCAGGCCGCGCTGCGGGGCTACCGCCTGCTGCGGGTCTATCGCATCCCGTACGCGCAGTTTGCGCAGCCGCCCGGGATCCACCCCGGCCTCCCCGATAACCGCAGCAGCCGCCCGGGGCTCTTTTTCGCCGGTGAGTTCACCGAGGCCAGTAGCCTCAACGCCGCGATGATCAGCGGCGAGAAGTGTGCCGCAGCCCTGCTCACTGAGATCGGAGGGTGAAGGCGCCGGCAAGGTGGCCTGGCCGCGTGCGCTTGCCTGTCTCTGCTCACACCAGGGCTGCAGCCCCGTCTGTTCTCTCCTTGCCTCCCCATGATCACCAGTTCCGCCAACCCTACCGTCAAGCGCATCCGGGCCTTGCGCCAGCGCAAGGAGCGTGACAATACGGGCCTCTGCTTCGTCGAGGGCGTGCGTCAGGTGGCCGAGGCCGTGCAGAGCGGGGCCGATGTCGTGCAGTTGGTGGTCGCCCCGGCCTTGCTCACCAGCCCTTTCGCCCGCGAGTTGGTGGCCGGGCAGGCTGCCGCCGGGATGCCCGTGGTCGAACTGGCCCCCGCTGTCTTCGCGAGTATCTCCCAGAAGGATGGCCCTCAGGGCCTCGCGGCCGTGGTGCGCCAGCGCTGGCTGACGCTCTCCCAGGCGCGTCTGGAGGCCCCGCCCGGCTGGCTCGCCCTGGTGGAGCCGGCCGATCCGGGCAATCTCGGGACGATCATGCGTAGCGCCGATGCAACCGGAGCTGCCGGTGTCATCCTGATCGGTCCCAGCGCAGACCCCTACGATCCGGTGGCCCTCCGCGCGAGTATGGGCGCCGCCTTCGCCGTGGGTCTCGCTCGCTGTACCTGGGAGGCCTTCGCTCAGTGGAAGCGCAGCACCGGCAGCTTTCTACTCGGTACCGCCGACAGCGCCCCGACCGACTTTCAGGCCACCCGCTACCCGCAGCCGCTCGTCTTGCTGATGGGCAGCGAGCGCCAGGGGCTGAGCCCCGAGCAGCAGGCCCTCTGCGATAGGGTCGTGTCCATTCCCATGCGCGGCCGCGCCGACTCGCTGAACCTCGCCGTCGCCACGGGCGTGATGCTGTATGAGCTGCTTCGGCAGCAACGAGGCGTTTGAGGGGACAGGAGTAAGAACCATCCGGCACCCCGGCCCGCTGTAGGCCTCACCGCCGCGTCGTCCCCTGGATGCCCGCCTGCGCGGGCGTGACAGGCCTTTCGCCCGTGGGGTGCAGGCCGCTCATGGCAACTGCGGGAGCCCGCGCAACCGGATTTCGCTCGCCCTAACCGGGCCATTCGGGGCAGGGGCATCAGCCGGCCCCCGCGCATCCGTGCGTGACGGTATGTCACCTTCTGCCCTGCCAGGCGGAGAGTCGCTGGAATCGACAGGCCGCTCGGAGGAGTAGAGCCACATCTCGCGGTTGTTCCGCTCCCAGTGGAACATGCGCCGCGCCGTGTGCACCCGCTCGGCCACCCGCTGCGAGGCGTGATTGGCAGGGTCAACAATCGAGCACACAAGCGGGGCGCCAAGGTTGGCGAAGGCGTAGTCGCGGCAGGCCGTGGCTGCCTCGGTGGCGTAGCCCCTTCCCCATTGCTCCCGCCGCACGTGGTAGCCGATCTCGAGCAACTCCTGGCCCTCGATCTGCTGCGGGACGATCCCGCAGTCCCCCAGGAAGAGACCGTCGTCGCGCCTGATGAGCGCCCAGAGCCCGTAGCCACGCTCGCGGTAGAGCCGCATCGCCCGGGCGATCCAGGCCCGGGTGCGCTCACGGGTGAAGGGCTCCGGGTAGAAGCGCATCATCTCTCTGTCGGCGAAGATTGGCGCCAGCGCCTCCTCGTCCTCGGCCAGGAACTCACGTAGTAGGAGCCGTCGTGTCGCTAGAACGATCAGTGGTAGACGCTCGCTTTCCATGGAGAGCCTGGTGCCTGGGGGAGCGGGCTGTTCCGACCGGAAGGCATGCACAGCTCGTGTGGGGCAACGGCCACAGCCTGAATCCGGTTGTCCGTGGTAGCGCGGCCTGCGGTAACCGTCCACCGCCACGGTGAGTGCCGCCAGCCCGCGTCCCGCCAGCCTAATTCCACGCCATCGCCGCCCGCTCGCGCCAGTACTGCTCGGGCGGCCGGGCGAGGGCTCCGAGCGCGGTGGCGGCCTCGCCGTCCCAGGTGATCCGCAGCGCCTCCAGGTTGGCCCGCAGCTGTACGACGGTGGCAGCGCCGCTGAGGGCGACGTCGGCCCATGGTTGCGCCAGGGCGGCCGCGAGCGCCAGGGCGTCGAGGGCGCAGCCGAGGCGGGCGGCCTGCTCTTCCAGGGCGGATCGGGTGGCAGCAAATGCGGCCGAGGTGTCGCGCCCGGCGAGCCGGCCGTTGGCCAGGGCCTCCTTGACGATCACGCCAAGGCCGGCCGCGTGGGCCTCGGCGAGGGCCGGGCCAGCCGAGGGCTCCAGCAGGTTCCAGGTGGCCTGCACGGCATCGAAGAGGGGCACACCGTCCACACGAACGGCAATGGCGCGGCTGATCACCTCGGACTGGCGCGGGCCACTCGTGGAGAGACCGATCGCGATGCCAGCGGCCTTCAGCCGCCCTAGCTCGCCGAGCACCTCGGCGTTGTCGAGCACGCCACTCTCCAGCGTAGCCGAGTGGATCTGGTAGAGCCGGAGGTGGGCGCCGAGGTGGGCGCGACTCTCGCCCCACTGCCGGCGCAGCACGGCAAGGCTGTGTTCCTTCACCTCGTGGGTGGGCGCATCCACCCGCCAGCCGGCGGTGTAGGTGTAGCCCCACTTCGAGCCCACCGTCACCTGCTCCGGGCTGTAGCCGCGAGCGCGCAGCCAACTGCCCAGAAACTCCTCGGCCCGACCATAGGAGCGCGCCACGTCGAAATAACGCACCCCGGCCTCCCAGGCGGCGTCGCATACCGCATGGACGCGCGCCTCCATCGCGGCCAGATCGTACGCGTGTTCCAGGTCGTCGGCGTGACCCAGATTGATGTAGCCCGGGCGGCCCAGGGCCGCCAGCCCCAGACCTATACGGGTCAGGTTCAGGCCATGTGCGCCACGTGTGCGTGTCTCCATGATCATCCCCAGCGCGGTCGCCGCCTGGCCCATGAGGGCAACGCGGGACCACAAACGCCGGGCCGGCACCTGATCTCGGCCCCGGCGAGCCTCGGCGGCATGCTCCACTCCGCGATCGTACGGGGCCAGTATAGCGCAGCGGGCAACCCCCGGACGATGCGGGAGTGCGCCGGATGTTGCTGCACCCCCGGCGTGCCAGGGCGCTGAAGCGCGCGGCTCTGGGGAGGCGAAGCCCGCCTGCGCGGGCTCCCGAGCATCGCCCATAGCGGCTGTTGCCCAGCACACGCCGCGGTGATGACGCCCACCCCCACGCAAGCGGGGGCGGGCTGACGTGCAGAATGGGACGCCACATCCACTATGCGGCGTCCTGGCCTGCCGCGTATAATGCGGCTGGATGGCCCGGACATCCGAGCCAGGGGCGAACTGCGCTCCCGATGAGGGACGAGGCTGGCGCCTTTCGCCGCTACGGACGATACGACGTGAAAGAAGGGGCTGAGGGGAGCGTGTGATGGGCATAACGGAGGAAGGGGCGATCGCGAACCTGCGCCGTGAGCTAGCCGCGGCCCGGCGCCTGGCGACTCGGATCGCCCTGATCAACCGGGTTGCCCGGCTGATTACCGCCAGCCTCAGCGCCGACGAGCTCCTACCGCTGGCGATCACCACCATCCACGAGAGCTTCGGGTTCCGCTACGTGGCCGCCACGCTGCTGGACGAGGATGGAGCGCGCCAGGGCTCGCTGGCCGAGGCGGGCGCCAGCCGCTCCGGCACCCCGCTGGACCTCCAGGCCGAGCCGGCAGCAACGGCGGCGCGCGAGCGGCGCCCCGTGCTCCACGGCGCGCCATCCCCCGCCCTCGCCATGCCGATCGTCGTCGGCGGGCGGCTGCGGGGCTTGATCGGCGTCGAGCACGACGAGCCGCTCGCGGCTGATGTCACCGAAAGCCTCGCGCTGATCGCCGACCAGTTCGGCGCGGCACTGGAGAACGCCCGGCTCGTCGGGGGCCTGGAGCGAGCCCTGGAGGCCACCCGCCTGCTCTACGAGGTGAGCCAGCGCCTCGGCAGCGCGATGAGCGTTGATCAGGTGATCGCCGCCTACCTCGGCGAGGTGGCCGCCCGAGGACCCCACATCTGCACTGTAGCGCTGTACGAGTTCGATCACCAGGAGCGGCGATCCGGGGTGATCGTGCGCGGGGTGTGGTCGCCCGCCGCTGGCGTCCAACTGCGCCAGGATCGGGTGCCGTACACCCGCGACGCCCTGGACGAGCCGCTGGAGGCGGGCGAGACGGTGACAATCGCCGACGTGCGCACTGATCCGCGCGTCTCGCCGGAGCTGCGTGAGCTCCAGCTGCGCGATGGCCGCCCGGCGCTGGCCTTCATCCCGCTGATCGCCAGGAGCCGCCGGTTCGGGCTGGTGATCCTCAGTCACGACCGGCCCTACGGCTGGCCGGTAGCCGAGTTGCGCCTGTACCAGACCACGGCCTCACAGCTTGCCAGCGCGGTGGATAGCCGGCTGCAGCACGACCTGGCCGTGGAGCGCGCCCGGCAGGTGGCGATCCTGGAGGAACGGCGAAGGCTGGCCCGCGAGCTGCACGACTCGGTCACCCAGTCGCTCTTCAGCATGAGCATGCTGGCGCAGGTGCTCCCTGCGCTCTGGACGCTCGACCGTGAGGAGGCGGCGCGTTCGCTCGGCCAGATCCGCGATCTCACCCGTGGCGCTCTGGCTGAGATGCGCGAGCTGCTCTACGAACTGCGCCCGGCCGAGCTCGGCGAACAGGACCTGGCCCAGTCGCTGCGGGCCCGGGCTGGTGCCGTGGAGCGCCGTACCGGGCTGCCGGTGCGAGTCGACGCTCCGGGCATGCTGCGGCTCCCGGCAACTGAGGCCCAGGCCCTGGTGCGGATCGCGCAGGAGGCGCTCACCAATGCGGATCACCACGCGAGCGCACACATGCTCACGGTGGAGTTGGAGGCGGGTCCACCACTGCGGTTGCGGATCCGCGACGATGGCCGTGGTTTCGACCCGAGCACGGTCGGCGTGGGCCGGCTCGGCCTGATCTCGATGCGCGAGCGAGCCGCCGCCATCGGGGCACGCCTGGAGGTGGCCAGCGCGCCCGGCGCTGGCACGACGATAACCGTAACCCTGCCGGCCGAACAAGAGGAGCGCCCATGGAGCCTATCCGAGTCCTGATCGTCGACGACCACGCGATCGTGCGCCAGGGGCTGCGCGCCGTGGCCCGGGTGCTCCCGAGCCTGGAGTGGGTGGGCGAAGCGCGCACGGGCTACGAGGCGGTGGCGGCGGTGGCGCAACTGCGCCCCGACGTGGTGTTGATGGACCTCGTGATGCCCGAGCTCGACGGGGTGGGCGCGATCGCGCAAATCAAGCGCTCTCACCCCGGCACCCGGGTGATCGCGCTCACAACCTTCGCCGACGCCGAGCTCGTGCTGGGCGCGGTGCAGGCGGGGGCCGACGGCTACCTGCTGAAGGACGTCGAAGTTGCCGAGCTCGAACGGGCGATTGCCGCCGTCTACGCTGGCCGGCCCTACCTGCACCCGGAGGCCACACGCCACCTGCTCCAGGCCACGGCGGGGCCTGCCGAGCCGCCTGCCCGACTCACGGCCCGTGAGCGCGAGGTGCTGGCCCTAGTGGCGCGCGGCCACACCAACCGGCAGATCGCTGGCGAGCTCAAGATCGCCGAGAAGACCGTGAGCGTGCACGTCTCGAACATCCTCGCCAAGCTCGAACTCGAGTCGCGAACGCAGGCCGCGCTCTACGCGGCCCGCGCCGGTCTGGTGGCACCGGACGCTGCCGGCACCTGACCATCCTCCTCAGGTGTGATCGTCCTCCTGGCGTAGTCGTTTCCCTTACGCGGGCTCGGGCAGGCGCATGCTGCCCGGGCGGGCCCCGCCGTGCTACGGTAGGCCCGTGGCGAATCGCTCGCAGGGAATGTGACACCGCGCATGGACGGTCTCTTTGGCACGAATGCCCCCCGCTACGCTGACATTAGCCTGGCCCTCAGCCTGCTGGTTGCGATCCTCCTCACCGTTGGGCTCGCGCTGGCCCGCGCCCGCCGATTCGGCGCCCACCGCTGGGTACAGACCACCGCCGTCCTGCTGAACGGCGCCCTCGTGGTAGCCGTGATGCTCGGATCGTTTGCCGAGAGTGTCACTCCCGGCGTGCCCGAGCGGGTGAGCCAGCCCTACTATACGATCGGCATCGCCCACGGCGTCGCCGGGCTGGTGGCCTTCCTCTTTGGCACCTTTGTGATGCTGCGCGCCAATGGCCTGATGCCCCGGGCGCTCCAGTTTGCCAACTACCAGCTGTTTATGCGCTGGGCCTACGGGCTGTACATGCTCGCCACCGGCCTGGGTGTAGCGCTGTATGCCATCTGGTACGTCGCACCAGCGCCACAACCCACCGCCATCGCAACCGTGGTGCAGCAAGAGGGCGAACTGGTGGTGCCGATGGTGGACTTCACCTACAGCCCACGGGAGATCGTCGTCCCGGTGGGCACGACCGTGATCTGGGTCAATCAGGATGGCGCGCCCCACAACGCCATTGCCGACGACGGCAGCTTTGCCACGAAACTACTGGCGCTCGGGGAGCGCGAGGCCACGCTCTTCGACCGCGAGGGCACATACCCCTTCTACTGCGACCTGCACGGCGCCCCCGGCGGCGTGGACATGGCCGGCGTGGTGCGGGTGGTGCCCGCCGACCAGGCCCCGCCGCCAGTGGCCTCGCTGGCCCAACCTGCCGGGGCTCGCCCCCATCTCGACGCGCTACTCACCGCCGGGACGGGCCTGCCCGCGCGCCAGGGGTACGCCACCGGCCTGCGGCTCCAGGCTGACGAACTGGCACGCCGGGCTCAGTTTGTCGCCGATGCCTACCGCAGCGGAGATGAGGCCGGCCTGCGCCGGCATGCGGAGCACGTCTTCAATCTGGTGGCTGGCTCGCTCGATCCACGCTTCGGCGACCTGAACGGCGACGGGCGCCCCCAGAACCCTGGTGATGGCTTCGGCCTGCTTACGAACGGCACCCAGGCCGGGTACATCGCTGCCACCGCCACAGCCGCGCGCGCTGCCGCCGAGGCGAACGATGCCACCGACGAGCTCAAGCTCCACGCGGGCCATGTTGTGGCTGCCACCGACAACCTGGCCCGGTGGGCCGCCGAGATGCGCGACCTGGCACTGGAACTGAGCCAGGCCGATGGCGCCGGCGCGGAACAGGTGCGCCGGCTGCTCGATCTGGCGATCCAGATCCAGGTGGGCCGCGATAGCAACGGCGACGGCGAGGTGGCCCCCGTGCCTGGCGAGGCCGGCGCCCTGGTGGCCTACGAGCACGCCAACTATATGGCGGGGCTCCTGCTGCCCTCTGGAGCACACACACCCTGAGCGAAGGTTGCTGCCCACCGTACCGTGCATGGGACCAGCGCTGGCGTGCCGCTCCGGCACCCCGGCTCCCGCACCCTGCCATCGATATTTCTCGAACCGATTGAGTCGTCTATAGATGGCCAGAGCGCATCAGAACACCATCCGCTTGCGGTACTCAAGGTTCTGATGCTTGCGAGAAGGAGTCCCTTCATGCCTCGGATCCCCGCGCGTGCCGTCGCAGCTTGCCTGGCGACGATCATCCTGCTGGCCGCCTGTGGCCAGGCCGCTACCACCGCCGATAGCCCATCCCCCGAGGCCCAGGTGACAGCGGGGGCGGCAAGCCCGGCCCCGGTTGTGGCCGAGCCGACCGTCGCGGCGCCACCCACTCCGGCCTTCGAACCAGCCGACGATAGCGCCGAGGGGGAGCGCTCGGCCGCTGGCACCCTGGACTGGCGCGATACGGTGTTACGCAGCGATGGCCTTTTGATCAGCGTTGAAGGGCTCGCCCCACTGCCATCGGGCGAGGTGTACGCCGCGTGGCTAGCCAACGCCGAAGCTAGCCTGCCGATCGGCACCCTGCGCCTGAGCGATGAGGGCAGCGCCTCGCTTACGTACGCGGCACCAGACCAGGTGAACCTGCTCGGTGCCTACGAGCGGGTGTACATCGCGCGCGCGCCCCAGGCCGAGGCTGCCACTCGCCTGGACAACGTCGTGCTTAGCGCGGCGCTCCCGCCCGAGGCCTTGCTGCACATTCGCCACGTTCTCAGCGGTATCGCCGTCACGCCCGGGGGAGTGGGGTTCGCTGTCGGGTTACGGGCCGAGAGCGACGAACTGCTGCGCCATGCCCAGTTCCTGCGCGATGCCCTGGAGGCCGGTGACCTGGCGCTGCAGCGTCGCCACGCCGAGCACATCATCAATATCATCCGTGGTTCGGAGGCCCGCGACGCCGATGGGAACGGCCAGGTGGAGAACCCCGGTGACGGCTACGGCCTCCTGCCCAACGGGGCCCAGGACGGCTACATCGCCGGGATGATCGAGCACGCCGGCCTGGCCGCCGATGCCACCGACGCAACCGAGACCGTCAGGGTCCACGCGGGCCATGTGCAGGTGGCGGGTGAGAACACCCGGGAGCGGGTGGAACAGGTCCGGGCTCTCGCCGAGCAGATCGTCGCCGCGACGGATGGAGGCGCCACCCGCCAGCCCGTGCTTGCGCTGCTCACCCTCGCCGAGCAGGTCGTGCAGGGCGTTGACGCAGACCGGGACGAACAGATCGCGCCGATTGCAGGTGAGGGCGGGGTGACGACGGCGTACCAGCACGCTCAGTATATGGCCGCCCTGACCCTCGCCCCACCCGACGCATCGGCGCTGCCCCCTGCACCGGTCCACGGCGCTGACCATAACGCCCCTACCCC
>SFCB01000272.1 GCA_004367505.1 Chloroflexi bacterium OHK40 | reverse complement strand
GGACAACGTGGTGATGGGGGTGGAGCTGATTGTGCCGGTGGCGATCGAGGAGGGCCTGCGCTTCGCCATCCGCGAGGGCGGCCGCACCGTCGGCGCCGGTGTTGTCACCAAGATCGAGGACTAGTGCCAGGGTGGTGTGGAGGAGCCCGACTCCTCCACATCCTCCACAAGCATCTGAGGTTACGTATGGCCAAGCAGAAGGTACGTATTCGCCTCAAGGCGTACGACCACAAAATCCTGGACCAGTCGGCGCGCCAGATCGTCGAGGCCGCCGAGCGGACGGGCGCACTCGTTGCGGGGCCGGTGCCCCTGCCCACCAGGATCGAGAAGTACAGCGTCGTTCGCTCGCCGTTCATCGACAAGGACTCGCAGGAGCAGTTCGAGATCCGCACGCACAAGCGGCTGATCGATGTGCTCGATCCCAGCCAGCAGACCATCAACGCCCTGATGAAGCTGAACCTGCCGGCCGGCGTGGATATCGAGATCAAGCTCTAAAGCGCTCTGGGCGCATGAGCGGCGCGCCGCTCCGCTGCGCGTTGGCTCGCACCTGGCGAGCCCGTGTGAGACAAGATCAGGCAGCCGCTGCGCACGACGCACGCTGCGGAGGAAATACCGATGGTACATGGATTGTTGGGCCGCAAGCTGGGAATGATGCAGGTCTTCACTGAGCGCGGTGAGGTCGTTCCCGTTACGGTGATTAGCGCCGGGCCATGTGTGGTGACGCAGATCTTCACCAACGAGCGCGATGGCTACCAGGCCGTGCAGCTTGGCTATGAGCAGGTTGAGGCCCGTAAGCTGACCAGGCCCCAGCAGGGCCACTTGAAGCCCGCCGGGACGATGGTGCGCATCCTGCGTGAGTTCGGAGCCGATAACCCGCAGGACCACACGCCCGGTGAGGTGATCAACGTCGAGTTGTTCCGCGCTGGCCAGAAGGTCGATGTCTCGGGCAACACGAAGGGACGCGGCTTTACCGGCGTCGTCAAGCGCCATGGGTTCCGTGGTGGTCCGAAGACCCACGGCCAGAGTGACCGCCACCGTGCTCCCGGCTCGATCGGCGCCGGCACGACGCCAGGCCGCGTCTGGAAGGGCCAGAAGATGGCTGGCCGCACTGGCAACAAGCGGGTGACGGTGCAGAACCTTGAGGTGGTCGAAGTGATCGCCGACAAGAATCTGCTCCTGGTGAAGGGCTCGGTGCCTGGCCCCCGCAACGCCCTGCTCCAGATCCGCCGCGCGGTGAAGGGCTAACGAGGTACACCATGCAGACGACTCTTTATAACCAGGCCGGTGAGCAGATCGGGAGCATCGAGCTGAGCGACTATATTTTTGGCATTACGCCGAATGTCCCGGTGATGCACCAGTACGTGGTGATGCAGCAGACGAACGCGCGCCTCGGTACCCACAACACCCGGGGCCGTGGTGAGGTCAAGGGCAGCACCCGGAAGCTCTACCGCCAGAAGGGTACCGGGCGGGCCCGTCAGGGAAGTGTGCGCGCCCCCCATCGCATGGGTGGTGGCGTGGCGCACGGCCCGCACCCGCGCTCCTACCGGGTGAGCATGCCCCGCAAGATGCGCCGCCTCGCCGTGCGCTCGGCCCTCTCGGCCAAGTTCGCCGCCGCGCAGATCCGTTTTGTCGATGGGATCAGCTTTCCCCAGCCCCGCACCAGGGATGCAGTGGCTTTCCTGAATGCCCACGGCCTGAGTGGCAAGACGCTGATCGTGATCGAGAGCAAGAGCGAGCAGAACCTGATCGTGCGCCGCTCGGCTGATAATCTGCCGTACGTCAAGACCATCCTCGCGAGCTACCTGAATGTGCGCGACTTGCTCCAGTACGACAATATCGTGATGCCCACGGCTGCGCTCCCCGTGCTCGAGAGCTTCCTGGGCCAGGGCGCCGGCGTGGCGGCGGCAAGCGAGAAGGAGTAGCCCTCATGCCTACGCCGCACCAGATCATCATTCGCCCGCTGATCACCGAGAAGAATACGAGCCTTATGGTCGACAATAAGTATTCGTTCGAGGTGCTCCGCGATGCCAGCAAGCCCGAGATCAAGCGGGCGGTTGAGACGATCTTTAACGTCACGGTTGCGAAGGTTCACACGATGAACGTGCGTGGCAAGCTCAAGCGCCGTGGCATGGAGACGGGGTATACCCGCGAGTGGAAGAAGGCGATCGTCACGCTCGTGCCGGGCGATCGGATCGAGATTTTTGAGAGCTAGGTTGGCGCGGAACCGCCGCCGACCCGCACATCATCGGGGCGCCGGAACTGATCGACGCCCCACCAGGGAGCAGAACGATGGCTGTTCGGAAATATAAGCCAACCTCTGCGGGCCGCCGCAATATGTCGGTCTCCACATTTGAGGAGATCACCAAAAAGCGGCCCGAGCCCGGCCTGATCGAGCCGCTGCGCAAGCGTGCCGGTCGAAACAACCAGGGCAAGATTACCACCCGCCATCGCGGCGGCGGCCACAAGCGCTTTTACCGCATCATCGATTTTAAGCGCAACAAGCTCGGTATTCCGGCGAAGGTCCAGGCGATCGAGTACGACCCGAACCGCTCGGCCCGGATTGCGCTGCTGGCCTATGTCGATGGCGAGAAGCGCTACATCCTCGCCCCCGTGGGCCTCAAGGTCGGCGATCTGGTGAGTAGTGGCCCCGAGGCCGACATTCGCCCGGGCAATGCGTTGCCGCTCAGCGCGATCCCCCTCGGTACGCAGATCCACAACATCGAGCTGGAGATCGGTCGTGGCGGTGTGCTGGTGCGCAGCGCCGGCACCTCGGCCCAGCTCATGGCGAAAGAGGGCGATTATGCCACTGTGCGTATGCCCTCCGGCGAGATGCGCATGATCCACGTCCGCTGTATGGCGACAGTCGGCCAGGTGGGGAATGTGGATCACCAGAACATCCGCATCGGCAAAGCCGGTCGCTCGCGCTGGCTCGGTCGCCGCCCCACGGTTCGTGGAACGGTGATGAACCCGCGCGACCATCCCCACGGTGGTGGTGAGGGCCGCGCGCCGCGTGGGATGAGTACCCCGAAGACGAAGTGGGGGAAGCCCGCCCGTGGCGTGAAGACCCGCAATAACAAGCGCACCGATCGCTTTATCGTGCGCCGACGGAGGGTGTAGCGTATGGAACCGCCGGCGACACCGTGGCAGGCCAGGGTGGGCTGTGCTCAGGCCCGCGCCACTCGTAGTCGTATGTGCCGGCGGACGGTGTAAGGCGCAGCGCGCTGCGCCTCGGTGACAGAGGCGCCCAGGCGACTGGCGATAGATCCCGCGGGATATCGCCGGCCGCCTAACGCCTACTTCAGGAGGCATGAGCATGTCCCGGTCGTCCAAAAAAGGGCCGTACGTCGATATTAAGCTGCTCGAACGTGTGGAGAATATGAATCGCGGCACCGAAAAGCGCGTGCTGCGCACCTGGTCGCGTGACTCGACGATCTTCCCCCAGATGATCGGTCACACCATCGCAGTCCACGACGGCCGCCGCCACGTTCCGGTTTATGTGACCGAAAACATGGTCGGCCATAAGCTCGGCGAGTTTGCCCCCACCCGCCTCTTCCGTGGCCACGGCGGCAAGAAGGCCGACAAGCGCGGCAAGATGAAGTAGCGCGAGTGCGGGTTCCGGTGGCCGCGCTGTTGCTCTGGCCCCGCATGGGTGGCTCGTGATATGTGGTACAATGGCCGGGTTTGCGTGTGAGCGGCCGGCCGCTCGCGCCCCGAGTACAGACGAGTAGAACGTATGGAAGTCAAAGCTGTCACGCGCATGGTGCGCATTTCGCCGCTCAAAGTGCGCCTGGTGATGGATGTAGTGCGCGGGATGCCGGTGGAGAAGGCCCTGGCGACGCTGAACTACATGCCGCAGAAGGCTGCCCGCGAGGTGGCGCGCACGATCAAGTCGGCCGCGGCTAACGCCGAACACAACTTCGATCTGGACCGGGACGCACTGGTCGTCAAGCGGATCTACGCTGACCAGGGCCCGGTGCTCAAGCGGATTATGCCGCGCGCCCGCGGCATGGCCAACCGCATCCGGAAGCCGACGACCCACATCACCGTGATCGTCGACGACGGGGCGGAGTACTAGGCTGCCAAGGAGGAGGCACACTTGGGACGCAAAGTTCATCCGATCGGCTTTCGCCTCGGCTACATCAAGGACTGGCAGTCGAAGTGGTTCGCCGAGCGGGGCGCGTATACCACCCAGCTCCACGAGGATCTGGCGCTGCGCAAGCTGATCGCGCGGGAGCTGGCCAACGCCGGCGTGTCCCGGATCGAGATCGAGCGCTCGGCCAATAAGATCGAGATTACGGTGTATACGGCCAAGCCCGGGATCGTGATCGGGAAGCGCGGCGCGAACGTCGATCTGCTCAAGAACTCGCTCGAGAAGCAGACGGGCAAGAAGATCAAGCTGAATATTCAGGAGATTCACCAGCCAGAGCTCGATGCCCAGCTGGTGGCCGAGAGTATCGCCGAGCAGATCAACAAGCGTGTGAGCTATAAGCGTGCGATGAAGCAGGCGGTGCAGCGCGCGGTGCGCCTCGGCGCCCAGGGCGTGCGCATCCGCTGCTCCGGGCGCCTCGGCGGCGCTGAGATGAAGCGCATTCAGAGCGAGAGCGAAGGCCGGGTGCCGCGCCATACCCTCCGCGCCGATATCGATTACGCCCAGGTGCATGCCCATACGACGTATGGTCGCATTGGCGTGAAAGTCTGGATCTATAAGGGCGAGGTCTTCCCCGATCAGCTCGGCAAGGCTCAGGTTGAGCAGCAAGTTGCCGCCATGCCACCCGAGCGCAGTGAGCGCGGCGAGCGGCGCCAGAGGAGGGGCGACAATGCTTCTGCCTAAGCGTACGAAGTACCGCAAGATGCAGAAGGGCCGCAGCGAGGGCCTCTCCTATCGGGGCAATAGCGTGGCCTTCGGCGATTACGGGCTCATGGCGCTGGAGCCCGTCTGGATTACCAGCCGCCAGATCGAGGCGGCCCGCCGCACGATCACCAACTACGTCAAGCGCGGCGGTAAGGTCTGGATCCGGATCTTCCCCGATAAGCCGGTCACCCAGAAGCCCGCCGAGACGCGCATGGGTGGCGGCAAGGGGAGTGTAGACCACTGGGTGGCAGTGGTGAAGCCGGGCCGCGTGATCTTCGAACTCGGCGGCGTGCGCGAGGAGATTGCCCTTGAGGCGCTGCAGCGCGCCGCGCAGAAGCTGCCGATCAAGTGCAAGATCATCACGCGCGATGATGTGGAAGCGGAGGTGGGCGGTGGCGAAGGCTAGCGAGCTGCGGAGCCAGGACGATGCGAAGCTCCACGAGCAGCTCAACGGGTACTACGAGGAGCTGTTTAATCTGCGCTTCCAGAAAGTCACCGGGCGCCTGACCAATACGGCCCGCCCGCGCCAGGTGAAGAAAGAGATCGCGCGGATTAAGACCATCCTGCGCGAGCGCCAGCTGGAGCAGGAGTAGGATGATGAGCGAGATTGAGCAGCAGACCGAGGTGCGCCGGACCCAGAAGGTCGGCCGGGTAGTCAGCGACAAGATGGAGAAGACGGTCGTGGTGGCGGTGGATTACCTGAAGCCCCACCCACTCTACCGCAAGATTATTCGCAAGACCACCAGGTTTCATGCGCACGATGAGGAGAACGCCTGTAAGGTGGGCGATGTCGTCCGGATCGAGGAGACCCGCCCCCTCAGCCGCACCAAGCGCTGGCGCGTGATCGAGATCGTACAGCGCGGCGAGGAGTAACGGCAATGATCCAGCCTCAGACCCGCCTGAAAGTTGCCGATAACACGGGTGCCAAGGAGATCATGTGCATCCGCGTCCTCGGCGGCTCCCGGGTGAAGTACGGCCGTGTCGGCGACATCATCGTCGCGAGCGTCAAGCAGGCCACCCCCGGCGGCGCCGTGAAGAAGGGCGAGGTGGTGCGAGCGGTGATCATCCGGACGGCCAAGGAGTATGGCCGCCCCGATGGCTCGCATATCCGCTTCGATGACAACGCCGCCGTGATTATCGGCAAAGAGAACAATCCGCGCGGTACGCGCATCTTTGGCCCCGTCGCCCGCGAGCTCCGCGAGAAGCAGTTTATGCGCATCGTGTCGCTGGCGCCCGAGGTGCTGTGATCGGAGAGAGGTATGCACGTCAAGACTGGTGATGAGGTGCTGATCATCGCCGGGAAGGATAAGGGGCGCCGCGGCAAGATCAAGCGCTCGATCCCCAGCGCGGGCCGCGTGGTTGTCGAGGGCCTCAATATCGCCAAGCGCCATATGAAGCCCCGTGGCCCCGGTAAGCCCGGCGGCATTATCGATATCGAGGCGCCCCTGGACGCCTCTAACGTGATGCTGATCTGCCCGAGTTGCGGGCGGGCCTCGCGTACGGGCAAGCGCTTCCTGGACGAGACCGACCATAAGGGCCGCCAGCGCAAGGTGCGCTACTGTAAGGCCTGCGATGCGGTGATCGATAAGTAGGCCCCGCTCAGGGCCGGAGGTTCGCCGCACGAGGCCCTTGCGCCTGGCGCCTCCAAGCCCCTGGAGAATGATCATGACAGTTCGTCTGCGCGAGAAGTATCAGCAAGAGATCGTTCCTGCGCTCATGCAGGAGTTTCGCTTCAAGTCGATCATGCAGGTTCCCCGCCTGACCAAGATCGTCGTGAATATCGGTGTCGGCGAGGCCATCCAGAACTCGAAGGCCCTTGATGCTGCCGTCAGCGACCTGACGACGATTACCGGGCAGAAGCCCGTGGTGACCAGGGCGAAGAAGTCGATCGCGTCGTTCAAGCTGCGCGAGGGGATGGCCATCGGTGCGATGGTGACGCTCCGCAGCGACCGGATGTACGACTTTTACGATCGGCTGGTGAACCTTGCGCTGCCCCGCATTCGTGACTTCCGCGGGGTGAGCCGCCGCTCGTTCGATGGCCGTGGGAACTATAGCCTCGGCCTGCGTGAGCAGATCGTCTTCCCTGATATCGACTACGATAAGATCGACAAGCTGCGGGGCCTCGAGGTGGTGATCGTCACCACCGCGACGAGCGATGAGCACGCTTATGCCCTGCTCAAGCGCCTCGGCATGCCATTTCGTGATTAGTCTGGGCCAGGAGCGTACGCTAACTAGCCCAACGGTGTAGGAGGTTCCTTTGGCCAAGACGTCGTGGATCGTGAAGGCCCAGCGCCCGCAGAAGTTCCGGGTGCGTGAGTACAATCGCTGCAAGGTGTGCGGTCGCTCGCGGGCGTATATCCGCAAGTTCGGGATGTGCCGCATCTGCTTCCGTGAGCATGCCCTCAAGGGGCTCATCCCGGGCGTGGTCAAGTCCAGCTGGTAACGAGGAGGATCGCAGTGAGCGTGAACGACCCGATTGGTGACATGCTGACGCGCATCCGCAACGCGTGCATGGCGCGGCACACTACTGTGACCATTCCCTCGTCGAAGATGAAGCTGGCGATCGCCGAGATTCTGAAGCGCGAGGGCTTTATCAAAGATTACACCGTGGTCGAGGGGACGCCCTTTAACTCGATCTCGATCACGCTGAAGTATATGTCGGACCGGCGGCCGGCGATCACCGGGCTGCGCCGTGTGAGTAAGCCCGGCCTGCGCATCTATACCAAGCGTGAGGATATTCCGCGCGTGCGGGGCGGCCTGGGCCTGAGTATCCTCTCGACGCCCAAGGGTGTGCTCGCTGGCCACGATGCCTGGCGCGAGCGCGTGGGCGGCGAAGTGCTCTGCTATATCTGGTAGGGTTCTACGGAGGCTTCCATGTCGCGTATTGGTAAGAAGCCCATCACCCTGCCGAAGGGCGTGGAGGTAACGCTCGATCCTGGCAACCGGATCACGGTCAAGGGCCCCAAGGGGACCCTGAGCCAGCAACTTCACCCCGAGATGATTATCGAGCAGGAGAATGGCACCATCACCGTGAGCCGCCCCTCTGATGAGAAGCAGCATCGCTCGCTGCACGGTCTCACGCGTACACTCGTCTATAACATGATTGTCGGTGTCACCGATGGCTGGTCTCGGGGGCTCGAGATCAATGGCGTCGGCTACCGTGCTGCGCTCGAGGGGAAGACCCTGGTGCTCAACCTCGGCTTCTCCCACCAGGTGCGCCTCGATCCGCCGAAGGATGTCCAGTATGTCGTCGGTGAGCGTAAGAGCGCCAGTGACCCCCTCGCTCTTACCGTGCGCGGGATCGATAAGCAGGTGGTAGGCGAGGAGGCTGCCCGGATCCGCAGCCTGCGCCCGCCCGAGCCCTACAAGGGTAAGGGCATCAAGTACGCTGAGGAGACCATCCGCCGCAAGGCCGGAAAGGCCGGCAAAGCCAAGTAGGGCGCCGGGATACCGTATAGGCGCCGCGTGCTGCCCCCCGCCGATGGTCACGATGGTCTGGTGGCAGCCCACCCGGGTCGTACGCGGGTTGGCCCACCTGGAGCGAGTGAGGGGGTGACCGTCGGGAGCGTACGCGGGTTGGCCCACCTGGAGCGAGTG
>SFCB01000284.1 GCA_004367505.1 Chloroflexi bacterium OHK40 | reverse complement strand
CGCTGGTTGCTGCCGCCATCCTACCTGACCTCCCCTCCTTCTCGCTACTCTGCATCAGAACGCGGTGATCTCACTGGAAAATATGCGAAGGCCCTGGGTGGCATCCAGCCCCCCGCGTTCCTGGGGACACGCAGGCACGGTGGTAGCGCCCACCCCGCCCTGGGTCCGTCGTTCCCGCGGAAGCGGGAACCCAGCGCAGGCGGGAACCCAGCGCAGGCGAGCTTCACCTCTTCATCGTCGCGCGCTTCCGCGCCACGGCCCGCCGCGCGCTTCCGCGCCACGGCACCCCGGGGGCCAGGAACCTCCGGCACATCCCAGGCGACGGATCATTTCGCGCTGTTCGTGGCCCCTTTCGCCTATTTGTGGCCCAGATTGGCGTTACGGTACCATTTGACTATTGAGGGTCCTATGACCGGGTTGCATAATCACCGTGCGGGTTCGAAGCGTTGGAGGCTGCTATGCGTCGCCATCTACATGGCCAGTCTATCGTTGAGATGGCCTTCGTGTTGCCAATCCTCCTGCTTGTGCTCTTCGGCATCATGGAGTTCGGCTATCTGATCTACGCCTACTCTACCGTCTCGCAGGCCGCCCGCAACGGCGCCGAGGCCGCTGCCCAGCTCCCGCCCTACCAGTCCTGGCTCGATTATGCCAGCTCGCCGCCCCCCGACAGCGACTATCCCGGCCAGCGCGGCGATCCTTGCGTGAATGCGATTTACCTCGCGATTGAGTCCGATACGACTCTCTTCGGTGGTACTATCAACGAGAATCGTGATGTCGCCGATTATGTGACCATCCGCTACCCCAACGGCGGCGACACCCGCAACCTGACCGATCGCGGCCCGATCGAGGTGACGATCACCTACCCCGTACGCGGGATAACGCCCCTCTTCGATCTGCTTCGCTTCGGTGGCTCCAGCGGGACGATTAATCTCCAGGTGACCCAGCGCCGCTCGCTGGAGAACCTCGGCAATGATCCCACCCGGCTCAAAGGTGTCGCCTGCGCCGAGGATATGGAATCCTGGCGCGAGTTGACCACGACCCCCTAGCGCGGAGAGAGCTCCATGCTGCGCCGAAACCGCCGCACCAAAGGCCAGGCCCTCGTCGAATTTACCCTCGCCGCGACGCTGATCTTCTTCCTGCTCGCCGCTGCGGTCGACCTCGGCCTGATCTTCTTTACTCTCCAGGCTATGCGCACCGCCGCCCAGGAGGGGGCCACCTTCGGCAGTTACCCGGTTCAGGTTCTGAATAGCGATGGGAGCCTCCGCGAGGTGACGCTCAACTACGCCCAGATTCCCGCCCGTATCCGTGGCGCCAATGGCGAGAGCGGTGTCGGCTTCGCCAATCTGCTCGATCTCGATAACAACGGTGTGCGTGACTCTACCGAGACGAACCCGCTGCTTACCGATGTGCGCAATCCCAACGCTTTCATCTATGTGCAGCTCCTCGGCGGCTCCGACCCGCGCAACCTCACCGGGACGTGTCCCACCAGCACCCCTGGCTCCGGAATGCAGAATGGTGGCCGGAACTGCTGGATCCGGGTGACACTGCGCTACAACTATCGCTTCAATTTCCCGCTCGCTCCGGCCTTCGCCGATACGGTGCGGCTCCAGGTGGCGACGGTGATGCCTATTCGTAGCTCGTTCTACAATACGCCCAATTAAGCTGAAGCCACAAACGGTGTTCGGCGCTTCCCGGAGCCGCCGCGCGGCGCCACTCCTCGCCTGACTGAACGGCGCTTGTGGTTTGACATAGAGCCCCGGGTGGATCGTGCGGCGCGCCGCAGCCGGTCTGCGCCTGTAGCCCTAATCCGCGCAATCGTAGCCAGCAACCCAGTACGCACACGGACGGAGGATTCCATGTCCCGCATTCGATGGAAGGGCGCTCGCCGAATCGCGGCGGCCCGCCGACGAGGCCAGAGCCTGCCGCTTATCGGCCTGATGATCGTCGTCCTGGTGGCGATGGTCGGCCTTTCGGTGGACGTCGGCAATACCTTTTCCGAGGAGCGCGAGTCGGTGGCTGCGGCAAACGCCGCTTCCCTCGCCGGTATGAACGCTTACCTCGCCCGCACCGGCTCCACCACCAACCAGACGATCTACAACGCGATTGTCAACTCGCTCAGCGCCAATGGCGTCGAGGTGGTTCCCCCTGGAACCAACTCGGAGGATGAGCGGCTCGAGCTCGAGGCTTACTACCTCGATGCTCAGGGTAAGCTGATCTCTGGCGCCGCGAGTATTACCAACAACTCCAACCCTGTGCCCAACAACGTGGCCTTTATCCAGGTGAACCTTAAGGGCCGCGTCAGTACCTACTTCGCCCGCGTCGTCGGTCGCCCCGACCTGCCGATCAGCGCGACATCCCACGCGGGCGTTTGCCCGGCCGGCAATGGCATCTTCCCGATCGGGATCAACGTGAAGTGGATCGACGGCGACCGCTTCCGCAGCCAGGATGTTGAGGCGCCCCTCGGTACTCCCGACAACAACTGGCGCATTATCTCCAGTGGCCCCTACCGTGGCCGTACCGCGATGCGCCTCGACGCCCAGGATGGCCCTGGCCCCGGCGGCTTTAGCTGGCTCCGCTGGCGCGATGGTGTCCCCGGTGCCAATAGCGCCGAGGCCCTGGAGGCCGGTCTCAGCCCCGAGGGCAGCCTCGCCTACGGTTTCGACGAGGCCCCCTGGCCCAACTCCGACAGGCCAGCCTCCTACCCCGAGAAGCCCGGCCAGCTTAACGTCGGCGACTGGGTCTGGGGTACGACGGGCTACAATCAACGGGTGGACCCGGAGATCCAGTACCATATTGATGCCGGTACCCGCCTCGTGCTCCCGATCTATGATACCGCCTTCGGAAACGGCTCCAACGCGCGCTACCAGGTCGTCGATCTTGGCCTCTTTGTAATGCTCGAGATGGGCCAGCAGAGCGGCGAGAAGTACTTCGACATGATCTATCTTGGTAGCGCCGTGCGCCAGCAGACGGCCTGCAGTTATACCGGCGCGCCCCAGCCAGGTGAGACCTATGTGCTCTTCGGCAATGTCTCCCTCTGGCCCGAGTACCAGTACATTCCCACCGAACGTAAGCCCATCCAGTATGTCGTCGTCCTCGATGTCTCCGGCTCGATGAGCGCGAACTTCGCCGGCCAGTGTGATCGCGGTCCGGGGCGGCCGCCGAACGGCCAGACCTTCTGGCAGTGCGCCAATGGCCCAGATGGAGCCCCGGCCGTTCAGGTGACGGGGACTGGCCCCACGTACTACTGGAACAATGTCAACGAGCGCCGCGTCACGGTGGCCAAGCGCGCGATCGAGGCCCTTGTCCGCTCCACCAATATGGATGGCAACGGCAGTCAGCGCGATACAACGCGCCCGGTTGACCAGATGGCCCTTGTCTGGTTCACACAGAGCGTGCAGCGCACCGGCACCAGCAACTTCCGCACCTTCTCGAGCAATCCGGACCAGATCATCCGCAACATCAACGACGCTGGCGCCTACAGTGGGGACCGGTATCGCACCTCCGGCGGTACCAACGGCGCCGCTGGTCTCTACCGCGCCGCCCTGGCCTTCGATAACGCCCCCAAAACGGTGACGGAACTAGGCAAGACCTGGGAGTACAAGCGGGTGGTGATCTTCATCACCGACGGTGTCTCCAACCAGTTCCTGAACACCAGCGCCAGTAACCTTCACGGCGGCTCGAGCGATATCAACACCTACCCCATCGGCCACGTCTGCCGCGTCCGCAATGTGGTCGAGATCGCCTCCTGTCAGGTGACGGGTGATGGCGTGCGTGGCGGTGGGGTGTACCGAGGGATGGATCGCCCGATCACTCAGGCGGGCAATGTGAGCAAGCAGAACCTGCAGGCGAATAACGTCGAGGTCTTCGCTATCTCGCTCTCGAACATCCCCGATACCGGCTTGAAGGATAGCATCGCCTCCTTCCCGAGCTACTACTTCTCCGCCGATACGCTCACCTTCGACGCCAACGGGAAGACGAACGTCGATAAGATCATGGAGGCGATCAACACCAAGGTTGAGTCCGGTCTCTGCGTGGCCCGCTCCGATGCCCTCGACGGTGGCGAGCCCTGGCGCAGCACCATCCCGCCGGATCACTTTGTGCCCGTCGCTGGCCTCGTCTACCCCACCGTCGGTGAGGTGATCCTCGAAGATCCCTCTAATGGCACGCGGATCAATATTCCGATCACCGCCGACTCCAACGGTACGCTCACCTACCGCAAGGAGGACGTGCCCCGGGGTACCTATCAGCTGACGCCGTACCTCTTCTACCGCCATCCGCTCGATCCGCCTTCCGCTGGCCCTCGCCGCTATAGCCTGATCGCGGTTGGCGACGAGGTGCGTACGAGCATTCCGGTTGAAGTCGGCCCCCAGTCGAACCAGGCCGGCAGCTTCAACCAGGTGATCCAGCAGGACCTGCAGCTGCGCCTCTTTGGCGACGTGTGTGCCACAACCAATCCGTAACCCCCGGGCAGGCCCACCGGCCTGTCTCGCAGGAGCCGGGCTGTGGGGAGCACGCTCTCCCCGTGGCCCGGCTCACGCTCGTGTACGGATGATCGCCATCCTCCTGGACAGGCGCCGCCTGGTGCGCCGGAGCGGGCGCAGCCCGCTCCATGACGCCTGCCCGCTTGTGACCCTGCCCGGCGCCTCCACCAGGTAGGCCAGGATGTCCGCCCCCATGCCGGTGGGTTGCCGCAGTGGCGCGCGCCCCACCCTCGCGTGTAGCATTAGGAGGTAGCTCGTGTTGGCACGTCTGTACGTGCGCCGGTTCGCCCGACGCCTCGCCCTTGCGGCGGTCGCGCTGACTGTGCTCGCTCTGCTGCCGGGCGGCCCCACCGGCGCTCAGACCCAGAGCGAGATTCAGACCCTCGATGATCGCCAGAATGAGTTCGCCCGTGGGAGCTTCCAGCGTACCTCCCTCAGCGCCGAGACCAATCCCATCTCCTCCAATCCTGCCGATACCGCAGGCGCCGTGTTGCTCGCTCCTGTTGGCTTTCTGAACCCCTGGGATGAGTCGGCTGTGCCGCTCCCCGAGGCCCGCGCCAACGCCGGTGTGGTAGTGCTCGGCAACCGGCTCTTTGCCATTACGGGCACCGGCTCCGGCGGCAGCACCGACTCCGCCTTCTGGGCAACCGTTAACCAGGAGACCGGTGCCATCCAGCCCCACGGCGTCGCCGAGACCGACCCGCGCTTCGCCGATGAGTTCTGGCTCAACGATCCCCTTCCCGCCATCGAGCAGAACGATGAGTGCCCCGGCGAGGTCTCGCAGCGAACCCGCGCTGCGGTAGCCGGGGTGAGCACCGGCAACAACACCGGCTATATCTATGTGATCGGCGGCGTGATCAACACCATCGACTGCACCGACTTTACCTCCAACGGGGTGCAGATCGGCGCTGTCAACGCTGCGGGCGATATCGTCTGGACCCAGGGCCCAACCCTGCCAAGCGCCCCCCAGTTCGATGGCGATACCCTCGCCCGCGGTGTTGAGGGCGCTACCGCCACCATCGTACGTACCAGCGCCAATAAGACCTACCTCTATGTGATTGGTGGCCTCTCCACCTACGGCTTCTTCACCGCTGAGAGCGCGATCGAGGACAGCGTCTTCTATACCGAGATCGACACGACGACCGGTTCCCTGCGCAACCCCAACGATGGCGGCACCACCACCCCCTGGGCCCGTGGCCCCGATGTGCCAGTGATCGATCCTTCGCCCACTACCACTGGCCCCCTCGGCCTGGTGGACCATACCGCAACAGCTGCGCTGACCACCGTCAATAGTGGTGCCGGTACCACCCTCGACGAGGCGATCTTTGTTGCCGGCGGCTTCGTGAATGTTGGCCGCAGCGAGATCAACAACTTCGTCTACCGTGCCGATATCAACCCGAGCAATGGGGCCCTCACCTGGACCACCGAACCCAATACCAACGGCGATGAGGTGACCCTGGAGCAGGGCGGCATTCAGGGCGCGGCTAGCCTGGCCTACAACAACAAGCTCTACATCATCGGCGGCGCCCGCACCGAACTGCAGTCCAGCGCTTACAACAAGGTGCTCACCGCCGTCTTCGACGACTCGCTCAACCTCCAGCGCATCCCCGGCGGTACCGAGTACTTCCTCGGCGCCCAGAATACCGCCAATGTGGTGGGGGTGCGCACCGATGCCGGTGCCGCGCTCATGGATGCCCTGCCACCCGCCGACAACCCCTCGGGCGATCTCGGCTCGGCCTGGGCATGGGTGGTCGGCGGCAACGATGCCTCCGGCACACCTCTGGCCTCCATCCGCCGTGGCAAGATCGGCGGCGCCGACGAGGCCTCCGAGAGCCGCCGCATGGTCGATGGCTGGTACTACTCCACCGTCTTCAATATCACCATCACTCGCGACAGCCAGCAGAAGAACGCTCGCGTGCTCGCCATCCGCTGGACCACCGGCCTGGATCGCAGCGCCAATCCGAACGCCGATATCATCGTGCAGTTCCGCAAGGTGCTTCGCTCCAATCCTACCTGCCCCGACGAGACGGTCTTCAGCGGCTCCGATCCGTGGTTTACCCTCGACGGCGATACCGGCTCGAACTTCTACTCGCAGCCCAGCACCGCCGGCAGCCCTTTTAATGCCGTCACCCTGCGCGACGCCTTTGGCGGTACCGACTTCAGCGCTACCTGCATCCAGTACCGCGCCCGCCTCGTGCAGAATGGCCTCGACACCAACGGCCAGCCGGTGGCTCCCGCCAACCCCTCGATTACGCCAAAGCTCTTCAACGTGAGCATCGAGAAGGTGGTGGCCGGCAATGTCGACATCCGGCTCAAGGAGTTCGAGATCGCCCAGGCGGCGAACGGCGGCCTCGCTCGCTTCGACGTGACCGTGCGCAACCTGAGCCTCGAAGGTGTAGAGAACACCGTCTCTGCCGGCCTCGAAGACGATGGGAGCTTCTGGGTGACCCTCTGCGCTGTCTCGTCCCCCATTGGCTCGACGCCCCCCACCCTGACACCGCCCACGCTGCCGCTGGCCGACGGCACTTACCCCGACTCGGCCTGCCCCATCCAGGCCTTCTACCCGGTGTACAAGGCCCAGATGACGCCGGGGGCCGAATTGCTGCTACAAAACAGCGGCCCTCAGCAGTGGCTCGATCGCACCACCGGCCAGCCCGTGGATGACGTGCGGTCGTTCTTCTGTACGCCGGGCAACTACGCGGTGGCGGTGCTGATCGACCTCTGGAACTATGTG
Source organism: Chloroflexi bacterium OHK40 (assembly GCA_004367505.1). Taxonomy (GTDB): domain Bacteria; phylum Chloroflexota; class Chloroflexia; order Chloroflexales; family Chloroflexaceae; genus OHK40. Next base: position 42,804 of record SFCB01000284.1, on the reverse strand, counting down.
CCCGAGGGCGACGCCGGCGAGGTCAACAATCGCGGCGAGGACATCAACAGCAACCAGCCGGTGATCCGCACCTTTACCACCAACGGCTGCACCAACCTGATCAACTTGCCGCTGATCCGCCGCTAGGCCCCGAGAGGCTCCACCCTTGAGCGGCCGAGGCATGTGTCCCACGCACATGCCTCGGCCCAACCGTCTGCCCTGGCCATCCCAGCACAAAGTGTAAAGGCCACTTGCCCCTGGCGATGCAGTAAACCCACTTCCGTACTTGCCAGCGTGTGCTATAATGGCGACAGTCTGTCTCCTCGGTTCCCGCGCGACCGCTCCTGATAGGAAGGAAGTCTCTCTATGCGGCGTGGTGGCGTGCTGATTCTGCTGATCGGCCTCATCCTGATCGTGGGGGCGATCGCCCTCTTCCTCTTCCTGCAGCCCGGCGCGACCGGTGGCCTGATCGGCGGTCAGGCGCCCACCTCGGCGCTACCCACCGAGGTGCCGGAGGTGGAAGTCGTGCGCGCCCGCGTCGACATCTCCGCCAATACCGTGATCTCCGATGGCCTCACCCTGCTCGAGGTGATCACCATCCCGCAGACCGAGTTCGACCCCGATCAGAATCTTTCAAGTATTAGCGAGGTGGAGGGGAAGCTCACCACCCGTGCGTTCCGCGCCAACGAGATCATCGTGCGCTTGGCCCTCACCGAACCAGGGCTCTCCCAGCAACTGCCCACCGCCGAGCCCAACCGGCCCCGCGATAAGGCTTATCCCTTCGTGGTCAATAACCTCTCCGGTGTCGCGGATACGATCACCCAGGGCGACTTTGTCGATGTGGTGGCCACCTTTACCGTGACGCGCCGGCAGTCCTACCCCACCGGCTTTACACCTGGCGACGCTACCGCTGGCACGCAGCCCGAGCTGATCCGCGAGTTGACCGAGGTACAGCTGAATACGACCAAGACGATCGTCCAGCGTGCCCAGGTGGTGCGGATTGTGCGGCCCGCCGTGAGCGCCGAGGCTACCCCCGAGGATGGCGCCGCCCCCGCCGAGAGCGGCAGCCTCCCCCAGGTTGACGAGTCGGGCCAGCCGATCGACCCGGCCGCCGCCGAGGCCGGGGCTACGAGTGGTACGATCACCCAGGGCGCCTGGACGCTCATCCTCGCCGTGAATGACCAGGAGGTCGAGCTGATGGAGTTCGCCCTGGCGGCGAACGCGCGCATGGTACTCGTGCTCCGTGGCGCCGGCGATACCGCCTTCGAGCCGACGATCGGTGTCACGCTGGACCAGCTTGTCTCCGAGTTCGGGCTGCCCCTGCCCCGCCCGCTCCCCCCGCGCGTGTTCAGCGAGCAGGAGGCCTTTACGCCCGAGCCGACCCGTACCGCCGCGCCGACGCGGGTGCCCTAGTGGTTGGCTATGGTGGTGCGGGAGGGCCGGGTGTTCACCAGGGGCGCCCCGGCGCCACCATCTGGAGCCAGCAGCCAGGCGCGCCGCTCGTGATCCCGGAAACTGGCAACGAACGCGGGCCAGCCCGGACGCGCACTGCCCGGGGGTGGGTCACCCGGCATCGCCTACGGCCGTGGGCGGTACGCGCAGGACATGCAGAAGAGGCCGCCAGCCGGTATAATGGTGGCAGACAACGGTTGAGCACGGGAGTCCGGGGGCGCTTTAGGTGCTCCCCACTCCCTGTTCGCGTGAGTGCGGCAAGCAGCGAGGAGCAACACCAATGACCGAGGGCGAGAAGATCCGCGTCATGATCGTCGATGATATTATCGACACGCGCGATCAGCTTGAGAAACTGCTCTTTTTTGAGAAAGATATCGAGGTGATCGCGAAGGCCAGCAATGGCCGTGAGGCGGTGGCCCTCGCCAAGCAGCACCGGCCGGATGTCATCCTCATGGACATCAACATGCCGGATATGGACGGGATTGCCGCCACCGAGGCGATCATGACCCAGGACCCCTCGGTGCAGGTGATCATTATGAGCGTTCAGGGCGAGACGGATTATCTCCGCCGCGCCATGCTCGCCGGGGCTCGCGAGTTTCTCACCAAGCCGATCAGCGCCGACGACCTCTACAAGTCGATCCGCCACGTCTATAAGCTGGCCGCTACTCGCCCGCGCACGGTGGCGCCGAGTGCCGGTGGCCCGGCTTCGGCAATACTCGGCGAGGCCGGCTCTGAGGGCCAGATCATCGCCGTCTTCAGCCCGAAGGGTGGCGTTGGCACCTCGTCGGTGGCCGCCAACCTCGCCGTGGCGATTCGCCAGCTCACCAGCAAGCGGGTGGCCCTGGTGGATGCGAATGTGATCTTCGGCGACCTGACGGTGATCCTCAATCTGCGCTCCGATAAGACGGTGATCGAGTTGGCGCAGCGTGTGGACGAGCTCGACCGCGACTTGCTCAACGATGTGCTCGCCACCCACACCTCGCAGATCAAGGTGCTGCTCGCCCCGCCCGACCCGCAGCGCGGCGAGCTCGTGACCTCCGATCATATCCGGGCCATCCTGGAGGCGATGAAGCGCGAGTTCGACTATATCGTCGTCGATACGCCCGCCTCTTTCCAGGATCGCTCGCTAGCCGTGCTGGATATGGCTACCCGGATCGTGACCCTGATGACGCTGGAGATGCACTGCATCCGCAACATCAAGCTCTTCCTCGAGGTGGCCGACCTGCTGGAGTATCCGCCGGAGAAGGTGATGCTGGTGCTCAATAAGGCCTCGAACCGCACCGGCATCCGCGCCGACGATGTGGAGAAGAACATCCAGCGCAAGATCACGATGCAGATCGGCGACGCCGCCCAGGATATGACCTTCTCGATCAACCAGGGTGTGCCGCTGATGATCGGCAAGCCTACCCACCAGGTGGCCCGCGATATTGGTGCGCTGGCCCGCGAGTTGACGGTCGTGGCGCGGGCGGCGGCAGCGCCCGGGGCCGGCGCGGTGGTGGCCCCGGCCGATAGTGGCCAGAAGCAGGGGGGCCTCTTCTCCCGGCTGATCAAGCGCTAGCCAGCGCCACAACACACCGTTCCGCCAGGACGGCGAGGTTGGCACGGGCCACCGTCCCGCGAACCAGTACAGGCCAGCACGCCAACGGACCCCGCGTCAGGATTGCTCGCTCGAAGGAAGGCCCACTATGTCACTCCTCAAGCGCATCGGTGGCACCACTCCATCCAGCGAGAGTGCCATCCCACCGGCTCAACGGCCAGGCGCACCGCCGCCCCCCATCCGGCACGCGGCGCCCGGCGCCGATGACACCTTCAACGAGATCAAGCTGCGGGTGCAGAACCGGCTGATCAATGAACTGGACCCGAAGCTGGACCTCTCCAACAAGCTGAAGGTGCGCCGCCAGGTGGAAGAGGTCTTCCAGTCGATCCTCGATGGTGAGAGCATCGTGCTCACCCGCAGCGAGCGCCAGCGCATGTTCGAGGCGATCGAGGCCGATATCGTTGGTCTGGGGCCGATCGAGCAGTTGCTCGCCGATCCCGAGATCAGCGAGATCATGGTCAATGGCCCGCGCCAGATCTACGTGGAAAAGCGCGGGAAGCTCATCCGCACCGACGTGACCTTCAGCAACGACGAGCACGTGCTGCGGATCATCGACCGGATCGTGGCGCCCCTCGGTCGCCGTATCGACGAGTCGTCGCCGATGGTGGACGCCCGCCTCCCCGATGGCTCCCGTGTCAACGCGATCATTCGCCCGCTCGCGCTGAATGGGCCGACGATCACCATCCGCAAGTTCCGCAAGGATAAGCTCACCGTGGACGATCTGGTGCGCTTTGGCTCGATGAGCAATGAGATGGCCGAGTTCCTCGGCGCTTGCGTGAAGGCCCGCACCAACATCGTGGTTGCCGGCGGCACTGGCTCCGGCAAGACCACCCTGCTCAATGTGCTCTCCTCCTTCATCCCCGAGGACGAGCGGATCATCACGGTGGAGAATGCCGCCGAGTTGCAGTTGCGCCAGGACCACGTGGTGAGCCTCGAGTCGCGCCCGCCGAACGTGGAGGGCCGGGGCGAGGTGACGATCCGCGACCTGGTGATCAACTGTCTGCGTATGCGGCCCGAGCGGATCATCGTGGGCGAGTGCCGTGGCGGTGAGACGCTGGATATGCTCCAGGCGATGAATACGGGCCACGATGGCTCGATGACGACGATCCACGCCAACACTCCGCGCGATGCGGTGGCCCGCATCGAGACGATGTGCCTGATGGCGGGCATGGATCTGCCGGCCCGCGCCATCCGTGAGCAGATCGTCTCCGCCGTGCAGCTCTTCGTCCAGCAGTCGCGCCTGAAGGACGGCTCGCGTAAGGTGACCCAGATCACCGAGGTGTCGGGCATGGAGGGCGACGTGGTGGTGATGCAGGATATCTTCGTCTTCGAGCAGACGGGTATCGACGAGAAGGGCCGCATCATCGGCCAGTTGCGCCCCACGGGTGTGCGGCCGCGCTTCATCGAGAAGTTCGAGTCGTTGAACATCTTCCTGCCGCCGAACATTTTCGGCAGCGGGGAGCGCTTTAGCTTCTAGGATCGGATACTGGAGCCTGGGGGTGGCCTGAGAACGTGCGATGGCCTGGCCGCCAGCCTCCAGCCCACGCGGGAACGAGCTATGGAACGCCTCCTCTCCCCTGAGTTGCTGCCGATCACCCTGGTGGGCCTCGGGCTCCTCTCGTTGTTGCTCTTCGCCATTCTGGGCCTGGTGCTGCGGGGCGGGCGGCGCGACAATGTCGCGGAGCGGCTGAGCGAGTTCGCCGGGCGGGCCCCGGCCCAGCCCCAGGCTAGCCCCCGCCAGGCGCTCGAACAGATCGACCGGGTGGTCTCGCAGAGTAAGCGGGGCGGGAACATTCAGCGCGACCTGGCGCGGGCCGATCTGAAGCTGACGGTGGCCGAGTTCATCGGCCTGAAGCTGATCTGCGCGCTCCTCGGCGCGGGCCTGGGCATGTACATCGGTCGGGCCAGCCCGGCGGCGCAGTTCGCCTCGGCGCTCGTGGGGGGGGTGCTCTTCTCCTTCTTGCCCAACCTCTATGTGGTGATCATGGCCCGGCGCCGTGTGACGGCCTTCAACAATCAGCTCGGCGACACGATCACCATGATGGCCAATGCGCTGCGGGGCGGCTATAGCTTCCTGCAGACGCTCGACATGGTGGCGCGTGAGGCGCCGGCGCCGATGTCGTCGGAGTTCCGGCGCGTGGTGCAGGAGGTTGGCCTCGGGCGCACCACCGAGGAGGCGCTGAGCAACCTGCTGCGGCGCATGCCCTCCGACGACCTTGATCTGCTGATCACGGCGGTGAACATCCAGATGGAGGTGGGTGGCAACCTCGCCCAGATCCTCGATACGATCGGCCATACCATCCGTGAGCGGGTGCGCATCAAAGGCGAGATCAACACGCTCACTGCCCAGGGCCGCATCTCGGCCTGGGTGATCACCGGCCTGCCGATCGGCCTGGCGATTTTCATCTCCACGGTGAACCCGGAGTATATGGCGCCGATCTTCACGTTCGGTATGCCGCCGGAGGCATGGTGCTGCCTGCCCGTTACCTCGCTCGTGATGATCGTGATTGGCTACTTCGTGATTATGCGGATCATGGATATTGAGGTGTAGTCGGACCCGCCGACGCCCGGGGTTCCGGACGATCCGTGTGGTTCTCGTAGAGGTGCTGCGATGATCTCACCGATGCTGCTTTTGGCGCTGCTGCTGCTGGCTGGCGTGGGGCTGATCATCTTCGGCCTGGTGCGCTTTCGCCAGCCGAACGCGATCGGCGAGCGCCTGAACCAGTTCACCGAGCGGGCCCTGACGCTCGAAGAGCTCGAGTTGCAGCAGCCCTTCACGCAGCGGGTGATCGTGCCGGCTGCCAGGAGCATCCTGGCCGTCCTCGGCAAGTATGGCCCCAAGCAGAGCGCCGAGCGCCTGCGGGTGAACCTGCAAATGGCCGGTAACCCCGGCGGGATCACCCCGGCGATGTTTGTGGGTCTGCGAGTGGTGCTCGCGCTCGTTCTCGGGGTGCTGATTACGCTGGTGACCTTCCGGACCATGCCGCTGCCCCAGGCGTTGATGTATAGCGCGATCGGTTTTCTGCTCGGCTATATGCTGCCGGTGATGTGGCTTGGCCGGCGGATCGCTCAGCGCAAGCGCGCGATCACGAAGGCGCTGCCCGATGCGCTCGACTTGCTCTGTATCAGCGTGGAGGCCGGCCTGGCCTTCGACCTGGCTCTGCAGCGGGTGACGCAGAAGTGGGACGATGAGCTCAGCCGTGAGTTCAAGAAGGTGCTCTCCGACATCCGTCTTGGCCGCACCCGCCGTGAGGCCCTGAAGGACCTGGCCCAGCGTACCGGGGTGGAGGATGTGCAGACCTTCACGGCGGCGGTGATCCAGGCCGACCAGTTGGGCGTCTCGATGTCGAAGATCCTGCGGCTGCAGGCCGACCAGATGCGCATCCGCAGGCGGCAGCGGGCCGAGGAACTGGCGCAGCAGGCGCCGATCAAGATGCTCTTCCCGATGGTCTTTCTGATCTTCCCGGCGCTCTTCGTGGTGATCCTCGGGCCTGCCGTGCCCCGCCTGGTGACGAGCTTTGGTGGTGGCTAAGCGTGAAGGGCGCGAAGGGCGCTGTGTGCTTGTTCAGGTGATCAATACGACGCGGGGCGTGGCGCTGGCGGAGCGCTGCGAGGTGGCCCGAAGCTTCCTGGCGCGTGGCAGGGGGCTGATGGGTCGCGCTGAGCTTGCGCCGGGGGCGGGGCTGCTGATCGAGCCCTGCTCCAGTGTGCACAGCTTCTTTATGCGCTTCCCGATCGATGTGGTCTTCGTGAGCCGCCAGCACCGGGTGGTGGGCCTCACCGCCGCAATGCCGCCGTACCGGCCCTATGCGGGGGCACGGGGCGCGCGCTATGTGGTGGAGTTGCCGGCCGGGACGATCGCTTCTACCGGGACCGCCGTGGGCGATCTGCTTCGGATTGAGGGTGTCTGAAGCGCGTCGCGCGGTCCGCTATGCCAGATGTTGAGCCGGTGCACGTCTGTGAGCCTCGTCGCCCCCGGGTGCGATGGTATGAGGTGCTGGCCCTCAGCCTGGTGGCTGGCGCCGGTTTCCTGGCGCTCTATCTCCTCACGCTGACCGATGTCCATACCTACGACGCGCTCTCCTACATCCTCGATGTTGACCGGAAACCCTGGCGCGAGCTGTTCCATCCCCACCACCTGGCCTATGGGCCGTTCGGCGCGCTGATCCGTGGGTTGGCGGCCGCGTCTGGATGGTCAGGGAGCGCGGAGCGGCTGTTGCAGGTTGCCAACGCCATCGCCGGTGCCCTGGGAGTGGCGCTCTTTGCGGTAGTGGCGCGACGGGAGACGGGCCAGGTGGCGGCGGGCGCACTCGGCGGGCTGTTGCTCGGCGCGAGCTACGCCTACTGGTACTACGCAGTCGAGGTGGAGGTCTATACGATCGCGGCGGTCTTCCTGATCGTTGCCCTCGGGCTGCTGCTACCCCTCGCCCGCGCACCTTCGCTACGGCTCGCTGCCGGCCTCGGCGCCGTACAGGGCTGCGCCGTGCTCTTCCACCAGACAAATGTGCTCCTCTGCGTGCCGGCCCTGGTTGCGCTGCTGCTCGGGCTCGGAGGATGGGGTGCTCCCGGTAGGGTGCGGGGTGGCGTGGCCCTGCTGCTCGCCTACGGGCTGCCTCTGGCCCTGATCGTGGGTGGGGCCTACCTCTGGGTGGGGCTCGGAGTGAGCGGCTTTCGCTCCTGGGGTGAGCTGGTGGCCTGGGCGGCCGGGTATGCGACGACCGGCTACTGGGGCGGGCCAGTGGACAGCGCGAAGCTGCCGCTGCTGGGGGCGGGTCTGGCCGGTACGCTCGCCCGGCCCGGCGGAGCGGTGATTGGTCTCGGGCTCGTGCTGGTACTACTGCTGCGCTGGCAGGGGCTGCGCCGCGCGCCCCGGGGTGCGGTGGCGGTGTGCGCGGCCTGGCTGCTCGCCTACGGGGCCTTCTTTCTCTGGTGGGAGCCCGACAATATCGAGTTCTGGATCGCGAGCCTGCCGCCGTTCTACCTGCTCGTGCTCCTGGCGGTGTGGGACGCTGATCGCTGGCCGGGCGAGGGCCGGGATGTGGGCGCCCCCCGGCCCTGGAAGGCCCCGGCGGCTAAGGGGAAGCTGTGGTCGCTGGCGCTCCTGGTGGGTGGGCTGGCTATGCTCGGGATCAACGGCGCCAGCATTGCGCGGCGCGGCGATGCGAGCCGCGACCTGCAGCGGGTAGCGGCGGCGGCCCTGGCCGCGCACAGCGCGCCCGGCGATCTGATCGTGGCGCCAGATGGCCTGCCCGAGCTTTACCTGCCGTTCTACGAGGGCCGCCCGAATGTCATCTCGCTCAGTCAGGCGATGGCGGCCAGCGGCGACTGGTCGGCGGCCTGCACGCTGATCCACGGGCGGGTGGACGAGACCCTGGTCGCCGGCTACGCCGTGCTGATCGCGGAGGACGCGATCCGACCACCACCCGCGCCACCCGGCGAACCACCTACGCCGGCCCAGCGCCTGGGCCTCGCCCCCGAGGTGGTGGCCGCGTGCTATGAGCCGCTCCTGCCTGCCACCGAGCCGGTTGCGCTGGGAGAGGGCCTGCCGGCCTACCGGCGGATCGCGGGGGCTCAGGCACTGGCCGATGGCGCTGGATGGGACTTTACGCGCGGGCGCTGGGGCTGGCGCGTTACTGGCGCGGAGCCAGCCGCAAGCGCGCTGCCAGGCTGGGCGCTCCGGCCGGGGACCGACCCGGCGCTCACCAGCCCGCCCGTGCGCCTCGACACGGCCCGCTACGGCGCCGTGGAGCTGCGGCTTGCGGCTGATACCGGGGCGCGCGACGCCCAACTCTTCTTCCTTGACGGCGCAGGTCAGGCCGACGAAGCCCGCTCGATCCGCTGGGAGCTACAGCCAGGGCCAGGCCCTCACACCTACGTACTGGCGTTGCGGGACGCGCCGGGATGGGAGGGGGTGGTGGGCGGTCTGCGCCTCGACCCGGTGAGCGCCGGCGACGGCGGGACGGTGGTTGTCCAGTCGATCCGGCTGCTGCCGTGAGGTCGGTGTCGCTCCCCGCGCGATGCCGCGCACCTGGTGGCGCCGCTACGAGCCAGGCTCCCCGTGACGGCGATCACCCCGCCCGACGCCGAGCAGGTAGGCATAGAGCGCCACACCCGAGCCAGCGGCCACGGCGAGCTTGAGAGCCAGCGGGAGGGGGGCGGGCGAAATGAAGCCCTCGATCAGCCCGGCGATCGCGAGGAGCGGTACACAACCCAGCACAAGCAGCAGCGCCCGGCGAGCGGCCACCACCAGCGCGGCCCGGCGGCTCAGCAGGCCGGGGCGCAGGATGGCCCAGCCGAGCTGCAGGCCCGCCCCACCGGCGATGAAGATCACGCTGAGCTCGATCACGCCGTGGGCGGCGATAAAGCCCCACAGATTGTCGGCGAAGTCGAAGCGCTGGGCTGCGCCGGCCACCACGCCGAGTAGCAGGCCATTGAGGGCGAGTACGTAGAGCGTGTAGACGCCAAGCAGCACCCCGCCAGCGAAGGCGCGAAATGCCACCCCGATATTGTTCGTCATAATCTCCGCCGCCGCGATCGCCTGGCCCTCCTCGTTGATGCGCAGCCACCACTCCTCGCCCTGCTGCACGTCCTCTACCACCAGTTCGGCGCCAGGCACGAGCGCCCCGGCGAGGGCCGGGTCGGCGAAGGTGGCGGCGAAGCCGGCAAGGGCCGGCAGGAGGAACATCAGGCAGGCGGCGAGGGTGGCGGGCCAGGTATCGCGGAAGGCCCGTGGGAGATCGGTGGCGAAGAACGAGCGCACGCGGGCCGCGCCACCGGCCCCGCTCTCGCGGTAGATCGCCCCGTGGCCGCGGGCCACCAGGCCGTTGAGGTAGGCGACCACTGCATGGCCACCCAGGTCGCGCCGGGCGACGGCCAGGTCGGCGGCGGCCTGGCGGTAGAGGCGGCCAAGCTCGCGCAGTTCGGCGGCGGAGAGGCCGCCCAGATCGGCGCCCGCCCGGTCGAGCAGGGTGCTGAGGCGCTCCCAGGTAGCGCGGCGGCGGGCGATGAAGTCGTTGGGAGACACGGGCTACTCCCTACGGATGATCGTGCCGGAGTCGAGGGCGTGGCCCAGGAGGGCCGCCCGCAGGGTGCCGGGGGCGGGGCCAACGAGGTACACTTCGAGGGTGGGGATGGCCTGGACAAGGCGCCACATCAGCTCAAGCTTACTGCGCATACCGCCGGTGACGTCCACGGCGTGGGAGCCGCCAGCGCCGTGAAGCACGGCGGGGAGGTTGGCGCTGGTGATCAGGGGCACGCGCTGGGCGTTCGGTTCCACCCGAGGATCGGCGGTATAGACGGCGTCCTCGCCGACGAGAATGATGCGGGCAGGGCGCAGGTCGGTGGCGAGAGCCAGGTGGGCCAGAAGAGCCTCGGTGGAGACGATCGCCGAGCCCTGGGTCTCGTCAAAGCTGACGTCGCCGTGGATCACGGGGAGCAGGCCCCGCGCCAGGGCCTCGGCGATCGGGCTGGTCTCCCAGGCGAGGATCTGGCCGGATCGACTGCGGAGCGAGGCGGAGGGCTGAAGGGAGAGCGCGGGCAGCCCGGCGGCGATCAGCGCATCCACGACGATGCGGTTCAGGCGCAGGGCGGCGGCGGCGGTCAGGGCGAAGCCGTGGTAATCGCCCCCAGGTGAGATCCCGCGATGCACCCCATAGCGGGCGGCGTAGAGGTGGCCGAAGGATCCGCTTCCGTGACCGATGATCAGGCGCAGGGTGGGGCTGGCGCTGCGGGCATCGGCGAGCTCGGCGGCCAGACGCCCGATCAGCGGCAGGTCGGCAGCCTCCTGCCCGGCCTTATCGGTGATGACGGAGCCGCCAAGTTTGACGAATGTGTACATAGGGGACAGGCAGGGGGAGTAATGGTTGGGTCCGTGCCGTGCCCTCTGATCCTCATTCCCTAGCTCGGGAAGAGCAGCAGCACCGCGAGCACCGTGAGCCCCCAGAGGATCACGCTGCCAGCGAGGGGCAGATCCCTGAGGATCAGTTCATCGGGGGCGCCGCCCTCGCCGCGCTGGTAGATCAGGTAAAGGTAGCGGAAGATCGCATAGATCACGAAGGGGATGGTGACCATCAGCATCGGGTAAGGTTCCTGGGGCGCCACGGGCGCAAGGAAGGCGGTGATGCTGTAGGCCATAATGATGCTCGCGGTGACGATTGACATCATCTGGTCGAGCATGGGCACCGAGTACTCCTGGAGGATGCGGCGGTGCTCGCCGGCACCGCTCTCCAGGAGAGTGAGCTCGTGGCGACGCTTGCCGATGCCGAGAAAGAGCGCCAGGAGCAGCATGCAGAGCAAGAGCCAGGGCGTAATCAGCACATCGATCACTGCGGCGCCGCCCACTGCCCGCAGCACGAAGCCGGCCGCGAGCACCAGAATGTCCATGAGCACGACGTTCTTGAGCCAGTAGGTGTACAGGAAGCCCTGGACGGCGACATAGGTGGTCAGCACGGCCAGGAAGCCGAAGTCCGGGTCGAGTATGTAGGCCAGTGGGAGCACAGCGAGGATGAGGGTCGCAGCGGTTGCGGCACCCACGGTGGGGCTAAGGCGGCCCGAGGCGAAGGGCCGGTGGCGCTTCTTCGGGTGGGCCCGATCCTTCTCGATATCGACCAGGTCGTTGATAAGATAGATGGCGCTGGCGGCCATGCAGAAGGCCACGAAGGCACCGATGACACGCAGGAGCGAGGCGGGCCCCACGTCGCGGTCCCAGAACTGCCAGAGGCGGTTCTCGGAGAAGGCGATCGCTGCAAAGACGAAGGAGTTCTTGACCCACTGGCGCGGGCGCATGGCCTTGAGCAACTCGCGCAGGGCATTGGGCCTGGCGGGAACTGCGGCGCTAATGGGGCGGTCGGTCGAAAGGTTGCTCATGCGTCCTGTGCCGGGTACGAGACCCGGGCGATGATCTGTAGCGACGCCTGATTGTACTCGATGCGATCGTGGCAGTCAACGCGGGTAATCGCGGGGGCAGGCGTCCGTTTGCGCACCTGTCCACTGCCCTGTCGTTCCCGCGCCAGCGGGAACCCAGCGCCAGCGGGAACCCAGTGCCAGCAGGAAGCCAGGGTCATCCTGGCCGCAGCCTGCTCCACCACCTTGTCGTTCCCGCGCCAGCGGGAACCCAGCGCCAGCGGGAACTCAGTGCCAGCGGGAACCCAGCGCAAGCGGGGAGCCAGGGTCATCCTGGCCACAGCCTGCTCCACCACCTTGTCGTTCCCGCGCCAGCGGGAACCCACGCAGGCGGGCTTCGCCTCACCAGAGGCGCGTGCTTGAGCGCCACGGCCTGCCGGGGGCAGGAACATACGTCATGGCCCGGCAGCATCCTGAACTTGACAGAGCCGGGCCGCTGGCCGTAGACTCCCCCTATGCGCGACCTCCTCATCGCCACTCGTAATCCCGGCAAGCTCCGCGAATTTGCGGCGATCTTCGACGGCCTTGGCCTGCGCCTGCGCACCCTTGACGAGCTCGGCATCCCCGACGAGATCGAGGAGACGGGCACGACCTTTGCCGCCAACGCCGCACTCAAGGCCGAGGGCTACATGGCTCTGAGCGGCCTGCCCACCCTGGCCGACGATAGCGGTCTCGAAGTGGCCGCCCTCGGGGGCGCGCCTGGCGTCTACTCGGCGCGCTACGGCGGGGTGAAGGGCGAAGCCCAGCTGCGCTACCTGCTCGACCAGTTAAAGGATGTGCCCTGGCATGCGCGCCTGGCCCGCTTCGTCTGCGTGATTGCCCTTTCGCGCCCCGGACAGCCCACCGCCTTTGCTGAGGGTACGCTGCCCGGCGTGATCGAGTTGGAGCCCCGGGGCAGCGGCGGGTTCGGCTATGACCCGCTCTTCTACGTGCTCGACGAAGACGCGACCCTCGCCGAGTTGCCTGCCGAGCGCAAGAACCAGATCAGCCACCGCGCCGTCGCCGCCCGCGCCGCCCGCGCCATCCTCGCCCAGTGGGCGGAAGGATCATAGGCCGATGCAACGGGTGGCTTGCCCTTTCCCGGAACTGGGCCGCCATGGGGCGCGCTGTTTGGCGCGGCTCAGGCCCGGCGTGTTGCGAACACTGCCGCTGAGCAGAGTTGTATGAGCCTCACCGTCACATCACTGGCCAGCGGTAGCAGCGGCAACGCCCTGCTGCTGCGCTGCGGCGAGGACGCGCTGCTGGTGGACTGCGGAATCGCCCTGCGCACTCTGGAGGGCCTGCTGCGCTACCAGGGGGCTGAGCCCGGGCAGATCCGCGCCCTGCTGCTGACCCACGAGCACGGCGACCATGCCCTGAGCGCCGCCGCCCTCGCCCGCCGCTACTGCATCCCGGTGGTGTGCAACGAGGGGACCCGCGTGGCCATGGGCGCAGAGCTTGATGGCCTCGCTGTTGAGATCCTCCCCGTAGGCCAACTCGCGGCGCTCGGCCCATTTGAGCTCCGCAGCTTCCACCTGCCCCACGATGCCGCCGATCCGGTGGGTCTGCGCGTGAGCGCGGCCGGCGCTACCGTGGCGATCGCGGTGGATCTGGGGAGCTGGACCGAGGAGGTGGCGGCAGGCCTCCGGGGCGCCGACCTGATCTTGGTTGAGGCCAACCACGACCGTGAGTTGATGCGAGCCGCACCGTACCCCTGGGCGATCCAGCAGCGTATCATTGGCCCGCGCGGCCACCTGGACAACGTGCAGTGCGGCGAGTTGCTGGCCCACGTCTGTGCCACCACGCCCTGCGACGTGTGGCTTGCGCACCTCTCGCAGCAGACTAACACCCCGCAGGTTGCCGCCGCTGGTGTGCGCCGGGTGCTGAGCCTCGCTGGCGTAACGGGCGTGCGCCTTGGTGTCCTACCCCGGCGCTCGCCGAAGGGCCCCGCCGCCGCGCCCACATGGCGCGCCGAAGATCGCTTGCTTGTCCAGCGGCGTCTGCTGTGATCTGTGTGTGTTGTGCTGTTGCAGCCTGGAGATGGATCAGGAGGGGGCAATGCCGCTCGCAAAAATGGACGTGATCTGGTTTAACGGGAAGCTGGTGCCGTGGGACGAGGCGCGGATCCATGTGCTGAGCCACGTGGTGCACTACGGCACCAGCTTCTTCGAGGGCATCCGCTGCTATGAAACGCCCCGTGGCACTGCGGTCTTCCGGCTGACCCCCCACATACGCCGGCTGATCGACTCGGCGCGGATCTATCGCACCGAGCTGCCGTACACGCAGGAGCAGCTCGTGGCCGCAGTGAAGGAGACCGTGCGGGCCAACCGTTTGCGGGCCGGCTACATCCGGCCAGTGGTCTACCGGGGTTATGGCGAGATCGGCGTCAACCCGCTGAACAACCCGGTGGAGGTGGCGATCGCCACGATCGAGTGGGGCAAGTACCTGGGTGCTGAGGCCATGGAACAGGGTGTGGATGTGTGCGTCTCCTCGTGGCAGCGCTTTGCCCCCAACACCATGCCTGCCCTTGCAAAGGCGGGGGGCAACTACATGAACTCCCAGCTGATCAAGATGGAGGCGCTGGCCAACGGCTACGCCGAAGGCATCGCCCTTGATCCAGGCGGCCACGTCAGCGAGGGCAGCGGCGAGAACCTCTTCGTCGTGCGTGATGGCGTGGTCTATACCCCGCCGGTCAGTTCCTCCATCCTCAGCGGCATCACGCGGGAGACGGTCATCACCCTGCTCGGGGAGCTGGGCGTCGAGGTGCGGGAGCAGGTGATCCCGCGCGAGTTACTCTACGTGGCCGACGAGCTCTTCTTCACGGGCACAGCCGCCGAAGTCACCCCCATCCGCTCGGTGGACCGGGTGCGGATCGGGGCGGGCCGGCGCGGGCCGATCACGGGCGAGGTGCAGGCGGCCTTCTTCGCCGTGGTGCAGGGCGAGCGGGACGATCGCTACGGCTGGCTGGAGTACGTGGAGCCCTAGGGTGCGGTTGCACCGGCCGCAGCCTTGGGCTATAATACCGGGAGTTTACGAGGCCCGGCTGCACCTGACGAGTCTTGAGCACGCCCCGGGGCGTGTGGCGGGGAGGCGAGGCCCGCCGCGAGCCCGGCGGTGCTGGCAAATGGAAGAGGCCAGCGTCCTCCCGGACACTGGCCTCTTCGAATGTCGCCGCCGCTGGAGGCTAGCGAGCCTTCACCATCGTGCGCATGCACTGGGTGCAGATCCGTACCTGGATGCCCTTCCCGTCCGGGGCGGGGAGGGTGGTTTTCTGCAGGTTGGGGCGCCACATCCGGTTGGTGCGGCGCTTCGAGAAACTGACATTGTGGCCAAAGGAAGGGCCTTTGCCACACATTTCGCACTTTGCCATTGTAGTCCGCTCCAATTCCTCAAGGGCTTCTGGGTCTATCTCCGCGAGAATATACCATACCGCGGGGCCTTTGGCAAACGAATCAGGCTCGCTTATGGCGCATATCAAAGTTGTCACCGACGGCTCCGCCGACATCCCGCCGGAGTTGGCCCGAGAGTTAGGGATCGAGGTTGTACCGGTGCTGGCCCGGGTGGATGATAAACTCCTGCGGGTGGGCATCGATATCAGCGACGAGCAGCTCTACGAGCAGATGGCCAGTGGGCACCAGCGGGTGCAGATCGTAGCACCGAGCCCGGCCGCCCTGGAGCAGACGTACCGGGGGCTGATCGGTACCGTCGATCATGTCTTCTCCATTCACCTGGGCACGCGCCTGGGCACCATCTACGCGAACGCCGCCCTGGCCCGATCGCGCCTGCCAGCGAGCACCACGAAGATCGAGCTGGTGGACAGCAAGTCGGCGTCGATGGGCATGGGCTCGGTGGTGATCGCCGCCGCTGAGGCGGCCCGCGCCGGTGGCACGCCCGAGGAGATCAGCCGGCTCGTTCATGCGACCATCCGCCACACCCACGTGGTCTTCTTCGTCGATACAATGGAGTACCTGGAGCAGAGCGGGCGGCTCACGCTGGCCGGTTCGGTGCTCGGATCGATGCAGCGCATCAAGCCGCTGATGATCCTCGACGAGGGGGAGATCGTGCCCTACGAGCGCACCCGTACGCGCGCCAAAGCGATCGAGGGGCTCTTTACCTTTATTGAGGACTTCCCGCGTGTGCAAGACGTGACGGTGCTCTACGCCACGACGCCGGAGGACGTGGAGAAGCTGCTGGAGAAGGTCGATCCGATCTTTCCCCGTGGCCGGGTGCAGATCGTCCGCTTCGGGCCCGCCATCGCCGCCCACCTCGGCCCCGGCGCCATGGGCGTGACGGTCTTCGAGGGGCTCGAGGAGGTCTGAGCCGGGCGCCCCGCGTATGTGACCGAAGGATGGCGGTGGTTCCAGGTGGAGCAATCACGCTGTGCACTGGCATGCAGGACAAAGACCACATCATCCGCCTGGGTAAGGTGCTGGCCGCCGAGTACCGCCGGGGATGCGACGATGCCGCCGTCGTCGAGGGGCTGGAGCTGTTCCTGGAACGCTGGCGCGCGGAGGCCAATGGTGCCCTGGCTGTGCCGGCTGTGCGCGCGGCTCTGGCCTTGCTCGAGGGGTACGGCGGGCAGACGATCCGCGAGCGCCGTAGCAATGTGGGCCAGGCCCTCGATGGGCTGCGGGCGCTCTTTCGCCAGCAGCCCGGCGCGCCAGCGGGTGCGGAGGAGGCGGGGAGCGGGAAGGCGGCTGAGACTCCGCCGCCGGCTCTCCTGGCAGCCTCCCCCGGTGAGAGTGTTTCTGCCGCTCCCAGGCCCGCGCGGCGGGCCCGTTCCCCGCGCGCTCAGGCAACCCCGGTGAGTACCGGCCCGCTCGCCCTGAGCGACCCGGTGGAGGCGGTGCCGGGGATCGGGCGCTCCAACGCCAATGCCTTTAAACGCCTCGGCCTCAAGACGGTGGAGGATATGCTGTACCACTTCCCCCACCGCTACGACGACTACAGCTCGCAGAAGCGCATCGCCGACCTGGTGGTGGGCGCCAGTGAGACGATCGTGGCCGAAGTGACGGATGTGCGGCTGGTTGGCGGCGGGCGCGGGCGAGTTGAGGTGAGCCTCAGCGACGAGAGCGGCACGATCAAGGCGGTGTTCTTCAACCAGCCCTGGCTGACAAAGCAGCTCACCGTGGGCCGCATGGTGGTGGTGAGCGGCAAGGTTGGGGCCTACCTGGGTATGCGGCAGTTCGCCGGGCCAAAGTGGGAGCCCTACGTCGCCGATGGTGATACCCTGCACACTGGCCGGCTCGTGCCGGTGCACCCGCTTACGAGCGGCCTGCTTGAGCGCAATGCTCGCACCGTCATGAAGCAGGTGGTGGACGCGGTGGCCCCGCACGTGCCGGACCACCTGCCTGAGCCCGTCCGCTCGCGGGCCGGCCTGATGCCCCTCAGCGAGGCGCTGCGCCAGATCCACTACCCCGACAGCCCGGAGCATCTCGCACGAGCCCGCACCCGGATCGGGTTCGACGAGTTCCTTTTCATCCAGATCGGCGTGGTGCAGCGCAAGCTCCTCTGGCAGGGCGAGCTCGGCTATGCCATGCGGCTCTTGCCCGAGCTGCACGCCGAGTTGCAGGCCAGGCTGCCCTTCAGCCTCACCGGTGCTCAGCAGCGGGCCCTGGCCGAGATCTTCGCCGATATGGGCCGGCCCGTGCCGATGGCGCGCCTGCTCCAGGGTGATGTGGGCTCGGGCAAGACGGTGGTGGCCGCCGCGTCGCTGCTGCAGGCGATCGGCAATGGCTTCCAGGGCGCGATGATGGCCCCTACTGAGATCCTCGCCGAGCAGCATTACAAGGGCCTCAAGCGGTTGCTTGGCCAGGTGGCGGTGCCGCGCGAAGCCAGGGTAGCCGCTGAGGGTGAGGACTGGAAGCAGCGGCTCGACCCGGAGGAGGCCGCTCGGCTGGCCGAGATCAAGGCCCTGCTCGGCATGAGCGACGCAGAAGATATGGGTGGCCAGGGCGTACGTGTGGCGTTGCTCACCGGCAGCCTGGGGGCCCGGGAGCGCCGCCGTGTGCTGGAGGGGATCGCCAGGGGTGAGGTGGACCTGGTGGTGGGCACCCACGCGCTGATCACCGACAATGTGCGCTTCAGTTCGCTTGGCCTGGTGGTGGTGGACGAGCAGCATCGCTTCGGGGTAGAGCAGCGCCAGCGCCTGCGCGACAAGGGCTTCAACCCGCACATGCTGGTGATGACCGCCACGCCCATCCCTCGCACGCTCACCATGACCATCTACGGCGATCTGGACACCTCGGTGCTCGATGAGTTGCCGCCCGGCCGCCAGGCGATCCGTACCCGCTGGGTGCGCAAGGCTGAGCGCGAGAAGGCCTACCGCCATATGCGCCGCGAGATCGAGAAGGGGCGCCAGGCCTTCGTGATCTGCCCGCTGGTGGAGGAGAGCGAGAAGGTGGACCTGCCCTCCGCCGAGGAGATGTACGAGCGGCTGCAGGGCGAGGTCTTCCCCGATCTGCGCGTGGCCTTGCTGCACGGGCGAATGCTGCCGCGCGAGAAGGACGAGGTGATGGTGGCCTTTCGCGAGCGTCAGTTCGACATTCTGGTGAGCACTGCGGTGATCGAGGTGGGTATCGATATCCCCAATGCCTCGACGATCGTGATCGAGGGCGCGGAGCGCTTCGGCCTGGCCCAGTTGCACCAGTTTCGTGGGCGCGTCGGCCGGGGTGAACACCAGAGCTACTGCATTCTGATCTCCGACAAGGACGACAATGAGGTAACGAAGCAGCGCCTGGAGGCGATGGAGCGGACCACCGATGGCTTCAAGCTCGCTGAGATCGACTTACAGCTGCGCGGGCCCGGCGAGTTCTTCGGCACCCGCCAGAGCGG
Organism: Chloroflexi bacterium OHK40; assembly: GCA_004367505.1. Classification (GTDB taxonomy): domain Bacteria; phylum Chloroflexota; class Chloroflexia; order Chloroflexales; family Chloroflexaceae; genus OHK40. Next base: position 24,062 of record SFCB01000284.1, on the reverse strand, counting down.
CACGCCCGACCTGAAGGTGGCCCAACTCGCCGATACCCGGCTGCTCCACGCTGCCCGCGTTGCCGCCGAATCGCTCCTCGCCGATGACCCGCAGCTCGCCCGCCCGGAGCACGCGCTGCTCAAGCAGAAGGTCGAAGCCTTCTGGGCCGAGGCGGTGAAGTCCGGCTGATCGAACGCGGTGAAGGTGGTGGATGGGAACGCGAAGGGGGCGAACGCAAAGGATGCGGCAACCGTGACGGGGGCGAAAGGTGGTTATGGAAGATGTAATGCTTCCGTCGCTTCCGGGCGGCGCCGCGACGGTGATGCGCTGGCTGGTACGGGAGGGTGAAGCGGTTGTCGGGGGGGCGCCGCTGCTGATCGTGCTCACCGAGCGGGCCGAGGTGCTGCTCCCCGCGCCGGCCACGGGGCTGCTCCAGGCGCCGCTCGCCGTGGGGGCCAGGGTTGCGCCCGGTGGGTTGCTGGCGCGGCTTGGGCCTGCGGCGAGCGTAGAGGGGCAGCGGCCCACTGGCAAGGTGGAGGCTGCCGCGCCGGTGAGGCGCCCGCGCGCGACGCCCCTGGCCCGGCGGATTGCGCTGGCCCACGGTGTTGAGCTCGCCTCGCTCGCTGGTAGTGGCTCCGGCAACCGGATTGTCGCTGCCGATGTGCGCCGGGCCATCGTGGCTGCCTGGCCAGCGGCCAACGGCCAGCCCCCAGCCGGTGCGCGTGTGCCAGGCAACGGGCAAGCATTCGCCCCCTCCCCACGAGCGCTCGGAGGTGGCGTGAGCATACCGGGCCCACTGCCGATTGCTACGGCCACGGTAGAGCTCGATGCGGGCGCTGCTCTGGAGCGGGTGAGGGCGCTACGCCCGGCGTTCGCGCGGCTGGGGCTGCCTCTCGACCTGGGAAGCTGTGTGGTCGAAGCGGTTGCGGCGCTGCTACCCGCCCATACCCTGCTCAACGCCCGCTGGAGCGAGGACGCGCTGCTACTGCGGCGGCGCATCCACCTGGCGGTGGCGCAGACGGGTGAGGGCGGGCGTCTGGGCTGGCGCCTGGTGCGCGACGCGGGCGACCTGACGCTGAGGGGGGTGGCGCGGGCGCTGGCCGGGCCGGAGGTAGCGGATCTGGCTGCGGCGACCTTCGCCGTGGTGAGCCTGGCCGGCGGTGTTGGCTGGGCCAGCGCTTCACCGCCGTTGCCCGGCACTGCCGCCGCGCTCAGCGTCGCCGCGCCGGCCATGCGCGTTGCCGTGGGTGGCGCCGGCCTGGCGCGGCGCCCCCTGGGCACCCTGACCCTCAGCTACGATGCGCGTGTGTTTGACCACCGGGAGGCTGCCGCGTTTCTCCGGGTACTGCGCGACCGGCTGGAGCACGTTGCATAACCCCTGGCACAGGCATTGTTGCGCGGGCCAGTACCTACCGGACAGAACGCCACTCGGCTCGGGCCGGGTGGTATAATTGGGCGCACACCACGCGACCGAATGCAGGGCAGGTCCACGGCAACCCAGACAAGCGGCTCCTGAAGGGAGAGTGGCATGGCGACAAGCGCTCGACAGCGGATCGGTGTACTGACCAGCGGCGGCGATGCACCCGGTCTGAACGCGGTCATCCGCGCGGTGGTGAAGGCGGCCTCCGGTCTCGGCTGGGAAGTACTGGGCATCGAAGACGGCTTCGAGGGTCTCCTCGGCGAAAAGTCCTATCGCGTCCTTACCAACAGCGATGTGCAGGGCCTGCTTCCCCGGGGTGGCACCATCCTGCGCACAACCAACAAGGGGCACTTCGGATCCCGGCGCACCGACCTGCCGCCGGAGGAAGATCCCTATGTGCAGGCTGTCAACGCGATCCGCGAGCTCGGGCTGCGCGGGCTGATCACGATCGGTGGTGAGGGCACCCAGCGCATCGCCATGGAGCTCTATAAGCTGGGCGCGCCGGTGATCGGGGTGCCCAAGACGATCGACAACGATCTGGCAGGTACCGACCGGACCTTCGGCTTCGACACGGCGCTGCAGGTGGCCACCGACGCGATCGACCGGCTCCACACCACCGCCGCCAGCCACAACCGCGTGATGGTGCTCGAGGTGATGGGCCGCCATACTGGCTGGATCGCGCTGCACGCCGGCCTCGCCGGCGGCTCCGATATCATCCTGATCCCCGAGATCCCCTTCGATATAGAGATTGTCGCGGAGAAGGTGCGCCAGCGTGAGGCGTCGGGCAGCACCTTCAGCATCGTTGTGGTGGCCGAGGGCGCGCGACCCCGAGGCGGTACCGAGATGTACGTCTCCGATGGGCGTCTCGGTGGGATCGGCCACTGGGTAGGCAGTAAGCTCGAAGAGCTGACCGGCAAAGACACCCGCGTCGTGGTGCTGGGCCACATCCAGCGTGGCGGCTCGCCCTCGCCCTACGACCGCCTGCTCTCCACACGCTACGGTGCCGCTGCTGTGAAGGCCGCGCAGGAGGGTGTTTTCGGCGAGATGGTCGCCCTGCGCGCGCAGGAGATCACGATGGTGCCGCTGGCCGAGGCTACCGGCCACCTGAAGACGGTGCGCCCGCACAGCGATCTGGTGATCTGTGGCCGTAGTCTCGGGGTGTCCTTCGGCGATGGACTCTAGTCTGACGGCTATGGATACGCTCTGGCTCGGCTATGACGGCCTCGATCTGCCGTTCGACCAGATTGCGGCGGTACTCTTCTATCAGCCCGCCCTCGATGGCCGGATCGCCCGTACCGTCGGCCACGTGCCGCGCGGCGTCGAGGCGGTTGTCGTCACGTCCGCTGGAGCGTACCTTCCCGCACGGCTGCCCGCCGAGTTGCTGCGCCACCGCTGGGCGCTCTGGCGGGAGCGGGGGCGGGCCTAGCCGCCAGCCCTGCGCTTCCGCCATTCCTGTGTATGATCAGCTATGAGATCTGTGCGAGCGCCGTAACCACCGCCCCGCCGGAGCGGATCTTCGCCGTGCTCGACGACTTTGGCCGCTGGCCTATGTGGATGCCGTCCTTCGAGCATGTCCGCGTGGAATTGCCCGCCGCCGGCGCCCCCGGTCCCGGCTTCCGCTTCCGTCTGCGGGCTGGTCTCGTTCACACCGACCTGGAGGTGCTGGATTATGCGCCGCTCGCTCGCAGTACGAGATTTCAGATGAGCTTTCCGCCCCTCACTGGTATCAACCGCTGCCTGGTCGTGCCGCTGGCCGATGGCCGCTATCGGATCGAGCGGGTCGACTCGTTCGACCTGCCGGAGTTGCTCGTCGGGATCATTGATGCCACCCAGCGCGAGCGCTTTGCGCGCCTCGCCAGCGAGTTTCTTCAGGCCCTGAAGCGCACGGTGGAGGGCGACTGATGGACACATGGGCCGACGAGTTGCGCCGGGCTGTCGCCGCCGTGGATCGGGCCGGGCTGCGTACTCCTACCGCTGTGCTGCTGGAGATGCTCGCGCCGCTCGATGTAATCAATAGCGCGATCGCCCGCTTTAGCCTGCCCCTGCTGACGGGAACTGCGGCCGGGCCCCTGGCCAGCGCGCTCGCCGATGCGGCCACCTGGCCGGAGTTGCGCCGGCTGCTCGCCGACCCATCGCTCGAGGGTTAGTACCGCTGTCTGTTGACAAAGGGTTTTGACTGGGGTACACTCATCGCGAGAAATCGCGCTGATCCTGTAAAGAGTTGTGCCGGTACGCCCGGTCGGAGCCCCGCCCATGGCTCTTCCCCAGAACACCATTCTCTTCCTGGGCTTCGTGCTCGTCGTGGTGGCGCTGACGTGGTTGCACCACGCGCGTGTGAGCGGCGGGCGCCTTCCAGTCCGGCGGCCACTGCCCGCCCTGGAGACGCTGCGGGCGGCGCTGGGGCGCGGCGCGGAGACGGGGCAGGCGGTGCATGTGTCACCTGGTGCCAGCGCGCTTGGTGCCGCTGATGGGAGCCGCGCCACTGCCGCCGAGCTTCTGGCGGGCCTGCTGGTGGCCGAGCGGGTGGCGGGTGAGGCCGCGCTCAATGGCGCGCCGATCCTGCTCAGTTCCGGCGATGTCGTTGCGCATCTGGCCCTGCGTGGGAGTGTGCGGCAGGCCTACCAGGTGGCGGGCCAGGCCCAGGATTATGACCCAGCGCGCGTACAACTGCTGGCCCACCGCGACGATCTCGCCTACGCGGTGGGCATCACGACGCTACACGCCCGTCAGCCGCTTGAGGCCAGCGCGACAATCGGAGGCTTCGGCCAGGAGTATTTGCTGATCGGCGAGGATGGCGCGCAACGGGGCTTGCCCCAGGTGGCGGGTACCACCGGGAGTGTGGCGCTCCCGCTGATGATGCTGACGACTCCTGCCACACTGATCGGCGAGGAGATCTTCGCCGCAGAGGCCTATCTCGGCCCGCCCGGCCCGGCTGCGGCGCGCCTGCTCACGCAGGATGTGCTGCGCTCGGCGGCGATTGTGCTGCTGCTTGGTGGCTTTGTCTACGGCTTGATCCAGCCTTCCCTCGGGCTGCCACCCTTGCCTGGCCTGTAGGGCCCGGTGCGCGGATGCTGGGCAGGCGGTCGGAGCAGCCGCATCTGGTAAGCCCCTGGACTGACGGGCATTGTCTTCAATCTTCCAGCTCCTCTACCCTTGATCCTCATGTCGCTGCTACGCGATCCAAAACGCCTCCTTGCGGTGCTGATCGCCGGTGTTGCCGGGCTGATCGTCCTGCTCGATTTTGCTGGTGCTGGCGGCCAGTTGCCCGCGCTCGCAGGCTTGCTCGTGGATTGGGCGGCAGTGATCACAGCGGTCGGCCTGCTCCTCGGACTCGTGAGTGTGGCGGGTACCCATGCCCGGCGTGTGCAGGCCCGCAGTGCCGATTGGGGCTACAGTCTGCTGCTCATCGTTGGCATGCTCGCGGTGGTGGTGACGGGGATCTTCTTCCCGCTGCCCGGTCGGGCAGGTTTTGTGTTGCCGGAGAGCCTGGCTGAGGTGCCCATCCGGACGGTGTTTCGGGTGGTCTATGAGCCGCTGGCGAGTAGTCTGCTCGCGTTGCTGGCATTCTTTGCCCTGAGCGCGGCGCTTCGGGCCCTTGGTCGCGGTAGCCCCGAGGCGATCGTGATTGTGATCGTGGCTGCCCTTGTGCTGGTGACCCAGATTCCACCAGTGACCGCGCTGCCAGCGGTCGGGGTCGCCGTCCAGTGGCTGAACGACTACGTGGCTCTGGCGGGCGCTCGGGGCCTGCTGATCGGTGCCGCTATCGGCGCCCTCGTGGCCGGGGTGCGTGTGCTCCTTGGCTTCGATACGCCCTACCTCGATCGCTAACCATGGAACACCTGCCGCCCTGGCTCCGCAATGTGCCGCTCCCCCGGCGTCCGGCTGGTCCCGGCGAGGCCCCGCCGTCTGCCGACGATGTGCCGGATTGGCTGCGCGATCTGCAGCGCGAGGTAGACTCGGCTGCGCCTGAGCCGCCGCCCGGGCGCTCCGCGAGTTCCGGCGCCACTGCGTGGCTCAATAGCCTGGGTGCGGGCCAGCCGGTATCGGAGGAGCCGCCGGCCCGTGAGCCGCCAGCCCCTGAAGAACCACCGACAACCAATTCGCGAATCAAGATGCCCGTTGGGGTCACTGATTGGCTGCGCAGTATCGGCCAGGACCCGGATGCACGCTCGGAGCCGCTCTCGGAGCCGATCAGTACACCCGAGGAGCCCGACGATGGTGTTCCCGACTGGCTGCGCGACCTCTCGGTTGATGAGGTAGAGCGGGCCGTGGCGGCAGAGCCTGCGCCCGAATCCCAGCCGCTCGTCGATCCGCAGGTCCCGGGCTGGCTCGCCGATGATGGTCCTGGCGCCGACGCCAGCACCGTTTCGGCAAACTGGCCGGCCGGTGTGCCCCGGAATGATACGGCATCGGCTGCCGAAGTTCCCGATTGGCTGCGTGATGTGATCGCCGCCGACTCTGGGGAGCAGTCCGCGCCTCCGCGCGATCCGGCCAGCGTGCCCCAGTGGCTCGCCGACTCAGAACCAGCCCCGAACCTGACGGCCGGGGCTGAGGTTCCCGCCTGGTTGCGCGATGTTGAGGACTCCCAAGCTGCTCCGCCTGGATCTACGCCGGGGATGGTCGATGAGGAGGTGCCGGCCTGGCTGCGGGGCGCGGAGCCCGAGCGGCCGGAGGTGGGCGATGAGGAGGTGCCGGCCTGGCTGCGGGGCGCGGAGCCCGAGCGGCCGGAGGCGGGCGAGGGGGAGGTGCCAGGCTGGCTGCGAGGCGCGGAGCCCGAGCGGCCGGGGACGGGCGAGGGGGAGGTGCCAGGCTGGCTGCGGGGCGCGGAGCCCGAGCGGCCGGAGACGGGCGATGAGGAGGTGCCGGCCTGGTTGCGGGGCGCGGAGCCCGAGCGGCCGGAGACGGGCGAGGGGGAGGTGCCGGCCTGGCTGCGGGGCGCGGAGCCCGAGCGACCGGGGACGGGCGATGAGGAGGTTCCAGCCTGGCTGCGGGGCGCGGAAGTTCCGCCATCGGCGGAGGCTGCTGCACCCTCGCAGGAGGCGCCTGCCGTCGTACGGCCCGGCGACGAGGAGGCCGAGGAGATCCCGGACTGGCTGCGGGAGGCTGAGTCGGGGACAGCGGGCTTCGCATCGGGGACTGGCTCGCCGGGCTGGCACCAGGCGGGGCGCGAGCCGCCACTCACGTCTGAGGAGGCCGATGATGTTCCGGCCTGGCTACGCGAGCCGGACCCCTCTGAGCGCGAGGCCGGCGGTGGGCAGCCGGGTGCGACCGATCTCTGGGGGACGAGCGAGATCCCCGCGTCCGACGAGGCCGCTCCGGCCTGGCTGCGAGATGAGACGCCTGCCTCGCCCGCACCTGGCGCACCCTCGCGTCCTGCCGGAAATCTGCCGCCGTGGCTCCAGGGCGATGATCCGGCGTCGGGCGGCCCCGCTTCGGGTGGCGACCCCGGGTTGCCGGCCTGGCTGCGGGGTGTATCCGATGAGCCGTCTGCGCCTCCACCACGCCCCGAGCCCGCCACACCCATCCGGCGGCCAGCACCGGTAGCCCCGGTGGCCGAGGAGGGCGACAGCCACAGCTTTCTCAAGGGAGCCGAGTTGCCACCCTGGCTGCGCGTCCCTGAACCGGAGCTCCCACGCGACAGCGCTGAGGGCCAGCAGTTGGAGTGGCTGCGACGCCTCGGGAGCCCGGACCAGGACGACGAGGCCGAGTTGCCCGTCCAGGCCGCCGCCATTGCACGACCGCTGCGGCCAGGCTACGAGCGCACTGCCGAGCAGGTGGCCGCCGTGGGCCTCTTGCAGAGCCTCGCCCGATCGCCGTATCCGGCACCTGTGGCGGTGCCGGCGCCCAGGGCGCCGGGCCTGCTGCAGCGGATCGGGATCGACCGGTTGCTCTACGCCCTCTTCGTGCTGGCCCTGATCCTCGGCCTGCTCTTCCCGCAGTTCACCGCGCCCTTCGGGACAGAGGCGCCCAGCGCGCCTGGTGCCGCCGAGCTCGGGGCACTGCTCGACAGCCTCGATGCCGACGATGTCGCGCTGGTGGCCTACGAGTGGGCCGCCCAGCGTAGCGCCGAGTTGCGCCCGCTCGAGCAGGCGATTACCGCCCGGCTGGTCGCCAATCGGACCAGGCTGATCCTCGTCAGTACCGACTTGCAGGGAACGCTCCTCTCCTTCGACCTGATCGAGCCGCTGCGGGCGGCGGGCTATAACAACGAAAACGGCGTGCCATTCGGCGGGCGCGACTATGTGCTGCTCGGCTACCGGCCCGGCGGCGAGTTGGCCCTGCGCAGCCTGGCCCAGGATCTGCGCGGTGAGCTCCGCTCCGATTTTGACGGCCAGGACGCGAGTCAGGGGCTTGTGGCCAACAACGCCGACGGCAGCCCACGGATCAGCGGCGTGCGCGATCTCGCGCTGATCGTGGTGCTGGCTGATCAGCCCCAGGACGTGCAGGTATGGATGGAGCAGGTTCACCGGGTTGCGCCTGAGGTGCCGATTGCCTTTCTGCTGCCGCAGGAGGCTGAGCCCCTTGCCCAGCCCTACCTGCGTCTGCCCAACGTGTACCACGTGGCGGGCCAGCACGGGGCGCTCGCGCTCAGCGCCAGCGCCGCCGGGGCCGATGGGGCGGCCATCGGTCGGGCCACAGGGCTGCTCTGGTACGCCGTGGTCGTCTTCCTCGGGCTGCTGGTGGTCGGCCTCCTGCTGAACCTGGCGGTGCGCCCGAGCCGGCGAGGATCTGAGTCCGGTGGAGGCGCCGCATGAGCCCGGATGCCCTGGCCACGCTGCTTGGCGGCGGAGTCGCCGCGCTGCTCACCCTGCTCGTCTTTAGCCGGCTCTTCGGCGATAACCCCGGCTTTCGGGTTGTGCAGTATCTCTTCGTTGGCGTCTCCCTTGGCTACGCCTTCGTGGTGGTCTACCATCAGGTGTTGCGCCCGGCGGCACTCGGCGTTGTGCGGGATGCCGGCAACCCTGTGGCGCTGACGCTGCGGCTCGTCCCATGGCTGCTCGGGCTGCTCCTGCTCACACGGCTGACCCGCCGCCAGGCCCTCTCCTGGCTCGCCAACATCCCGCTGGCGCTGCTCTTCGGTGTGGGCACCGCCCTGGCCGTTGGTGGCGCCCTGGTGGGTACCCTGGGGCCGCAGTTGCTCGACACCGCGCGGCCCGTGAGCGCCGATCCGCTTCAGGCGGTTGGCACCGCACTCCTCGTCTTCGGGGTGGTGCTCACCCTCTGTGCCTTCTACTTTACGGTGCCGCGTGAGACGGTCCTGGGGCGCGGTGTGGCGGCGGGGGCCCGGCTTGGCCGCTGGCTGCTGATGGTCGCGTTCGGGTTCTTTCTGGCCGGGGCGCTACTCACCTACCTCACCGCGCTGAACGCGCGGCTGGAGTTTTTGCTAAACTGGCTGCGAGCGCCGCTCGGGTAACAACAGCAAGCGAGATCGATAGCTATGGCGCAGAGTATGGGGGCGGTGCTGGTGGTCGAGATCGGTAGCCAGATCACCCGGGTGACCTTGATCGACCAGGTGGATGGTGAGAGCCGCATGGTCGGCCACGCCGAGGCCACCAGCAGCGTCGAGGCGCCGTACCAGAATGCGCTCTATGGCATCCTCGAAGCCACGGCCCAGATCTCGGAGATGACGGGCCGGCAGTTGCTCCGCGAGGGCCAGTTGATCATGCCCCAGAACAGCGAGCGCGACGGCGTGAACCAGTTCGTGGCCGTCACCAGCGCGGCTGGCACGATGGCGCTGGTGATCACCGCCATCGCTGGGGATGTCTCGGCCCGTAGCGCCACTCACGCGAGCCGGGCGACCTATACCTCCCTGCTCCAGACAGTGACCCTCGACGATGCGGCAGGCCAGATGAACCTCGGCCCCGCTGAGCAGTCGTGGATCGAGCGCCAGGTGGAGAGCCTGCTCACCCTACAGCCCGATGCTGTGCTGATCGCCGGGGGCCTCGAGCGCGGTGCGGTCGATGCAGTCAACCGGCTGGCCCACATCGTGGGGCTGACGGCTCTCAGCACCGGGGTGGACTCGAGTGGCCAGCAACGCCAGGAGTTTACGGCGCGGCCAGTGATCTATGCCGGCAATAGTCTGGCCCGGGAGCAAGTGATCGCCGCGCTCTCCGACCGGGCAGAGCTCTTTGTGGTCGACAATCTGCGCCCGGCGTTGGATCGGGCCAACCTGAACCCGGCTCGGCAGGAGTTGGTGCGGCTCTACGAGAAGCAGATCCTTCCCCGGCTACCCGGCTTGCCAGCACTGCGCCGCATGAGCCGCGTGCCTGTGCGCACCGTTTGTGATGTCGAGGGGCTGATGACGCGCTTTCTGGCGGAGCGTACGGGCCGCCGCGTCCTCAGCGTCGATGTCGGTTCCAGCGCGACGTCGGCTTTCTATGCGGCGCCGGGGCGCTATCACCCAGCGGTGCTCGGCACCACCGGGATTGGCTACGGTCTGACGGGGTTGCTGGAGGGCGGTTCGGTTGGGCCAATCGCGCGCTGGCTGCCCTTCCCAATCGGTGAGGCCGAGTTGATCGAGCGCCTGCTCAACCGGGCCCTGCGCCCGCAGTTGCTCCCCGCCAGTCGCGAGGATCTGCTCGTCGAGCACGCGCTGGCCCGTGAGGCGCTGCGGGCCGCCTATGCGGCGTTAAGTGATGAGGCGTCCGTGGGCGACTACGACTGGCTGCTGGCCGGCGGGGGCGTGCTCGCTCACGCGCCCCAGCCAGGCCTGGCGCTGCTAACACTGCTCGATGCCCTGGAGCCTGGTGGTGCCCATGAGCACCCGGTTCTTGATGTCTACCTCGATATGCTCGGGCTCCTGCCGGTGGGTGGTGCCCTTGCCGGCCTGGACGCCGACGCGGCGGTGACCGTGGTCGATCGCGACCTGCTGCGCAACACACCGCTGGCGAGCGTGATCGTGCCGCTCGGCGAAGGCCGGCGCGGCGAGGTGGTGCTCGAGGTCGAGTTGCGCGTGCTCGGCGGGCGTAGCGAGCAGCGGGTGGTGCGCCACGGCGAGATCGCGCGCCTGGCGCTGCCGCCGGGCCGCTACGGGCGCATCACCCTGCGGCCGGCGGCGGGGGTACAGATCGGCTCCGCAGCCCCCGGTGAGACCGTCTCCTCGGAGGGCGGCGATGTGGCCGGGAGCGTGCTTGGCGTGGTGATCGACGCGCGTGGCCGGCCGCTCGCCTTGCCGGAGGAGTCACGTGAGCGCCGCGGCCTGATCTGGGAATGGCTGGTGGCTTTGGGTGTGGAGCAGGGTGGGAGCCCCTACGGCGACACGGAGCCGCTTGCGTCGGAGCCGCTGGAGGTGGTGCCGGTCGCCCCAGCTGCCGGGCGGGACGAGCCGGTGGGCGAGGTGGGAGCGGCGCCAGCCGGGCGGCGCATTTCGCTCGATGAGCTGCGGGCGCAGGAGCGCGCCCCACAGCCCGCCGCTCGCGGGTTCGACTCCGACCTGGACGCATTGCGGCAGACGGTGGAGCCGCCGAAGCGGCGCGGGCTGTTTGGGCGCAGGAAGTAGGCACGAGAACAGGAACGCCCGCCTGGCACCTGATGCCAGGCGGGCGTTCTGTGTAGCGCGCTACTGCTCGGTGATCGTAATGCTGAGGATCGTCTCGCCGGGGCGAGTGAGATCGGCGGGGTTGTCCGGGTCCCGCAGGGGGATGCCATCGACGATCTCCTGGCCCTCGATCACCCGGCCGAAGATGGTGTACTGGCCGTTCAGAAAGGGCGCGGCAGCGGTGGTAATGAAAAACTGCGAGCCGGCACTGTCCGGGTCCGCCGAGCGGGCCATGGCCACCACGCCAGGGCCATCGAAGGTTAGCTCGTTGGTGAACTCGGCGGGGATGGTGTAGCCAGGACCGCCAGTGCCGGTGCCCGTCGGGTCGCCGCCCTGAGCCATGAACCCGGGCAGTACGCGGTGCCAGGTGAGGCCATTGTAGAAGTTCTGCCTGGCCAGGAAGACGAAGCTGTTCACCGTCTGGGGGGCGATCTCGGGCAGGAGCTCGATGACGATATCGCCACGGGGGGTGGCGATCGTGGCGATGTACTCTCCGGCCGGGTCGATCGTCATCGGTGGTGGGGCGCTATAGGTATAGGTGGTGGCCGTCGGCAGAGTATCGGGTGGTAGACCGGCCGTGGGTAGCTCAGCGGCGGGGGCCGTGGGGAGTGCCGCGCTCTCGGTGGCAACCGGTGCTACGGCTGTGGCCTGGGTGTTTGAGGTGTCACCAGCGCGGCTGATCAGGAGGCCGGCCACCAGGCCGAGCACCAGCAGGACGACGACGGCCGAAAGGATGCCCGGCAGAGGGCTAGAGGCAGGGGCTGGTTGCTTGCCTTTGGGGCGGGGCTGGCTCACGGGTAGTGCTCCGTCAAGGTCTCGGTGGGGCTGACACAGTGGGGGCGCACACGATGGTGCGCCCGTACAGTGACGCCATTATAGCATGGTCTACCCCAGCCGCACTGCGAGCTCGGGGCTCCGGCGGGCGAGCTCCGTGCGCAGACGCCGGAGGGCCATGTCGCCCGCCTTGGCCTCCAGCATGAGGTCGAAGGGGGGGAGGCCGCTGGCGGCCCGCAGCAGGCGCTCAAGGTCGCCCGGGGCGATAAAGTCGGCGTGTTGCCCGGGCCGGGGTGGCAGCACCCGCGCTGGCGCGCCGGCCCGGCCGGGCAAGAGATGAGCCTCGCTGCGCTGGCTACTCAGGTGTACCTCGGCCCGCGCACCCGGTGGCCAGGTGGCGAGGGCCAGGCCAAGAGCCAGCCCGAGCGGCAGCCGCTCCGGGTTGTAAAGCTCCCAGTGGAGCGCATCGAAGACGATCGGCACGCCGCAGCGCTGATGGAGGGCCAGCAGGCGCCCCAGGCTGGTGCCTGCCGCATCGTGCTCCAGCGCCAGGCGCGCCCGGGCGCGGGCCGAGAGGCTGTGGTAGCGGGTGGCGAAGCGCGCGCTGGCCGTATCATCCCCGGCGGGCGCACCCAGATGCGCGACCATGGTGGCCTCGGGTGGGGCGGGTGGTTGGCGCCCGTCCAGAGCCTCGAGCAGGGCGGCGGTAAGCTCGATGGCCGCCATTGCCTCCCCCGCCCGGGCCTCGTCGGCGGCGCAGAGCGGCAGGCCGGGTGGCAGGTGCGTGCCGAGGCGTATCCCTGCCAGGGCGAGCCGCTCGGCCAGCGCCTCTAGCTGCCCGGCGCAGGCCTCGATCTCGGCGAACCCGCCCCTGGGCGGGGGCAATACAGCCCGGTAGAAGCGAATGCCTGCCCGCTCGACGTAGCTAAGCATATCGGCCAGATGGGCCAGGGCCACACTCAGGTGCGGCACGGCCCGCCCAATGCTGGCCAGATCCGGGTGCTCCGGGGCACGAACCGCAAAGCCGAGCCTGATCATACGAACCCGTGATAGCCGATAACAGGTAGAGCATATCACGGAATCGTGTAGGCGTCAATAGCACGGAGCTAGGACGCGCTCACATTGACGCGGCGATGGGTGCGGGTATAGTAGCGGATCTGGCGGGGGAGGTTCGGGTCCAGGGGCGTATCGCGCACGGCCTGGCTGATCTGGGCGGCCGCCGCAGCCACAGCGGCGCTCACCACCGGCGCGGGGGCACCATCGGCGCGCAGGCGGCGCAGGGAGGCTTCCCAGGGCACGCTACAGGTGCCGCGCACCGTCACGCCGACCACGTCGGGCAGCACCCGCGTGTAGCGAAGCCAGTTCAGGCCGAGGCAGAAGGCCGTGGCCGGGCAGGGAAGCCGCTCCAGGGTGAGCAACAACAGCTCGGCCTCTCTGGCCACCGCGAAGACGAGCAAGGCCCGATCGGCGGGGGTGAGATCCTCGGCGCGGCGCAGCGGGATATCGAGCATGCGGGCCACGGCCTCGGCGAGGGGGCGAGCCAGGGTATCGGCGGCGATCGCGGCGCTAAAGCGCCAGCCGGCACTTGCCGCCAGAGCCTTCAGGCGCTGCAGGGTCGTCGCGATGTCGGCGAAGCTGAAGTGGAAGTCGGCTGCCTCGCTCACCTGGAGCCCGTCGTCGGTGGCGGTGCCGAGGTAGATCACGCCCTCCTGGGCGTAGAGTTGATCTTTGAGGCTGGTGAGGCTGCGAAATTCGCGGTGGCGCTCCACCGTGGCAAGGTTGTCGACGATCTCGGCCTGGGCGAGGACCGAGTTGGCGAGCACCAGGGCCCGCCCGAAGGCGGCGGTGGCCTCGTCATAGCGGCGCAGCCCGAGCAGGCAGCGCCCGTGCATGTTGTGGACTTCCCAGTCGTCGGGGTAGCAGCGCAGGGGTAGCTGGAGCCGCTCCAGCGACTGCTGGTACTCGCCACGGAGCAGGTGGATGAGCGCGAGCTCGAAGTGGGTGGCGGTGTCGTCGGGGGCGAGGGCGAGGCAGTGGCCAAAGGCATCCAGGGCCTCGTCGTAGCGTTCGAGCTCGACGAGGACGTAACCGAGGTTGAAGTAGGCGAGAAAGTCGCCCTCCAGGCCGGCCACGATCCGGAACTCGTCGGCGGCCTTGGCGAGGAGGCCGCTGCGCTGGTAGTAGAGGCCGAGGGCGTTGTGGGCGTCACAAAGATGGGGGTTGCCGGCGATCGCCTGCCGATAGTGCTCAACGGCCTCGGCCATACGGTTGGCCTGCTCCAGGGCAAGGCCCTGCTGAAGGTGGCGCAGCGCGATCTCGCGTGCCTGGTCGTCGTGCATGGCGTGCTCGCTTTCGATGCGGCGTTACATTCCCAGCGCCTCCCGCTGCGCGGCAAGGAGTTGCGCTACTCCGCCGGCTGCTAGCTCAAGCAGGGCATTGAGCGCCGTGGGGGGCACGGGCTCACCCTCGGCGGTGGCCTGCACCTCGACGAAGGCGCCGGTATCGGTCATGACGACGTTGCAGTCCATGTCGGCGCTGCTGTCCTCGGTGTAGTCCAGGTCGAGCATGAGCGTGCCACCTACCACACCGGCGCTGACAGCCGCCACGGCGCGGATGATCGGGCTGGTGGCGAGCTTGCCCTCGGCGACGAGGCGGGCGCACGCCAGGGCGAGGGCCACGTAGCCGCCGGTGATCGCTGCGGTGCGGGTGCCCCCGTCGGCCTGCAAGACGTCGCAGTCAACAGTGATGGTGCGCTCGCCGAGGGCCTCCAGGTCGACTGCGGCGCGCAGGGAGCGACCGATCAGGCGCTGGATCTCCTGGGTGCGCCCACTGGCGCCGGCCCGCTCGCGCCGATTGCGGGTGAGGGTGGCCCGTGGAAGTAGCGCGTACTCGCCGGTGACCCAACCGCGCCCCTGGCCCCGTAGCCACCCCGGCAGCGACTCCTCGACGCTCGCGGCGCAGAGCACTCGCGTGTCGCCGCAGACGATCAGCGCCGAACCTTCGGCATAGGGCGCGGCCCCAGGTGTGATCGCCAGAGGGCGGAGTTGATCGTGCCGGCGGCCCGCGCGGCGTTCCATGGCATGCGCTCCTTCGGTGTTGACATATCATAGCACGAGATAGTACGGAATGCAAAGCTTATTGCGGCCCCCGACGAACATGAAGGTGACGAGCACGAAGGCGCGCACGCGCAGGGGCAGGATGAGGGGGCTTTAGAGGTGACGTCGGGCCCGCCAGAGGTACCAGGCGGCGATGCTGCGGTAGGGCCGCCAGGGCTCGCCAAGGGCGCGCACCTCCGCCGGGGTGGGCGGCGCGGGGCGTTCGTAGAAGCGGTGGATGGCGTAGCGCAGGCCGAGGTCGCCGGCGGGGAGGATGTCGGGCCGCCCAAGGGCGAATAAGAGGTAGATCTCGGCCGTCCAGAGGCCGATGCCCTTCACGGCGGTGAGCCTGGCGATCGCCGCTTCGTCGCTGAGGGTGGGCAGGGTGTCGAATGCGCCGGCAACGGCGCGGGCCGCCAGGTCGAGCAGGTAGCCCGCTTTCGCCGTGGAGAGGCCGGCCGCCCGTAGGTTCTCCGGGGAGGTGGCCAGGATCGCTTCGGGCGTGATGGTGCCCGCAGTCGCCTCCAGGCGCCGCATGATCGCGGCGGCGGCCTGCACCGAGATCTGCTGCGAGACGATCGCGCTGGCCAGGGTGGCAAAGCTGTGCCCCGTCGGCTGGAGTTCGACCGGCCCGATCCGGGCGATCAGCGCGCCCAGCACCGGGTCGGCGGCGCACAGGTGCTCAGTGGCCAGGGTGTAGTCGAGGTGCATCGGGGCTGGCTCCAGGGCCACGTCACGAGTTTGGTACAATGGCCATAGCATTCACTATACGCCATGCGTCAATCGCGCGCCTCCGGCACGCTCCAACTGGCACCCGCCCTATGTACGTTATCGGCACCGCCGGCCACGTGGACCACGGCAAGTCGACGCTCGTGAAAGCCCTGACCGGGATCGATCCGGACCGCTGGGCCGAGGAGCAGCGCCGGGAGATGACCATCGATCTCGGCTTTGCGTGGTTGACGCTCCCGTCTGGCCGCAGCGTGAGCCTGATCGATGTTCCCGGCCACGAGCGCTTTATCAAGAATATGCTCGCGGGCGTGGGTGGTCTCGATGCGGCCCTCCTCGTGGTGGCCGCCGATGAGTCGGTGATGCCCCAGACCGTCGAGCATCTCGCGATCCTCGATCTGCTGGAGGTCTGCCACGGTGTGGTAGCCCTGACGAAGGCTGATCTGGTCGATGATGAGTGGCTGGCGTTGGTCCGGGAGGAGGTGAGCGGGCGATTGCGCGGGAGCAGCCTGGAGCACGCCGCTCTGGTTCCGGTGTCGGCTCGCAGCGGCCAGGGCCTCGATGCCCTGTGCCGAGCACTCGATCTGGCTCTTGACGCGACGCCGAGCCGTTCCGTTGCTCGTGGCGCGCCCCGCCTGCCCGTTGACCGTTCGTTCACCATCGGTGGGTTCGGTACGGTCGTCACCGGGACGCTCATCGATGGCCCCCTGGCGGTGGGCCAGGAGCTCGCGGTGCTTCCAGCGGGCCTGCGCGCCCGTGTGCGCGGTCTGCAAACGCACCGGCAGCGGGAGGAGGTGGCCCTGCCAGGCACCCGTGTGGCGGTTAACCTGGCCGGGGTGCACCATAGGCAGATCGCCCGTGGTGATGTGCTGGCCCCACCCGATACGCTGCGTCCAACGAGCATATTCGATCTCAGGCTGCGCGTGCTTGACGATGCGCCCGCCCCGATCGTGCAGAATGCGGCTCTCGATCTCTTTACTGGCGCGGCCGAGGTGCGCTGCCGTGTAACCCTGCTCGATGCCGAGGCCCTTGAGCCCGGCGCGAGCGGCTGGGCTCAGGTGCGTCTGGAGCGACCGGTGGCCGTGGCGCGTGGCGACCGTTGCATCCTGCGTGTGCCCTCCCCGGGCCGGACGGTCGCGGGCGGCCAGGTGGTGGACGCCCATCCGCCGCGCCATCGCCGTTTCCGCCCGGAGGTGCTCGCCACCCTGGAGACGCTCGCCCGTGGCGACCCGGCCGAGTTGCTGTTGCAGGCTCTTGGCGATGGCCCGCCCCGCCCCCTGGATGAGGCGCTGCCCGGCGTAGCGGCACCCGTGGCGCGGCAGATCACGGAGCGCCTGGCGCGGGAGGGGCGCATCCTCGTGCTCTCCGAGCTCAGAGAGGCGCATGGGGGTGGGGAGCCGGGGGGGCAGGAGATGGTTGCGCCCGCCGGATCGCAGGGTGTTTCCACCGCTGAGCGGACGCCAGCCCCTCGCCAGCCGGGCCTGCTGATCGCCTCGGCGGGCTGGGCGCGGCTCGTTGAGCGCATGGAGCCGGCGCTGCGGGCCTACCACACCAGGTTCCCGCTGCGCCGGGGTATGCCCCGTGAGGAGTTGCGCCAGCGGCTGCGCCTGACACCACGGGCGCTGGCTGTGGTGGTCGAAGAGGCGGCGCGCCAGCAGGTGGTAGGCCGCGATGAAACAAGCGTCTGGCTGGCAGGCCACGACCCGCGTCCCGGTCCCGCCGAGCAGGACGCGCTCGATGCGGCCCTTGCGGCGATGCGCCGGGCGCCCTACAGCCCGCCTGCTCCCGATCTCGACGGCGAGTTGCTGGCGTGGGCGCTTGAGCGGCGCATCTTTGTACGGGTGGCGCCCGATGTCTACTTGCTGCCAGAAATCTACGCCGAGTTGCTGGCGTGGGTCCAGACGACGATCGTCCGTGAGGGCAGTGTGAGTGTTGGGCAGCTGCGGGACCGCTTCGGGAGCAGCCGGAAGTATGCGCTGGCCTTCCTTGAGCACCTTGATGAGCGCAAGATTACCCGGCGCGAGGGTGAGGGGCGGGTGCTGGCGTAGGGTCGATACCGGCCCTGGCACGGGGTCGCGCTGGGCGCAGGCGGGCGTTGCCTCCCCCTCGCCGCGCGCTTCAGCGCCACGGCACGCGGGGGTGCAGGCCATACGTCACCCTGGGGCGCGGGGCAGTGTGCCAGGCGACAATCAGTATGGTAGACTAGCGCGAAGCGCGTCCGAGTTATGAGGAGTTGGCCATGCCAGAGATCAGCGACCTTCGCGACGCTTTTGCCAGACGCTTTGGGATCCACCCACGTTTAATCGTTCGCGCTCCCGGGCGAGTCAACCTGATCGGCGAGCACACCGATTATAACGAGGGGTTCGTGTTACCGATCGCGATCGACCGGGCGACCTTTGTGGCGGCCCGTGCCCGTCCGGACCGGACGGTGCGGGTCCATAGCGGTCAGTTCGATGCCGAGGACAGTTTCTCGCTCGACGCGATCGAGCGCAGCACTGAGCATCCCTGGAGCAACTATGTCCGTGGTGTTGTGAAGGGGCTGCTCGCCCGCGATCTCCCCATCGTCGGGGCAGACCTGCTGATCGAAAGCGATGTGCCTCTCGGTGCCGGGCTCTCGTCGTCGGCGTCGCTTGAGGTGGCTGTGGGCTATGCGCTCCAACTGCTCAACAACATCAACCTGCTCGGCGAGGAGTTGGCTCTGCTCGCCCAGGGCGCTGAGAACAGCTTCGTAGGCATGCAGTGCGGGATTATGGACCAGTTCATGGCCGCGCTTGGTCGTGCCGGCCACGCCTTGCTGCTCGACTGCCGCGACCTGAGCTACACGCCGATCCCGATCCCCCCCGACGTGCGGGTGGTAGTCTGCGATAGCGGCGTGCGCCACAGTCTGGTGGGCTCGGAGTACAACGACCGCCGGGCGGCCTGCCAGGAGGCCGTGCGCCTGCTGAAGGTGCGGATGCCCAGGATCACCGCCCTGCGGGACGTGAGCCCCGAGCAGCTCCAGGCCAATGCCGATCTGTTATCGCCCGAGGTGCTGCGGCGCGCTCGTCACGTGGTGAGCGAGATCTGGCGTACCCAGACGGCTGCGGCAGCTCTCCAGAGTGGCGACCTGGCCCGGTTCGGCGCGCTGATGCGCCAGTCGCACGAGAGCCTGCGCGACGACTACGAGGTGAGCGTGCCGGAGATCGACACACTCGTGGAACTGGCGCTGCACCTGCCCGGCTGCTACGGCTCGCGTATCACCGGCGGTGGCTTTGGCGGCAGCACCGTGAGCATGGTGCGTATCGGCGCCGTGGATGAGTTCACCGCCGCCCTTGCCGAGCAGTACCGCGCCCGCACCGGTCTGGAGCCCCGGGTGCTCGTCTGCACCCCCTCCGAGGGCGTCAGCCGCGCTGCGGCGTATTAGGATTGGCAGATCAATGCCGCAGCCGCCCGGCGAATCGCCGCAGGATGGCACCGCCCAACCGGGATCGCACCCTCCCAGCGCTGCCCCCTGCGCGCGGCCCTTGCGCGGAGCCGTATCGTGCCTGGCCAGAGCCTGGAAGGCAGGGCGAGGGATGACCGAACACGAACTCAGGCGCCAGGTAAGCTTCGGAGAGCCCCTCTCACGGGTGCTCATCCCTCTGGCGCTCGGCGTCACCAGGCGCGCGCTGCTGCGTTCGGGCGCCGTGAGCCGCGAGCGGCGCCTCGCGGGCGTGCTCACCCACTGGTACGAGCGTCCTGCGCTGCCAGGCGCTCGCCCAAACGTCCCGGTAGTACTCGTGCACGGGATTGCCGATAGCGCCCTCACCTGGGCCTTCACCATCGGCGGCTTCGCCCGGATCGGCCCGGTCTATGCCCTCGACCTGCCGGGCTTCGGGCTGAGCGGCAACCCGCCGGGGCGGCGCTACGCGACGATCGCCGACCAGGTGGCCGTGCTCGCCGCGCTCGTGCGCGAGGTGGTTGGGCGCCCGGCGCTGCTCGTCGGCAACTCGATGGGTGGCTGGGTGGCCGCGCGCCTTGCCCTGGAGGCTCCCGAGCTCACTTGCGGGATCGTGCTCCTCGACCCGGGTGGGGCCCTGCTCCAGGGCCGGAGCTCCTGGGACCCCTTCGTGAACACGGTGGCCGTGCCGGATTTGCGGACGGTGCGGGCGATCTACCGCCAGATGTTCGGGCGGGTGCCAGCACCACTCTACCTGGCCCAGCGCGGTTTCCAGGAGCTCTTCATGCGCGAGAGCGTGCGCCAGTTTGTGGCTGCCGCTGTAGAGGCCGCCAACGCCGCCGACCCACGCGCCGCAGGCTTCTTCACCCCCGAGGAGTTGCGCCAGATCCGCGTACCCGCCGCGCTCGTCTGGGGCAGCCGTGACACCTTCCTGCCCGCCGGGTCGTTCGAGTTCTTCCGCGATAACCTGCCCGGCGCCGAGTTACTCGTGCTGCCCGGCTGCGGCCACCTGCCCCAGCGTGAACGGCCCCGCGCCATCGTCCGTTTTGTACACCGCTTCACCCTGCGCATCTGCGACCAGCCGCCTGAGCGCGATCGCTGAAGGAGCCCCCATGAGTGCACCTGTCGAGGCCCATACCCTGCCCAACGGCATGCTCGTGCTCACGCGCGAGGCCCACAGCGCCCCCGTGGCCACCAGTTGGGTCTGGTACCGTGTGGGCAGCCGGAATGAGCCGAGTGGTCAGACAGGTATCAGCCACTGGGTTGAGCATATGCTCTTCAAGGGCACGCCGAGCGTCCCTCGTGGCGAGTTCGACCGGCTGATTGCCCGCAATGGCGGCACCTTCAACGGCTTTACCTGGATCGACTATACCGCCTACTATGAGACGCTCCCCGCCGACCGCATCGAGATCGGGCTGCGCATCGAGGCCGACCGGATGGTCAACGCGCTCTTTGATCCGCCAGAGGTGGAGAGCGAGCGCACGGTGATCATCTCCGAGCTCGAGGGCTACGCCAACTACCCGGAGACATGGCTCGACGAGGCGGTCAAGGCGATTGCCTTTACGGCGCACCCCTACCACCACCCGGTGATCGGCTACAAAAGCGATCTGCTGGCGATGACACGCGAAGAGCTTTACAGCTACTACCAGACCTTCTACACGCCGAACAACGCGGTGCTGGTGCTCGTTGGCGACTTCGACACCGATGTGATGCTGCGCACCGTCGAGGGCTACTTCGCCGATCTGCCCGCTGGCCCGGCCCTGCCCCGGACTCGCGCCGTGGAGCCGGAGCCTCAGGGTGAACGGCGCGTCATCATTCGCCGTCCCGGCCCCGCCGAGTATGTGCAGATTGGCTACCTGGCGCCCGATTGTCGCAGCAAGGACTTCGCGCCGATGGCCGTGCTCGACGCGGTACTGAGCGGCGCCAGGTCGCTCAACTTTATGGGTGGCGGCGCGCAGACGAACCGCAGCGCCCGACTCTACCGCGCCCTCGTGGAGACGGGCCTGGCGGCCTCGGCCTATAGCAGCTATCTCCCGACTCGCGACCCCTTTTTGTTCGAACTGAGCGCGACGGTAAGCGCCGACCATACCGCCGCTGAGGTGGAGGGGGCCCTGCTGCGCGAGGTCGATAAGATCCAGCAGGAGGGTGTGGCCGCCGACGAGCTTGCCCGTGTGCTCAAGCAGGTGCGGGCGCAGGTGGCCTACAGCGGCGAGAGCGTCACGGGCCAGGCGATGCAGCTCGGTATGTGGGAGGTGCTGGATAGCTATCGTCGTACGGAGTCGCTACTTGACGAGCTAGCCGCCGTGACGGCCGATGACGTGCGCCGGGTGGCCCGGCAGTATCTTACCGAGCGGCGGCGTGTGGTCGGCCACTTCGTGCCCACCGACGAGGAGAGCCCAGCATGAGCACGCACCGCAGCGGGATCGCCGGGGCTACCCGTCACGTGCTGGCAAACGGGATGGTGGCCCTCATCCAGCGTAACCCCACTACGCCCACGGTAAGTGTGCGCGGCGAGCTGCGGATCGGCGCGGTGCACGAGCCAGCCTCCCAGAGCGGTCTTGCCGTGTTTACCGGCGCGGCGCTCATTCGTGGCGCCGGTGAGCGCAGCTACCAGCAGATCGTGGCCGAGACCGAAGCGCGCGGCTGTAGCGTCAACGCTGGCGGCGGCCTCCATAGCAGCGGCTTCGGGGCGAAGGCCCTGACGGAGGATCTGCCGCTGGTGATCGAGATCCTCGCCGATATGCTGGCGCGTCCCACCTTCCCGGCCCACGAGGTCGAGAAGCTGCGCGCCCAGTTCCTCCTCGGGCTGCGTGAGAGCGAGCAGGAGACGGGCACCCAGGCGAGCCGGGCCGCCCGCGAGTTGCTCTACC
The DNA here is from genome assembly GCA_004367505.1 of Chloroflexi bacterium OHK40. GTDB lineage: Bacteria > Chloroflexota > Chloroflexia > Chloroflexales > Chloroflexaceae > OHK40. The sequence continues at coordinate 2,241 of SFCB01000284.1, read as the reverse complement.
CGCCCGAGCATCCCTACAGCCGGCTCTCCAGCGGCAGCGTCGCGACGGTGCAGGACCTCGGTCGGGACGATCTGCTGCGCTTCCACGAGGGCTATCACCCCGCTGGTGGCGCCGTGGCCGTGGTGGGCGATGTCGAGCCCGCTGCGGTGATCGAGCTTCTGGAACAGTACCTGGGGGGCTGGGCGCGCCCCGGTGAGCCGCCGGCCCTCGATCTGGCGCCCGTGCCGCCTCTGGAAACCATCCGGCGTCGCGATATCCCGATGGCCGGCAAGGTTCAATCCGATCTGATCTGGGCGGTGCACGGGCTGCGCCGCAGCGACCCGGACTTCTACGCGGCGATGCTGGCGAACATGATCCTCGGGCGTCTCGGGCTGGGCGGCCGATTGGGCGAGAACGTGCGCGAGAAGCAGGGGATGGCCTACTACTGCTACAGTGGTCTGGAGGCCGACGTTGGCACAGGACCCTGGTCGGCGGTGGCGGGCGTCAACCCGGCCAATGTCGAGCGGGCAATCGCGGCGGTGCTCCACGAGGTGGCACAGTTCGTGGCCGAGGGACCCACCGAGCAGGAGCTGGCCGACGCGCGCTCCTACCTGACCGGAAGCATGGTGCTTGGCCTGGAGACGAACGATGGCATCGCCGGCACCCTGCTGGCGATCGAGCGCTACGGGCTCGGGCTGGACTTCGTCGAGCGCTACCCGGCCATCATCGAGGGCGTGTCGCGCGAGCAGATCGTGGAGACGGCCCGCCGCTACCTCACCACCGATCGCTATGTGCTGGCTGTGGCTGGACCGCCGGCGTCGGGCGGAGAGGGGACAGGGGCGTGAGGGGACAGGGGCGTGGACCACGGCAGTAGCAAGCTATGTACACGCCCAGTTGGTCATCCTTCCGCAGCATCGTGTTAGCGCCGCTCGACCCCCGTCGCCACGTTCATCAGGTAGCTCACCAGCACCCGATCCCCCGGCTGTATGCCCGGGTAGACACTCTCGGCGCCCACCCGCGCCCGGCGCGGCTTCGTCTCTCCCTCGTGGATGTAGACAAGGTCGTAGAAGATGGTGCCGTGGATGTTTACCGGCTGCACCTCCCGGATTGTTGCCTCGCGGGTGCCTGAGACGATCATGACATAGCCTCCTGTCCTCCTCTCTCGCGCCCCGTCAGGGGCGGACAGAATGTCTGGTCAGAGCTGTGGTTCATGGTGTTGGGACGTGCTGCTGGCCTTCACGCCCACCTGCGCGAGCGTGACACCAACGCCCGGGTGTCGTTCCGGCGCACGCGGGAACCCAGCCCCTCGCGTGTCGTGGCGCTGAAGCGCGCGGCTCCAGGGAGGCGAAGCCCGCCTGCGCGGGCTCCTGCGGCGCGAGGCCCAGGGCGTGCTGGCGGGCCGGATGGCTCTTTCCCCCATCCCCGCGCCTCAAGCTACTCAGCGTTCAGCTCGCGCTCCTGGACGGCGCCACCGATCCAGAAGCCATGGGCCATATCGCCTCCGAGCACACTTGGGGAGCGCGGGTCGGCCTCGATCATGCCGCGCAGGCGCTCGATGGCCGAAGCAAGGTGGTCGGTTGCGTCCTGGCCGCTGCCCCAGATCTGCTGGACGAGCGTATCGGCGGGGTAGAGGTGCCCCGGGCGCGCGGCGAGCGTCGTGAGGAGCGCAAACTCTTCGGCGCTGAGCGTGAGGGGGGTCCCGTCGAAGGAAGCCTCGCGGCTGTGTGGGTCGAGGTGGAAGCGCCCGAAGCTTATGGCGGCGCCCTGGTTGCGCTGGCGGCGGCGTAGCTGGGCGCGAATGCGGGCGAGCAGTTCGTCGGTGCGAAAAGGGCGAGGGACGTAATCGTCGGCTCCCTGTTCGAGGGCGGCAACGAGCAGCCGATCGTTCCGGCGAGGCCCCAGCACCACCAGCGCTCCCTGGCTTGCGGCGCGCACCGTGCCAAGGTGGGCCAGTCCGTCCTCGTCGGGGATGTCGAGCAGCACCAGATCGATCGTGCGGCTAACGGTTGTGAGTAGCTGCTCGAGCCCGAGTGCTGAACGGACCTCATAGCCCTGACCGCTGAGCGCGGCGACGAGAAACTCCTCCACCCTGGATCCCAGGCTCGCTACTAGGATGGTGAAGGCAAGGGGCATGGGGCGTGCCTCCACGGCATTCGCCGGAGCGCTGTACATATGCGGTGGTTGGGGGGATTCCCTGGAGTGATCATACCACAGGTTGTAGCTGGCTCAGGTGACGAAGTGTTAAGGGTAACAGTCATGATG